>NZ_MUMF01000048.1 GCF_002155905.1 Streptomyces tricolor | reverse complement strand
ACCACCGGGCAGCCCGCCGACGGGGGATGATCGGCGGGCTGCCCGGTGGTGCCGCAGTGGCTAGTGGACGGAGTGCTCCTCCAGCGGGAAGCCCCCGCCGACGACGTCCTCCGCGAACGCCTTCACCGCGTCGCCCATGACCTCACGCAGGTCGGCGTACTTCTTCACGAACTTCGGCACCCGCCCGGACGTCAGCCCCAGCATGTCGGTCCACACCAGCACCTGCGCGTCCGTCTCCGGCCCGGCCCCGATCCCCACGGTGGGAATGTGCAGCACCCGCGTCACCTCGGCCGCCAGCTCCGCCGGAACCAGCTCCAGCACCACCGCGAACGCCCCCGCGTCCTGCACGGCCTTGGCGTCGCGCAGCAGCTGCTGCGCCGCCTCCTCGCCGCGCCCCTGCACGCGGTAGCCCATCGCGTGGACGGACTGCGGGGTCAGCCCGATGTGGGCCATGACCGGGATGCCGGACTCCACCAGCAGCCGGATCTGCTCGTGCGACCGCTCGCCGCCCTCCAGCTTGACCGCGCCGACCCCGGCCTCCTTCACCAGCCGGGTAGCCGAGCGCAGCGCCTGCACCGGGCCCTCCTGGTAGGAGCCGAAGGGGAGGTCGCCCACGATCAGGGCGCGCTGCGTGCCGCGGACCACGGCGGCCGACAGCATGGACATCTCGTCGAGGGTCACGGGCACGGTCGTGTCGTACCCGAGGTGGCAGTTGCCCGCCGAGTCGCCGACCAGGATCACCGGGATCCCGGCCTCGTCGAAGACGGACGCGGTCATCGCGTCGTAGGCGGTGAGCATGGGCCACTTCTCGCCCCGCTCCTTGGCGAGGGCGATGTCGCGGACGGTGATGCGGCGGGTGCCCTTCCCCCCGTACAGCGCCTTGCTGCCGTCGGAAGGCTTGTTCTGGGCAGCCGAAAGCTGCGTCATGGCAACGGCTCCTTCAGTCATCTCGAGGCGCCCTGACGGCGTCCCCGGATCGACTCCATGGTGGCACCTCGTGCCATTCGGGGCCAGGGGTCCCCCCGGTAAGCCTGCGCGGCGGTAAGACCTTGGTAAAGAAATAAGATACGAGACGGTTCCGTATCGAAATGGCCGTAGGCTCGAACACATGACAAGTCCCGTCCCTGCCTCCCGCATACCGGAAGCGGTGCACCGGCGCCGCTGGGCGATCCTCGGTGTGCTGATGCTCAGCCTGCTCATCGTGGTGCTCGACAACTCCATCCTGAACGTCGCCGTCAAGACCATCGCCACCCCCGCGCCGACCGGCCTCGGCGCCACCCAGAGCGAGATCGAGTGGGCGATCAACGCCTACACCCTCGTCTTCGCCGGCCTGCTGTTCACCGCCGGACTCGTCGGCGACCGGATCGGCCGCAAGAAGGTGCTGCTCGGCGGCATCCTCGTGTTCGGCATCGGTTCCGCCCTCGCCGCCGAGTCCGGCTCGCCGGGCCAGCTGATCGCCTACCGCGCGGTGATGGCCATCGGTGCCGCCTTCGTCATGCCGGCCACCCTCGCCGTCCTCATGAACGTCTTCGAGCGCGAGGAGCAGCCGAAGGCCATCGGCATCTGGGCCGGCGGCGTCGGCCTCGCCATCGCCATCGGCCCGATCACCGGCGGCGCGCTGCTCGACCACTTCTGGTGGGGCTCGGTCTTCCTCGTCAACGTGCCCATCGTGATCATCGCGCTGGTCCTGATGGCCTGGCTGGTCCCCGACTCCCGCGACCCGCGCCCCGGCCGCCTGGACCCCATCGGCGTGGTCCTGTCCGTCGTCGGCCTGACCCTGCTCGTCTACGGCATCATCGAGGGCGGCGAGCTGGCCGACTTCACCGACACCAAGGTGCTGGCCACGATCATCGCCGGCCTCGCCGTCCTGGCCGCCTTCGTCGTCTTCGAGAAGCGCAGCGACCACCCGTCGCTGGACGTCACCTACTTCCGCAACAAGGTGTTCTCCGCCGCCATGAGCGCCATCGCGCTCGTCTTCTTCGCGCTGATGGGCGTCACCTTCTTCGGCGTCTTCTACACCCAGAGCGTGCGCGGCTACTCGCCGCTGGAGTCCGGCCTGCTGATGCTGCCGCTCGCCGCCGCCCAGCTGATCTTCGCGCCACGCGCCCGGCTGGTGGTCGACCGGTTCGGCAACAAGGTCACCACCACCGCGGGCCTGGTGGTCATCGCGGCGACGCTGGCCGCGTTCGCCGGGTTCGAGGCCGACACGCCCATCTGGCTGCTGGAGGTCGTCTTCTTCCTCATGGGCGCCGGCATGGCCCACATCATGACGCCGACCTCCGTCGTCATCATGCAGGCCCTGCCCCGCGAGAAGGCCGGCTCCGCGTCCGCGCTCAGCAACACCTTCCGCCAGGTCGGCGGCGCCCTCGGCCTCGCCGTCCTCGGCTCGGTGCTGGCCAGCTCCTACCGCAACGGCATCGAGGACAAGCTCGGCCTGCTGCCGCCGGGCCTGCGCGACACCGCCGGCGAGTCCATCGAGGCCACCCTCGGCGTCGCCGAGAAGCTCGGCCCGCGGGGCGAGGCCCTGGTCACCCCCGCCCACGACGCCTTCCTGCACGCCATGCACGTCACCGCCCTGTGCGGTACGGGCGTCGCGCTGATCGGCGCCGTGGTGACCGCCCTGTTCCTGCCGGGCAAGCCGCCGGCCGCTCGGCAGGACAGCGCGGAGGCGGAGCTGGTCGCGGTCGGGGACTGACCGCACGCGTCACCGGCCGCGATGCCACGGGGGAAGGAGGCGGCTGCGGGACAATTCCCGTAGCGCAGTGAAAGGACGGAACGAGTGAGCCTTGCCGAGAGCCGGCCACGCCCGGACGGACCCGCCCGGGGCCGCCCGCGCAGCGAAGCCGTGGAACGCGCCATCCTGGAAGGCGTGATGAAGCTCCTGGAGGAGGGCGTGCCCCTCGCCGAGCTGTCCATCGAGCGGGTCGCGCGCACGGCCGGGGTCGGCAAGGCCACCATCTACCGCCGCTGGAGCGGCAAGGAGGAACTGTTCGTCGACGTCGTACGCGCCGCCGAACCCCCCGACCCCGAACTCCCCGGCACCTCCGTGCGCGACGACCTCGTCGTGCTGCTGGAGTCCCTGCGCCGGCGCGGACTGGTCAGCCGCTCCTCGGCGATCCTGCACAACGTGTACGCCCAGATGAAGTCCGCCCCCAGGATCTGGGCGGCGTACCACGCGAGCGTCATAGAGCCCCGGCGCGTCATGGCCCTGGAGGTGCTGCGCCGCGGACAGGAGAACGGCGAGATCCGGGCGGACGTCGACCTGGACCTGGCCAACGACATGTTCGTCGGCCCCATGCTCGTCCGCTCCGTGATGCGCCCCGACGCCGACCTGCCGGAGAGCCTCCCGGGGCGCATCGTCGACACGGTCCTGGAGGGCCTACGACCCGTCAGGTCGACAGCCTCGTAGCACTCGTGTGCGCGTTTCGTCACAGACGCCGTCCGTCCCGGGGCAGCCGGAACTCGCCGCCCCGGCTCGTTCGTCCTCGTCTTCCGTACGGCCGTCATGGGACGGCGGGAACGGAGCCGATCATCCCCTAGGGTCGGAAGCAGCACGGGGGGCGAACGGTGTGCACGGCAGGCAGTGAGGCAGACGGTATGGCGCAGCAGGCGTACATGACGGAGACGGTGGGCGGCGGCTCGGAGCCCGAGCGACCGGGATCCCGGCTTCGGCGCCTCACGCACCGCCTGCTCACCGGCTGGCGGAACGATCCGCGGATCTGGCGGCGCGGCATCGTCCTCGCCGTCCTGGCCCTGCTGCTCGCCCTGGTGATGCTGGTGCACGCCCACATCCCCAACGCGGTGGGCAACCTCGGCTCGCTCACCGAGACGTTTCTGCCCTGGCTGGGCCTGGCCATCCCGGTGCTGCTGGTGCTCGGCCTGATCCGCAGGTCGGCCACCGCGCTGCTGGCGGTCGTCCTCCCGGCGGCCGTCTGGCTGAACCTCTTCGGCGGGCTGCTCACCGACAAGGCGGGCAGCGGCGGCGACCTCATGGTGGCCACCCACAACGTCAACGCCGACAACCCCGACCCGGCGGCGACCGCGACCGACGTGGCCGCGTCCGGCGCCGACGTCCTGGCCCTGGAGGAGCTGCCCGCCTCCGCCGTACCCGTCTACGAGAAGGCGCTCGCGCCGACGTACAAGTACCACGCGGTGGTCGGCACGGTCGGGCTGTGGAGCAAGTATCCGATGACCGGCGTCGAGGCCGTGGACATCAAGCTGGGCTGGAAGCGGGCGATGCGCGCCACGGTCGCCACGCCCCGGGGCCCGGTCGCGGTCTACGTCGCCCACCTGCCCTCGGTGCGGGTGAAGATGGAGGCCGGGTTCACCGCCCGGCAGCGCGACAAGAGCGCCGACGCGCTCGGCGAGGCCATCGCGGACGAGTCCGTGCAGCGTGTCGTCCTGCTCGGTGATCTCAACGGTACGATGAACGACCGCTCGCTCAACGCCGTCACCTCGCAGCTGCGCTCCACGCAGGGCGCGGCGGGCAGCGGCTTCGGCTTCAGCTGGCCGGCGTCGTTCCCGATGGCGCGCATCGACCAGATCATGGTCAAGGGCGTCGAGCCGGAGAGCAGCTGGACGCTGCCGCGCACGGACAGCGACCACCTGCCGGTGGCGGCCCGTGTGAAGCTGGACACGTCCTCGTAACCGGCAGGAATACCGGGCCTGAGAGCCTTTGTTCCGAGCTTGAACATAACCTTGTACGGAACTCCGCTCCCCCCGCTTCGAAAGGCACAGGCCCTTCATGCCCCTGGCCCTGCTCGCACTGGCCGTCGGCGCTTTCGGTATCGGTACGACCGAGTTCGTGATGATGGGCTTGCTGCCCGACGTCGCGGACGACCTGCACATCTCGATCCCCACCGCCGGCCACCTGGTCTCGGCGTACGCACTGGGCGTGGTCATCGGCGCGCCGCTGCTGGCCGCGCTGACGGCCCGCATGTCCCGCCGCACGGTGCTCATCTCCCTCATGGCCCTGTTCGTGGCGGGCAACGCCCTGTCCGCGCTGGCCCCCGGCAACGCGTCGCTGCTGGCCGCCCGCTTCCTGAGCGGCCTGCCGCACGGCGCCTTCTTCGGCGTCGGCGCGGTCGTCGCCACCGCGATGGTCCCGCCGGAGCGCAAGGCCCGCTCGGTGTCCCTGATGTTCCTCGGCCTGACCGTCGCCAACATCGCCGGCGTCCCCGCCGCCACCCTCATGGGCCAGCACCTCGGCTGGCGGGCCACCTTCCTGGCGGTGAGCGCGATCGGCCTGGCCGCGATCGCCTCCCTGGCCCTCCTCGTCCCGCACGACCGGAACCACGCGGCGACGGCGACGGGCCTGCGCGGCGAACTGGCGGCCCTGAGGTCGGTCCCGGTCTGGCTGGCGCTCGGTACGACGGTGGCGGGCTTCGGCGCGCTCTTCGCGGCGTACAGCTACGTCACGCCGATGCTGACGGACGCGGCCGGCTACGCGGAGACGAGCGTGACCCTGCTCCTGGCCCTCTTCGGCGTCGGTGCCACCGCGGGCAACCTGCTGGGCGGACGCCTGGCGGACCACTCGCTGCGGGCCACCCTCTTCGGCGGCCTGACGGCGCTGGGCGCGGTCCTCCTGCTGTTCCCCCTCCTCATGCGGGCGGAGTGGAGCGCGGCCGTGGCGGTGACCCTGCTGGGCATGGCGGCGTTCGTGACCGGCTCCCCGCTCCAGCTGATGGTGATGGAGAAGGCCGCGGCGGCCCCCTCCCTCGCCTCCTCGGCCAACCAGGCGGCCTTCAACCTGGCCAACGCCGGCGGCGCCTGGATCGGCGGCCTGTCCCTGGCGGCGGGCTTCGGTACGACGTCCCCGGCCCTCGCGGGCGCGGCCCTGGCGGTCCTGGGCCTGGGCGTGGCGAGCGTGGCGTACGCGGTGGACCGCCGCCGGGAGACTCCGTCGACGGGCCGGGTGATCACCTCCCACGTCCCGGAGGAATCGGGCGCGCTGCACCGCTGAGGGGCCGCTGAGCCGCACAGCAGCTCTGCGGGCCGGTGACGGGGCCGGCGGTGTGCCGCCGCCCCGCACCCGTGCCCCGCCTCAGTTCCTCAGCTCGCACCACACCGTCTTGCGGTCCGGCCCCTGCTCCACGCCCCACCGCTCGGCGAGCGCGTTCACGAGCGCCAGACCCCGCCCCGACTCGTCCGCCGCCGTGGCGGACAGCAGGACGGGCAACGCGCGCGGGTCGGGGTCGGTCACCTCGATGCGGGTACGGCCGTGACGCGTCGCCGCACCGATGACGCGCACGGTCACCGGTGTGCCCTCGCCCAGGTGGTCGATGACGTTGGTCAGCAGCTCCGTCGCGCACAGGCGGACGTCGAAGCCGTGCTCCCGGAGGTGGTGGCGCAGGTCCGGCGCGGCCTTCGGCGTGGCGAGCAGCTCGAATTCCAGCGTCGTCCTCACTCGGCCGCCGCCTTCCGCAGCACGGCGGCGAGTGCCCGTGCCGTGGTCGTGTTGCAGTTCCCGAGCGAGACGAGTCCGGCGGGCGGGGTGTACGTACCGGCGAAGCTCGGCAGGTCGACCCCGAGCGACGGAAGCGTGATGCCGTGCAGCGCGAGGGCGCCGCGGAGTTCTTCGACGCACAGGGTGACGTCGTGGGCGGTGGGGGAGTGGTCGGGCATGGGGAGCTGCACCTTCTTGTGCGGTCTGTGACGAACGCCTCACAGACTGTCGCCGGGCTCGCTACCGTGAAAGAGGTTTCGCGTTCGCGACCAGGGCAGCGGAGGAGAGTGAGCGGTGGCTCGGGGCAAGGACATCGACGGCTCGATGAGCGTGCCGACCTTCTACGGCAAGGAGTTGCGGTGGAAGAGGGAGGCGGCGGGGCTGTCGTTGGAGGCATTCCTTGAGGGCAGCTTCTACGGCAAGACGTACCTCAGCGACATCGAGCGCGGGGAGCGGAGGATGCCGATCGACCTGGCCCGGCATGCGGATCGGGTGCTGGGGACGGACGGGTTCTTCGAGCGGCATTGCGAGGATGTGCGGAGGGCGCGGAGGGGGCCGCACGCCGCGTACTTTGAGAAGGCTTTGGAGGCGGAGAGGCATGCGGAGTCCATCGAGCTGTGGTCTCCCATCATCTTCCCTGGGCTGCTACAGACGGCGCCCTATGCGCGGGAGCTGGTCCGCTCTGCCCACCCGGCAGCCTCCGAGGAGTGGGTCGAGGAGAAGGTGACGGCCCGTCTCGCCCGCGCCCGGCTCTTCGAGGAGGATCACTCCACCCCGGAGTATTGGGCGGTCCTGCACGAGTCGCTGATCGCGGACCCGATCCTCCCCCCGCTGGAGATGGCCGCACAGTTGGATCGAGTTGTGGGCTTGGCCGAGCGGCGCCGGATCACTCCGCAGATCGTTCCGCGGACGTGCGGGGCGTATCCCCTGATGGCCGCGTCCATCATGGTCATGGACTTCCCGGACGCTCCACCGCTGATCTACACCGAGGCGTCGTACAGCGGGGACACCATCGACGATCCGGCCCTCGTGAAGCAGTACCGCAAGGCATACGATCGGCTCAGGGCCGTCGCGCTGTCACCAGACACGTCCCTCGCCATGATCAAGGCCGCGGCAGAGGATTACCGAAATGGCAAGCAACCGGATCGACTTGAGTGACGCTCTCTGGTTCAAGAGCAGCTACAGCAACGGTGACGGCGGGGAATGCGTCGAAGTAGCCAGCGACTTCCCCGGCGCCGCCCTCTGGCGCAAGTCGAGCTACAGCAACGAAAGCGGCGGCAACTGCGTCGAAGTAGCCTCCAACATCCCCAACCTCGTCCCCGTACGCGACTCAAAGGTCCCCAGCGGCCCCACCCTCCTCCTCACCTCCGCCGCCTGGACTCCCTTCATCGCCTCCCTCAAGACCCCGTGACGCCGCAGGGGCGTGAGGTGCCCGGCACCCCACGCCCCTTCAGCGAAGCGACTCGGTCGGCTCAGCGTCGCCGGAACGACTGCACGTACCCGCCCGCCGGCGAGCCGACCCCCGTCACATCGTCGTACCCCTTCACCGCGGCCAACGAGCTGTCCTTGCCCAGACTCCGCACCGACGTCAGCAGGCCACCCGCCGCGTCGTACCCGTTCGCGAAGTCGACCCGCGCCACAGCCAGTCCCGACCCCGTCGGGTTGTCCGTGACGTCGTGGTAGACGCCCTTCTTGCCGTACTTGGCGTAGATCACCGGGTTGGCGAAGCCGAGCGGCTTGCCGCCCCGGGCCTCCTGGGCCAGGGCCTGGACCGCGGCGATGACCGGGGCGGCCAGCGACGTGCCGCCGATGCGGTACTCGCTGTACCGCTGCGAGCCGTCGGGGAAGGTCTGGGTCTGGCCCACCAGGAACCCGGTGTTCGGGTCGGCGATGGCCGCGATGTCCGGGACGACGCGGTTGCCCGCCGCGCTGTTGGCCGTGGCGAGCGACTTCGGGACGACGCCCTTCTGGTAGTACGGCTGCGGCACCGTCCTGCTGGTGCCGCCCCCCGCACCGGAGGTGAACGTGCCGGGGAAGCCCTCCCAGCTCTTGCCGTCGGCCGAGAGGGACGCCTTCAGGGTGCCCCAGCCGGTCTCCCACAGGTACTTCTCGCCCTTGCCGACGGCCAGCGAGGTGCCGCCGACCGCGGTCACCCAGGCGGAGTTGGCCGGGGTGTCGACCTGCTTGACCCCGGACGCCGCGACCTGGTCGCCGTCGTCGCCGGAGGAGAAGTAGAAGCCGATGCCCTGTACCGCGCCCAGCTGGAACACCTGGTCGTAGGCGGCGGCGAGGTCCGGCGTCTGGTTGGCCTCGACGTCGCCCCAGGAGTTGGAGACGATGTCGGCCAGGTGGTTGTCGACGATCTTGCTGAGGGAGTCCAGGAGGTCGTCGTCGTAGCAGGAGGCCGCGCCCACATAGGTGATGTCGGCGGCCGGGGCCACCGCGTGGACCGCCTCGACGTCCAGGGTCTCCTCGCCGTACCAGCCGGCCGCCCCGCACTCCTCGGTCTTCGTGTAGTTCTTCGGGAGGACCTGGTGCAGCTGCCCGGTCTTCCAGGGCGCGTCGCCGTTCTTCACCGCGTACGTGCCCGCGTCGTAGGCGATCGTCGGGGAGGCGTACGCGTCGGTGACGGCGATGCGGACCCCGCGGCCGGTGTACGTGCCCGCGCCGTACGCCGCGCGCAGCTGCTTGCCGGTGTAGCCCTTGACCGCGTACGGGACCTTCGAGCCGTACGCGTCCGGGAGGCCGGTCGCGACGTTCGAGCCGTAGTACGACGAGAACGGCCCGGCGTTCTTGAACACCGCGTCCGGCGGCGGGAGTCGGTCGTCGTGGTGCGCCTTGTGCGGGGCGTTGTCCAGGCCGGTGACGGTGAGGACGGCGCCCTGGAGGGCGGCGGGGACGGAGGCCGTCCGGGCCGGGGCGCGGTACGTCCTCGCGCCCTTGGTGTAGTTGTGCAGCTGGGTGCCGAAGGCCCTCTCCGTGGCGGACACGTCTCCGGAGACGGCGACGTAGTGCGGGGTGACCGCGGTGACGGTCAGGCCCGACGAGGTCAGCCAGGACTTCACGGCGGCCACCTGGGCCTTGGTGGCACCGAAGCGGGCCTGTGCCTTCTCGGCGCTCAGGAACTTGCCGTACTGCGGGGAGCCGGGGTCGGACACCGCCCTGGCGTAGGCGGCGAGGCCGGCCCGGTCCCGCCCGGCCAGGTAGACACGGGCCTCGACCCGCGCGCTGTCCGGGGTCGCGCCCTTGTCCGCCGAGGCCGTGGCCCACAGCGGCCTGGTGCCCTTCAGCACGTCCCGGGCGGGGCCGTCCGCGGCGTGTGCCGCGGGTATGCCCAGCGCCAGCGTGCCGACGATCATGGGCAGTGCCGCTGCCAGGCTCACGCCGGCGCGCACGGTGGCGCGATTGGATCTCATGGAACCCCCTGCGATGGATCACGATGGGGGCCCACTCTTTCGATGAACCGTTCATGTCAGGGGAACGCGGAAGTCAAGAGACGATCAAGATCAGGGCTTCCCTGATCCACGGGGCTCAACGAGCCTTTGCGTCCCGCTCCTTGAGCATCCCGGCCATCAGCTCGATCTCCGACTCCTGCGCCTCGACCATGCCCTGCGCGAGCCGCTTCTCCACGCCGACGGTGCACTTGGCGACACACCCCTCGGCCATGTGGACGCCGCCCTTGTGGTGGTCCGTCATCAGCTGGAGATAGAAGATCTCGGCCTGCTCGCCGCTGAGCGAACCCAGCTTCTTCAGCTCGGTGTTCGTGGCCATGCCCGGCATCAGCGCGCCGTCCTTGCCGTCGGCCATGCCGCGCATGCCCATCCAGGTCATCGGCGGCTCGGCGGACACCTTCGGCAGCCCCCACAGGTCCAGCCAGCCCAGCAGCATCCCGCGCTGGTTGGCCTGGGTCTGCGCGATGTCGTACGCGAGCCGCCGCACCTCCTCGTTCTTCGTGCGGTCCCGCACGATGTACGACATCTCGACGGCCTGCTGGTGGTGCACGGCCATGTCCCGCGCGAACCCCGCGTCGGCGGACTCCGCGCCCGGCGTCGCCGTGTCCGGTCCGCCGGTGTCCCCGGCGACCGCGTAGGTGATCGCGCCGGCCGCGACGAGCACCGCCGCCGCGGCCGAGGCGATCCAGCCGACGTGCCGCCGCCTCACTTCATGACCCCGCCGGTGCACGAGGCGCCCGGCTCGGGCGTCTGCGGACCCTGCACATAGGCGGCGAAGAACTTGTCCACTTCCGGATCCTTCGCGCTCTTCACCGCCACCTGGTGGCCCCAGGCCGACAGCAGCAGCGGGGCGTCCTGGTTCTCGTACGGGCTCATCAGCGAGTACGGCGTCTTCTTCACCTTGGCCGCGAGCGCGTCGACGTCGGCCTTCGGCGCCTTGCCGGTGTACGTCACCCAGACCGCGCCGTGCTCCAGCGAGTGCACGGCGTTCTCGTTCGCCACCGGCTCGGTGTAGACGTCGCCGTTGCAGTTCAGCCAGACCGGGTTGTGGTTGCCGCCGACCGGCGGGTGCATCGGGTACGACACCTTGGTCGTCACATGCGTCCGGGCCAGCTTGCCCGACCAGGTCTTCACGCCGTCCTTGCCGGTGGTGAAGTGCCCGGTGTTCCCGGAGCCCTTGGCGTCGCCGCTCGGCGACGACAGGTCCTTGTCGGGGCCGGAGTCGCCCTGCGTGTTCACCAGGACCACACCGCCGACGACGAGACCGACGACGACCACGACACTGGCGGCGATGGTGAGCACCCGGTTACGGCGCTCGCGGGCACGTTCCGCGCGCCGCATCTCCTCGATGCGCGCCTTGCGCGCCGCGGTGCTGTTGTTCTTGCCGGAACCCATGAGGCGTGTCCTTCTGGAGAAGGGGACGTGGACGGTGGGGCCCGCTGATCGTAATGCGCGGGGGGCGCACTTCCGTAGGGCGAGCGCGGGAACCGGGTAATTTGAAGCCGGGATGCGCATTACCTACGCTCGCGGTATGCGGCTGCTGCGCTCCACCGACCTGGCCCTGCGCGTCCTGATGCGACTCGCCGTCGTCACCGACGCCACGCCCACGACCCGCCAGGTCGCCGCGGACATGGACGTCCCCTACACGCATGCCGCGAAGGTCGTCGCCGAACTCCAGCGCCTCGGTCTGGTCGACGCCCGGCGCGGCCGGGGCGGGGGGCTGGCGCTGACGGAACGCGGCCGTACGGCGTCGGTGGGCGCGGTGGTGCGGACCTTCGAGGGCGACGGGGACGTGGTGGACTGCGAGGGGGCCACGCAGGGAACGCCGGCCTGCCCGCTGCGTTCCGGCTGCCGCCTGCGGGGCGCCCTGCGGGGAGCCCAGGAGGCGTTCTTCGCCGCGCTGGACCCGGTCACGATCTCCGAGATCGTGGCTGAGCCGACGGGGCCGTTGCTGCTCGGGATTGCCAAGGGGCCGGAGTCGGTCTGAGCGCACCGCGACCCGCCACGTGGGGTCGTCCGGCGGCTGCCGCGCCGTCGTGGCGGGTCGCGCCCACGCGGCGGTAGCCCGCATATCGGACACAGCCCCGCGCTCCTACGGGACGCTCAGTCCCGCGCCAGCCACAGGTCCGGGCCGAACACCTCGTAGTGGATGTCGGCGGGGGCCACGCCCTTCTCGATCAGCTGGCTGCGGATCGCGCGCATGAAGGGCAGCGGGCCGCACAGGTACGCGCGCGTGCCGGGGTGCACGGCGATGTCCGTGAGGTCGGCCAGGCCGGTGCGGGCGGTCCGGCCCGCGTCCCGCTCGTAGAAGAAGTGGACGGAGGCGCCGGGCAGCTTGCCGGCGTAGGCCGCGTGGTCGGCGCGCAGGGCGTGGTCGGCGGGGGAGCGGTCGCCGTGCACGACGGTGACCGGGGCGCGGTGGCCGCCGGCCGCGAGGTCGGCCAGCATCGCGATCATCGGGGTCACCCCGATCCCGGCCGAGGCGAGCAGCAGCGGGGTGTCCGGGGCGCCGGCCAGGACCAGGTCGCCGTACGGCTCGGACAGCTCCAGGACGTCACCGGGGCGCACGCGCGCGTGGAGGTGGTTCGAGACCTCGCCGTCGGGCGCGGCCTCGCCGTACACGCGCTTGACGCTGATCCGGCGCACCGCCTCGCCGGGCGCCCCGGACAGGCTGTACTGCCGGATCTGCCGGGCGCCGTCGGGCAGCGCCACGCGGACGGAGACGTACTGCCCGGCGCGGAAGCCGGCCACCGGGCCGCCGTCGGCCGGCCGCAGCCGGAAGGTGACGACGTCCGGGGTCTCCTCGATGCGCTCCTCGACCCGGAAGGCGCGGAAGCCGGGGCCGCCGCTCTCCTCGTACAGCCGCTTCTCGATCGCGGTGAGCGCGTTGGCCATCAGCCAGTAGACCTCGTCCCAGGCGGCGGCCACCTCGGGCGTGACGGCCTCGCCGAGGACCTCGGCGAGGGCGGCGAAGAGGTGCTCGTGGACGACCCGGTACTGCTCGGGGGCCACGCCCAGGGAGGCGTGCTTGTGCGCGATGCGGGCGAGCATCGCGTCCGGCCGGTCGTCGGGGTGGTCCAGCAGGTGCGCGGCGAAGGCGGCGATCGAGCCGGCGAGGGCCTGGCGCTGGGTGCCGGCGGCCTGGTTGCCGCGGTTGAAGAGGTTGCGCAGCAGGTCGGGGTGGGCGTCGAAGAGGCGCGTGTAGAAGCGCTCGGTGATCTCGCCGATGGCCGCTCCGACGGCGGGCAGGGTGGCGCGGACGGTGGCTGCGGACTGCTCGGTCAGCATCGGGACTCCTCGGAGAACTCGGCTGATCGGCACGCTATGAAAACTTGCATCTGAGATGCAAATTAAACGGGAGTGGTGTCGCTCACCGCCGTTCCCCACGGGAAGGGAATCGCCCGTTACGGATGTCGGTCCGAGCAGGCAAGATGGGCGAGAGCGCAGTACACCTGCCGTACGAGAGGCGTTCAGCACCGGGACGCGTCCGCGATCGAGGTCCGCAACGCGCGTGAAATGGTGTTGTGGTGGGATGCTCAGGTGCCCGACCGCCTCCCGTGGTACGGGGGACAGGCGGCCTGACCAGCAAGGATGGGGAAGCGGAAGATGGACAAGCAGCAGGAGTTCGTGCTCCGGACGTTGGAGGAGCGCGACATCCGGTTCGTACGCCTGTGGTTCACGGACGTGCTGGGCTTCCTCAAGTCCGTCGCCGTGGCCCCCGCCGAACTGGAACAGGCCTTCGACGAGGGCATCGGCTTCGACGGCTCCGCCATCGAGGGCTTCGCCCGGGTCTACGAGTCCGACATGATCGCCAAGCCGGACCCCTCCACCTTCCAGGTGCTGCCGTGGCGCGCGGAGACCCCGGGCACGGCCCGGATGTTCTGCGACATCCTCATGCCGGACGGCTCCCCGTCCTTCGCGGACCCGCGGTACGTGCTGAAGCGCGCCCTCGCCCGCACCTCCGACCTGGGCTTCACCTTCTACACCCACCCGGAGATCGAGTTCTTCCTGCTGAAGGACCGCCCCCTGGACGGCTCCCGCCCGACCCCCGCCGACAACTCGGGCTACTTCGACCACACGCCCACCAACGTCGGCATGGACTTCCGCCGCCAGGCGATCACCATGCTGGAGTCGATGGGCATCTCGGTGGAGTTCTCCCACCACGAGGGCGCGCCGGGCCAGCAGGAGATCGACCTGCGCTACGCCGACGCGCTCTCCACGGCCGACAACATCATGACGTTCCGCCTGGTCATGAAGCAGGTGGCGCTGGAGCAGGGCGTCCAGGCGACGTTCATGCCGAAGCCTTTCTCCGAGCACCCCGGCTCCGGCATGCACACGCACCTCTCCCTCTTCGAGGGCGACCGCAACGCCTTCTACGAGTCCGGCGCCGAGTACCAGCTCTCCAAGGTCGGCCGCTCCTTCATCGCGGGCCTGCTGCGGCACGCGGCGGAGATCTCCGCGGTCACCAACCAGTGGGTGAACTCCTACAAGCGCATCTGGGGCGGCTCCGAGCGCACGGCCGGCGCCGGCGGCGAGGCCCCCTCCTACATCTGCTGGGGCCACAACAACCGCAGCGCCCTGGTCCGCGTCCCGATGTACAAGCCCGGCAAGACCGGCTCGGCCCGCGTCGAGGTCCGCTCCCTCGACTCCGGCGCCAACCCGTACCTGGCCTACGCCGTCCTCCTGGCCGCCGGCCTGAAGGGCATCGAGGAGGGCTACGAGCTGCCGCCCGGCGCCGAGGACGACGTCTGGGCCCTCTCCGACGCCGAGCGCCGCGCGATGGGCATCGAACCCCTCCCGCAGAACCTCGGCGAGGCCCTCACCCTCATGGAACGCAGCGACCTGGTCGCCGAGACCCTCGGCGAGCACGTCTTCGACTTCTTCCTGCGTAACAAGCGGCAGGAGTGGGAGGAGTACCGCTCGGAGGTCACCGCGTTCGAGCTGCGCAAGAACCTTCCTGTGCTCTAGCCCGAGCGCGCGCGGGGGCCGGTCCGCCGGCGGGTGGGCCGGCCGCGGTGTTCAGAAGGGCAGGTTCGGCAGGACGCACGCCACGGAGCCCGCCGCGGGAAGCGCCGCCACGGCCGCGAGGAGCAGGGTGCGGAAGGCGAAGCCGACCGTGAGCGGGCGGCTGGCGCGGGCGGGGTGCTCGGGGTCGTAGACGAGGTCCACCGGCCCGGCGTACGCCCTGTCCGCGAAGCCCCAGACGGTGACGACGGAGGGGACGTCCCGCATCCGCTGTCCGTCGAGGGTGGTGAACGACATCCGGGAGAACACCCACAGGTGCCCTCCCTTGTCCCAGATGCGGACGTAACCGGTCACCTCGCCGACCACGCCGACACCGCGCCTGCGCAGCAGCCACAGCGAGCGCACCCGCCGGGCCGCCCGCCAGAGCGGGACGCCGCCGGCCAGGCCCAGCACACCGCCCGCGACCAGCGTCGCGGCGGCCGTACCGGCGTCCAGGGGGCTGACCAGACCCAGCAGGAACAGCACCAGCCCGTACACCGGCACGACACGGGCGATCCGCACCACGGCCCGCGCGCGCGGACCCAGCTCGCGCCGGGGCGGCTGCCGCCGCTCGACCCGCACCAGAGCGTGCCCGTCCGCCACGGGCTCGGTCGCCGCCAGCGCGGCCGTCAGCTGGGCCAGGAACGCCTGCGCGGACCGCGCGTTGGGGGCCCGCAGCTCCACGGAAGCCCCCAGCCCGTGCCCGGCGGCGTGCCCCGGCGGACCGCTGATCCGTATCCGCAGCCCGCCCGCCGGTGTCGCCTCCGCGGACCGGAGGGCCCGCACGGGCAGGGTCCAGGTCGTCCGGCCCCGGACGACCTGGAGCCGGACCCCGTCGAACCGGGCCGTGGTCCCGCCCGCCGACAGCATCGTCTCCGTACCGCTCGCCCCCGTGTTCGGCATGGACGGAGGATACGCGGCTCCCGCCTCACTCCGGGCGCAGGCACTCGATCTCGTAGTCCCCGCTGTCCTCGTCGATCGTCACCCCGTGGGTCTCGCTGCGGAAGCCGGGGAAGTGGCGGTCGAAGGTCTCCAGCGCGGTGAGGTAGCGCAGGAGGGGGCCGTCGGGGGTGCCGGTGGACTCACCCGGCATGAGGACGGGGATGCCGGGCGGGGTGACCGTGACCATCGCCGCCGCCACCCGGTGCGCCGCGTCGGCGATCCGCACCCGCTCGGTACCGCCCCGCACCAGCCGCTGGTAGCAGTGCTGCGGCGGGAAGACCGGATCCGGCAGCCGCTGGAACGCCGTGTCCAGCAGCTCCACCAGCCGCACCGAGCGCAGCTGGTCGTGCATCTCCTGGCACAGCTGCCGCAGGGTCAGACCGGAGTAGCGGCGCGGGTGCGCGGCGACCGCCTCCGGCAGGACGCGGTCGAGCGGGGCGTCGGAGTCGTACAGGGCCTTGAAGTCCATCAGGGCGTCCAGCAGCGTGCCCCACTTGCCCTTGGTGATGCCCATGGAGAACAGGATCAGCGTGGTGTAGCTGTCGGTCTTCTCGACCACGATGTTCCGGGTCGCCAGATAGGCCGTCAGCACCCGCGCCGGGATGCCCTCCTCGGCCATCTCGCCGGTGGCGGTGATGCCGGGGCAGGTCAGCGTGACCTTGACCGGGTCCAGCATGCAGTGGCCCTCGGTCAGCCCGGGGAAGCCGTGCCAGGCGGCGCCGGGCTCCAGCAGCCAGCAGGACTGCTCGGTGCGCAGCAGCTCCGACGGGGCCTCGTCGAAGGGCAGCCGTTCGCCCGTCACCGGGTCGGTGACCTCCTCCGGCTGCCAGACCCCGAAGAACCACGGCGGCCGGTCCCCGGCCCGCGCCACCCGCCGCCCCAGCCGCACCATCTCCTGGCGGAACCGGATCGCCTCCGTCACGGCCTCGTCCACCAGCCACTCGCCCTGCGGCCCGTCCATCATGGCCGTCGCCACGTCCAGCGAGGCGATCATCGGGTACAGCGGCGACGTGGTGCCGTGCATCATCAGCGCCTCGTTGAACCGGTCGTGCTCCACCGGCGCCCGCGGCGCGGGCCGCACATGCACCATCGCCGACTGGGACAGCGCGGCCAGCAGCTTGTGCGTGGACTGGGTCGAGAAGACCGTCGGCCGCTCCGGGCCGGGGATGGCCTCGGCGTCCACCGACATGCCGTACCGCCCCCGGTACAGCGGGTGGAAGCGGGCGTACGCGAACCACGCCTCGTCGAAGTGCACCCGGGGCGTACTGGCCGCGAGCGCCTTCGCGGCCGGTACGGCATCGTAACTGAGCCCGTCGTACGTCGAGTTGGTGAACACCGCGTACTGCGGCTCCCGCGACAGCGCGCCCTCGGCGAGCGGGTGTTCGGCGATCCGGGCCGCGATCGACTCCGCCGCCAGCTCGGCCGGCGGCAGCGGCCCCGCGAGGCCGTACCCGTTGCGCGTGGGCACCAGGTAGACGGGCCGGGCGCCGGAGACCACCAGCCCGTGCAGCACCGACTTGTGGCAGTTGCGGTCCACCAGGGCGAGTTCGTCCCGGGTGACGCTGAAGTGGCCGACCAGCCGGTTGCAGGTGGAATCGCCGTGCAGCACGAAGTAGCTGAGGTCGGCCCCGAAGACGCGGGCCGCGTTGCGCTCCGCCTCCCCGATCGGACCGGTGTGCTCGAACAGCGAGCCCAGCTCCTCCACCGAGATCGACAGATCGGAACGCAACAAGCGCTCACCGAAGTAGTCGTGGAAGGCGCGCCCCGCGGGCGACTTGAGGAAGGCCACGCCGCCGGAGTGGGCCGGGGTGTGCCAGGAGTACTCGTGGGCGTCGTGGAACCGGCGCAGCGCCCGGAAGAACGGCGGCAGCACGTCCTCCCGGTAGGCGCGGGCGGCACTGGTGATCCGGCCCGCGATGAACCCCGGGGTGTCCTCCAGCGGCCACACGTACCCGACGACCGTCTCCGACACCCACAGCGGCAGCTCCCGCACGCCCTCCTCGGCCATGACGAGGAACACCGGCAGGTTCCGGTACCGCCGCCCGATGCGCCGCAGTACGGCCGCCCCGCCGGGCGCCTTCTCCGGCGCGGCGAGCGCGGCC
>NZ_MUMF01000477.1 GCF_002155905.1 Streptomyces tricolor | reverse complement strand
GGGAGGTGGTGGCGGTGGTGTCGGGAGCGGTGTTCTGTGCGCTAGGCATAAGGCGTGTCTGTTCCGTGAGTCGGGTGGTGGAGCGGGTACGGGGACGGAGCGGGGGTGGAAGGCGGGGTGTGACCACCGGGGCAGCGCGGCTGCCCGGACGTTGCCCTCGCGCTTCTCGTGACGCTTCCGGGCGCGGTCCTACCGTGCTGGCGTGACGCCTTCCGCAGCCTCTTCCAGTCCCGGTGCGCCCGGCCTCGACATGCCGGAAGTGACCGTGGCGCCGGGGGACACCGCCACGACCGGTCTGACCGTCCGCAACGACAGCGACATCGTCGAGGCGTACAGCCTGGAGGTCGTCGGGGACTGCGCCTCCTGGGCCACCGTGGAACCCGCGCGGGTCTCCCTCTACCCCGGCACCTCCGAGACGGTGACGGTCCGGCTGGAGCCACCGCGCTCGCCGGAGGTCCGGGCCGGTGCGGTGCCCCTCGGCGTACGGGTCCTGCCGGCCGAGCACCCCGAGTCGGTGCGGGTCCTCGAAACCACCGTGCACATCGGCGAGTTCCGCGAGCTGCGGACCGAGCTGGCCCCGCGCCGGCGCCGCGGCTGGCTGCGCGGACGCTATCGGCTGGCGGTGCGCAACCAGGGCAACGCGCCGGTGGAGGTCGGCTTCACCGCCGGCCAGCCGGGCGAGGAGCTGGGGTTCGCCTTCAGCCCGGACAAGCGGAAGCTGGAGCCCGGCGAGTCGGCGGAGGTCGGCCTGCGGGTCCGCACGGGCAAGCCGGTGTGGTTCGGCACCCCGGTGGTGTGGCCGTTCACCGTGGACACCACCGACACCGGGGAACGGGACGAGCCGCGGCCGGAGGAGTCCGCCGTCCGGGCGCCGCTGGACGCCGAGTTCGTCCAGATCCCGATCTTTCCCCGGTGGCTGCTCGTGGTGCTCGCGGCGCTGCTCGCGCTGCTGCTCGCCTGGTTCACCCTGGTGCGTCCCGCGGTGCGCAGCGCCGCCAAGGAAGCGGCCAACGAGGCGGTCCAGCCGCGTCCCGCGCCCGCCGGGGAGCAGGAGGGGGCCGGGCAGACTCCGGGGACCGGCGCCCGGAACGGCACCGGCACGGGTGCGGGCACCCAGCCCGGCGGCGGAGGCACGGGCGCCGCGCCCGGAACGGGCGGCGAGGGCACCGCACCCGGGGACGGCACCGCGCTCGGCGGCGGCCTGCAGAGTGCGCACACCATCGACGTGCAGACGTCCGGCGGCGAGACCAAGACCGGTACCTACCGGGTGCCCAAGGGCAGCGTCTTCGGGGTGACGGACATCGTCGTCGCCAACTTCCAGGGCGACGAAGGGCTGCTGACGATCACGTTCGGCGACCGCAAGATCACCACGATCGCGCTGGAGACCTTCCGCAACCAGGACTACCACTGGGTGACCCCCATCAAGGTCCCTGAGAACGACACCGTGACCGTCGAAGTGACCTGCGAGAAGCCCGGCACACCGGCGAACGGCCGTCGGTCGCAGGGGTGCCACGAGGTCATGAACGTGAGTGGTGTGCTCAGCGGCATCACTCAGTGACTCCAGCCCCACGGTTTGAGCATTGTCGACCGATGTTGGGTGCATTTGCCAAGAGTTAGCGCTTGCTGCGTCTGGAAAACGCCAGCACGAGACCGAAAAACTCCATACGGAACCCCCGGGTCAGCGACCCGGGGGTTCTCCGCGCTCCGCGCGGCGGCTACTGCTCCGCGCGGCGGCTACGGCTGCGCGCGGACCACCAGGGCGTAGGAGCCGAGGCCCAGCAGCCGCGCGCCGGGGATGTCGCCGAGGGCCGTGTAGAGGGTGAGGACGCGTCCGGACGCGGCGTCGAAGGCGATGTCCTGCACGGTGCCGTGCTCGGTTCCGAGATCGGTCAGCACGCGGCTGCCGAGCGGGCTGTGATGCGCGGGCAGCGGGGTCTGCTCCGGGTCGGCGGCGTGCCGGGAGCGGACGATCAGCGCGTCGGGACCCACCGCCGCCACGGCGGTCCAGGGCAGCGCGTCCGTGCGGTCCGGGCCCCCGGACAGCCGCACCCCCGCGACGACGGCGCCGGCTGCGTCGAGGGTCAGGTCGCGGACCGTGCCCAGGGAGGTGGCGTCGTCGCCGGTGATCACCGGCAGACCGATGGTGCGGGAGAAGAGCATCATGAGGGTCGTCCTCCGCCGGGCCGACGGGTGTGGGTGAGGAACGCCTCGGCCTGCGCGGCGAAACTCGGCAGGTCGTCGGCGACGAAGTGCTGCGCGTGAGCGGGTACGACGAGCGCCTCGCCGGAGACGGCCAGGGCCTCGCCGCGGGGGACGAACACCTTGCGGTGCCGCCGGTCGAGGTGGTCCTCGGCGAGGATCTCGAACCCGACCACCCGCCCGCTCGCGCCCGTCTCGACCACGACGTCCGCGACCGTGCCGATGCCGGTGCCGTGTTCGGTGAGCACCGGCGCGCCCAGGACCTTGCCGTGCTCGGCCTCGCCGCGGCCCACGACGGCGTCCCGGTCCTCGAAGACCGTCTCGCCGGCGATCATCACGGCGCTGGGCCCGATCGCGTGCACCCCGGAGAAGGGCAGGCTCCGTTTCATCGGCCCGGCCAGCAGGCCGCGCCCGCTCAGGGTGAAACCGGTGATCCGTCCGGCCGGCCCGTCGAAGACGACGTCCTTGACCTGCGCCACCGCCTCACCGCCGAGCGTGACCACCACCCGCCCGGACAGCCCGGAGGCAAGCTCCAGCGTGTTCACCGGGCGCCTCCGGCACGGCCGCCGGTACGGCCGCGCCGTACCGTGATCACCGTTCCGGACCGGCGCCGTGACTGGACGACGACCGCCGCCCCGGCCAGCAGCACCGCCAGCGCGACGAGGCCGACCAGCCAGACCCACCACATCACCATCACCCTCGACCTCCTGACACAAGGCACCGATCGTGATCAGGGTTGTGCTCAGCGTGCTTTCGGTGCTTCTCCGCCTGCCCCCGGCCGGGCCCGGCAAGCCTGGGAGACGGCAGGCATGTTGTGCGCCCGGCGGGGTATCCGCGCTCTCACGGCCCGCTCACCGGAGCGGGCGGGGACGGCAGGGAGGGCCTGGGATGACGACGGCGCTGGGCAGCGCGATGACCCACTCCGGTACGGAACTGCCGCAGATCGCGGACCCGCAGAAGATCGCCCCCCAGGACGCGCGGGAGCTGACCAGGTCGTTCCTGGACCGGCTGGCCGTACTGGAGGAAGGCACCCACGAGTACCAGTACGTCCGCAACACGCTCATCGAGATGAACATGTCGCTGGTGCGCTTCGCCGCCCGCCGGTTCCGCAACAGCGGCCAGGACATGGAGGACGTCGTCCAGGTCGGCACGATCGGCCTGATCAAGGCGATCGACCGGTTCGAGGTCTCCCGCGAGGTCCAGTTCACCAGCTTCGCGGTGCCGTACATCGTCGGCGAGATCAAGCGGTTCTTCCGCGACACCTCGTGGTCCGTCCACGTGCCGCGCCGACTGCAGGAGGCGCGCGCCGAACTCACCAAGGCCGACGAGGAACTGCGCAGCCGGCTGGGCCGCGCGCCCCGGGTCTCCGAGCTGGCCGCCCTGATGAACCTGACGGAGGAGCAGGTCGTCGAGGCCCAGATCGCGGCGAACGGCTACCACTCCGCCTCCCTCGACGCCGCCGTCACCGGCGACACCGACGAAGGCGAGGCCGCGCTCAGCGAGTTCATAGGCGAGGAGGACACCGCGCTGGAGCTCGTCGAGGACTTCCACGCCCTCGGCCCGCTCGTCGCCGAGCTGGACGAACGGGACCGGCGGATACTCCACCTGAAGTTCGTCGAGGAGAGGACGCAGGCGCAGATCGGCGAGGAACTGGGCGTGTCCCAGATGCACATCTCGCGTCTGCTCTCCCGCATCCTGGCCCGGCTGCGTTCGGGCCTGCTCGCCACCGACTAGCGGGCCGCCTCGCACACGACGCTTTCCTCCGCCTCACCCCGCCGACCCCGCTCCCGCGGGGCCTGGAAGGCCGCCGGACGTTCGCAGCAGCGGACGCCGGTTCCTACGATGGCTCCGCCCGCGGTGCTTGCTCGGCGGCTCTTCGGGTACCGCGTTTGAATGAGAGTGGTATCCGTATGGGCAGGCGTTTACTGAAAGCGATGTGTTCGTGACTCGTCTCAGTGGCTCCGGGGACGACCAGGCGAGCGGGCCGGGCGACGATCCCCTGTCCCTGGCGCTGGAGATCGCCGATGCCGCGGACGGTCTCGCGAACCTGTGGTCCGTCGCCGCCCAGGGGGCGAGTCTGCGTCTGTCGCCGCACCAGTTGCGGGCCCTGCGGATCATGGAGTCGGAGCCGGGGCTGAACCTGACGGCGCTGGCGGAGGGCATGGAGATAGGGCTGCCGACGGCCAGCCGGCTGTGCGACCGGCTGGAGGCGGCCGGTCTGCTGGAGCGGGAGCTGCACCCGCAGAAGCGGCGCGAGGTGCGGCTGAACCTCACGGGCCATGGCCGGCAGGTGCTGGGCGAGGTGGCGTCCCGCAGGTCGCGGGCGCTCGCCGCCGTGCTCGCGGCCATGGAGTCCGCCGACCGGGACGCGCTGCGCCGCGGCATGCGGGCCTTCCTGGCCGCTCAGGACCGTGCGTCCTGACCGTCCTGACCGGGCTGATCAGCGGTGGGTCAGCCGCGGCGGCCGTTCCAGTCCAGGCAGACCACCGCGGCGTCGGACGTCAGGTCCTTGCTGCCGTAGTGCTCGATCAGGCCGGCGACGACCGCGCGTGCCGTCTCGTGCGGCGACGCGGGGCGCGTGGCACTGAGAATCTGGCGCAGGGCCCGCTCGCCGAAGAGATCGCCCGCCGCGGAGCGGGTGCCGTGCACCCCGGTGCTGACCGCGATGAGCCGGTCGCCGGGCTCCACCTGGAACGTCTGCTCGTCGTAGGGGCTCTCCTCGAACATGCCGAGCGGCAGCTGTGCCTCCAGTTCGATCCGTTCCGTCCGGCCCGCGCGCTGCCGGAACAGCTGCGGCGAGCCGGCGTCGACCGCGCGCACCCCGCCGGTGGCCAGGTCGAAGTCCAGCAGCAGCGTGGAGGCGTACACCTTGCCGCCGTACTGGGCGAAGACGGCCTGGTCGGCGAGGGAGGCCTGGTCGGCGAGGCCGACCCCGGCGCGGCGCGCGTTGCGCAGCGCTCCGACGGCGAGGCTGGTGAGGAGGGAGGCGTCGATGCCCTGCCCCATGCCGTCGGTGACGGTGAGGACGAGGCGGTCGGCGCCGGTGGACCAGTCGAAGTTGTCACCGCCGATGGCGTAGGCGGGTTCGAGGTGGGCGCCGATGACGTACTCCTCGCGGGCGCAGCCGCGGCCGGGCAGGAGCTGCCACTGCATCTCGGCGGCGAGGGTGAGGCGGCGGGTACGGCGCGCCAGGTGATAGAGATCGGTGTCGCGGTCGGCGGTGGACACCTCGTGGCCGAGGGCCGTGGCGAAGTCGCCGAGCCGGAGCACGGTGTCCGGGTCGGCGGCCCCCGCGGGCAGCCGTACGGACAGGACGCCGAGGCGGTCGCCGCGCACGGTGATGGGCAGGTGCACCAGGTGGCCGGCCGGCTCGCGGAGGACTTCGACCACCGGGCTCTGGCTGAGGAAGGCGGTGCCCGCCGGGCCGTCGTGGGCGGGCACCGGGGGGCCGGTGTGCGGAAGGTGGGAGACCGGTTGCAGGACGGTCAGTCCGTAGTCCGCGAGCAGGAGCGTCATCTCCTCGGCGCCGACCCGCTCGGCGAGCAGCCGGCGGGCGGTGGCGACCAGCGCGTGGGGCGGGGCCGCGCGCAGCACGGCTTCCGCGGACGGAAGCGGTTCAGAGGCTTTCACGGCGTCCACCCTCTCGCCTGATGACCTCCACGCTACCGCGAGCGGCACCGCCCGCAGCAGGCTCCGCCCGGCCGGCGGACCGGGCCGCCTCCCCGCGCGGCTCCGGCCCGGCCTCCGCGTGGCACAGCAGCAGGCAGACGTCGTCATCGCGTTCGGAGTCGTACAGGAGGGTTTTGAGCAGGGCGTCGGCGGCGGCGTCCGGGTCCTGCTCCAGCTCCAGGGTGCTCAGTGCGGCCAGCGCCCGGCCGAGCCGCTCGATGCCGGGGTCGATGCCCCGCGCCCGGCGTTCGACCAGACCGTCGGTGTACAGCACCAGGGACGAGCCGGGCGGCAGGCCGGCCACGTGGTCGGGGTACGCGCACGGCACGGGGACGCCCAGCATGACCCCCGGTTTCGCGTCCAGCACCCGTACGGTGCCGGCGTCGTCGCGGACGACGGCGGGCGGGTGACCGGCCGACGCCCAGACCACCTCGCGCCCGCCCGGCCGGATGCGGGCGATCAGCGCGGTGGCGTACAGCCCGGGTTGCAGGTGCCGGAGCATGCGGTGCAGCTGCGTGAGGACCCGGCCGGGGGTGGCGTCGTCCGCTACGGCGTAGGCACGCAGTGCCGTGCGCAGCCGGCCCATGACGACGGCGGCGTGCAGCCCGTGCCCGGTGACGTCCCCTATGACGGCCAGCAGGCTGCCGTCGGGCTGGCGGAAGGCGTCGTACCAGTCGCCGCCGATGTTCAGTCCCCGGGTGGCGGGGAGGTAGCGGGCGGCCAGCAGCAGGCCCGGGACGGTGGGCAGGTCGGTGAGCTGGGCGCGTTGCAGGGTCTCGGCGGTGTCGCGGTACTGCTCGTAACGGCGGGCGTTGTCCAGGGCGATGCCGACGCGGCGGGCCAGTTCCACCAGCATCACGGTGGTGTCCGCGTCGAAGCGGGGGCCCGGGGCGGTGAGCGTGAGGACGCCGAGCAGGCGGCGGGCCGCGAGCGGCAGGGCCAGCAGCGGGCGCCGCGGGGAGCGCGCGGCGGGCGGGAGGTCGTCGACGCCGGGCAGGTTGCCCGGGTGGGGCGCCGCGTGCTGGGGGCGGCCGGTACGGGCGGCGGTCACCGCGGCGGCCGGGTGCTCGGGCCCGGGCCCGGGCGGTCCCGGTGCCGCACGGGGGCGCTCGCCCCCGCCCTCCTCGTCCTCCGCCTTCTCCTCGTGCTCCTCGTCGAAGAGCCAGACGTCCACGTGCTCCGCGTACTCCGGTACCAGCAGGGCGGACAGGCAGCGCAGGATGGCGGTGTGGCTGAGGGAGGCCGTGACGGCGGCGCTGGCGTCGCCCAGGAAGGTCAGCAGGCGCCGCGCCCGCTCCGCCTCGGCGCGCGCCGCCCGCTCGGCGTCGAGAAGGGCGCGCTGGGCCCGCGCCGCGGCCTCCAGGTCGGCGTGGAGCGCCAGCACTCCCTGGTTGGTCTGGTGCAGCTCCTCCCGGTGCAGCCGCAGGAGGTGCTCCCGCTCGTCCAGGAGGCGCAGGACGGCCGCGGTGTCCTCGTCGGCCCGCAGGAGGGCCTCGGACAGCGGCAGGCCGGCGCCAAGGCCGCCCTCGGCGGGCCGGTGCGGGAGGGGGCAGGTGAGCGAGGGCTCGTCGTCGGCCTCGTCGCCGGCCGGGCCCGGCGGACGCGGGCCGGCCGGCCGGAGCGAGACGTCGACCCGGCCGTCCTGCTCCGCGGTGGCCGGCCGGACCTGGATGCGCAGTTCCCATGCGCCGCCCCGGCCGAGACAGCGGCGCAGGCGGGCCGTCAGCGCCGTGCGGAAGCGGACCCGGTCCACCGCCGGCACCCCGCCGTCCGTGGCGACGCGGTCGACGGCGGCCCGGGCCCGTGCCGCGTCGGCGACCGACGCGATGGTCCGGACGGCGGGGGCTGCGGTCATGGTGGTCCGCCGGGTGGGTCGGGGGCCGGTACGGCCGCACGGGCGCGACCGTCCGACGGCGCCGCCGGTACGCCGCCGGTGCCCGGCCCGTGGTGCGGCGAGGCGCTCCGCACGCGGGGCACGGGGTCCGCGGGGGTGCCGGACGGTTCCCGGACCCGGGTGCCGTCGCGGACGGGGACGGCCGGCCCCCTGCTCACGGCGCGCCCGCGCGGGGGGAGGGCAGGTGGGAGGCCCAGTCGGTGACGGTGACGGTGGTGCCGTGGCCGTGGCGGCTGTCGAGGACGAACTCCTGCACGAGCCGCTTGGCCCCGCTCAGGCCCATGCCCAGGCCGCCGCCGGTGGTGAAGCCGTCGGTCATGGCCCGTTCGACGTCGCGGATGCCGGGGCCGGTGTCGACGAAGGACAGCCGCAGTCCGTGCGCGGGCCCGGCCGCCAGCGTCCTGATGTCCACGTGCCCGCCCCCGCCGTGCACGAGGGTGTTCCGGGCCAGTTCGCTGGCCGCGGTCACCAGCTTCGTCTGCTGGACCAGGCTGAAGCCGAGGTCCGCGGCGGTCTGGCGCACCTGCTGGCGCACCCACGCGAGGTCCGCGTCCGAGGCGATGGGCAGGCGGACGGCCGGAGTGTGTGGGGCATGCATCACGCACCCTCTTCCGGG
>NZ_MUMF01000476.1 GCF_002155905.1 Streptomyces tricolor | reverse complement strand
CTGCTCGCCGAGGGCGCGATCGTCACGGCGGGCATCACCGGCGACCCGGCACCGGCGCAGCAGGCCCGGGCGGCGGTGGCGAGCCTGCTCGGGGCCGGTGGCTGTGGCTGAAGCACCTCATGGGGACCGCTCGCGGAGCATGCAGTCGTACAGCGGCGCGCCGTCCCGCGGACGGGACACGCCGGCCTTCCGATAGCCCCACGCCGCGTAGGCGGCCCGCGCCGGACCGGCCTCCGGCTCGGGACGCACGGTCAGCGTGACCCGCTCGACGTCCAGGCCGTCGAGCAGCCGGGCGTGCAGGGCGGCGGCGATCCCGCGCCGCCGCCAGGCCTGCCGTACCGCCAGTTCGATGACGGCGAACGTGCGCCGGCCGTCCTCGCGGGTGAACTCCTCCGGCAGCTCGGCATCCTGGAGGTTCTTCCACCACCGGGTGTCGGGTGCGAGGTGGTAGCCGTAGGCGAAACCGACGACCTCGTCCTCGTCACGCGCCAGAACAAGGCGGAATCCCGGACGCCGGGTGTGCACCTGGAAGTGCTCGATGAACTCGGTGACGTCCTGGGGACCTTCGCAGTACGGCGGCTCGGCGTATACCTCGGCGTAGGCAGGGAGGAAGGCATCGAGTCGACGGGCACCTTCCGGGCCGTCATGGCGCTCGTAGGTGATCTCGGCCATCACACGGCTCCCTTCCACTGGATGTACTCGGTCAGCTCCTCTGCGGCGTCACGGGCACTCACGGCGTCGACCCCGCGCAGCAGGTCACGGACCTCGGTCACACGGCGGTTGACCCGGCCGGATTCAACCTCTTCCAGGTGGGTGAGGCCGGCGGCGGCCTCGGCAGCGCCCTCGTCGACTTCGCCGGCCTGGACCAGGGTGCGGGCGAGAGTGATCCGGTACAGGGCCTGGTTGCGCCCGTACGAGCGGTCCTGGTGGGCGAGAGCTGCGCGCAGGAAGGGCACCGCGGCCTTGTGGTGTCCGGTGTCGGAGTACAGCAGGCCCTGGACGTAGTCGAGTTCGGCGTGCCCGTGGAAGGCAGCCCAGTCCGGGGCGGGGCGTCCGTGGTGGAAGCGCTCCGCCATCCGCATGGAGTCGGCAAGCCTCTTGCGGGCGGCACGCTGCTCCTGCATCAGGGCCAGCGCGCGGGCCTCGCGGGCGGCGATGAGGGAGAGCAGCACGGGGGAACCGAAGGGGACGGCGAGTGAGTGGGCCGCGCGGGCGAGGTCGTAGCCGTCGCGTGGTCGACCCTCGTAGCTGGCCTGCATGCTCAGGGAGACGAGAGTGAGGACCTGAAGCCCGGCATCGTGCAGCATGGTCGCGGTCGTCAGGGCCTCTCCCCAGTAGCGGCGAGCGGCGTCCTGGTCGTCGGCGTCGTAATACAGCCAAGCGCAGTGCTCAGCCGTTTCACCCGCGAGGAGCTGAAGTTGGCGGCCGATGGCGTCCGGATAGCTGCTGGTGTTGATGACCCGACGCACCCGGTGGAGATGGCGGACCGCGAGGGACCGGACATCGCCGCCCCCATAGGCGTCATCGAGCGTGTACAGCGACCGCAGGCCCTCGCGGAGTTCGACGAGGTGAGTGGTGCCGATGGCGTCCGGGATACCGGTGCGCTCCCGAGGCGGCACCGCCAGGGCGGCGGCAACACCGATCGAACCCGCGACGAGCGTTCTGCGGTCCATGTTCACCTCCTTCGGCGACGCTTGAGGAGCGCCCGCCGTCATGCTGGGCCCCGGCCCCGGGAAGCCGAGGTCAGCGGGGCTCATACCGAACATCGCGTGCAGTACCCGCCAGGCCGGGGGGTGCGGCCTGGGCGGATGCGGACGGCGCCACCGCCGGAACTGGCGGTCGGTAACGGTGACCAGCTCCCCGACCAACTCGGCTGTCGACTCGAAGGCCGGGATGAACGTCGACGGCTTGGCCCATCCGCGCTCGACACAAGCGCGTGCGAACGGCGTCAGCGGCTCATCCACCCTGGCCTCCACGAAGGTGTCTGCTCTCATCGACCGTAGCCGCCGGGCCACACCGGAAAAGTCCGGCGGCCGAGAAAAGTCCGGCGGAAGGTCCGGGTGCAGGTCCGGTGGCGCTCGGTGAACAGCGGTTGTCTCAACGTGACAGCACAGGCGCTGTCGACGTCGAACGCGAGCACCACCGAGGGACGCGACGATGACCATGACGGCCGTACCCGTAGGACCACAGCGATATCAGGGGCGGTACCCGGCGACCTCTGAGGCCGCCGCTCACGCGCGACGGGACATAGCGCTGGCCCTGGAGGCCTGGGGACTTCCACAACTGGTGGACGTGGCCCGGCAGGTCGTCACCGAGCTGGTCGCCAACGCGGTGGAGCACACCGAATCGACCACGGTCGGCGCTTCGATCACGCGGACCGGCACGGTCTCCGCGCGGGTCGTCGTGACCGACGCGTCACGCACCAGGCCCACCCCGGGCACGCCGGCCGACGACGCAGAGAACGGACGCGGCCTGTGCCTCGTAGACGCTCTCGCCCACACGTGGGGAAGTGAGCTGGTCCACGGCGGAAAACGGGTGTGGGCCGAGTTGCACGCGGACGGTCCACAGTGATCGGCCGGCCCACGGCCGAGTTGCCGCGCGTGGAGCAGCTCAGCCCCGCCGGCAGATGGCCATCGACTGCGCACATTGCGCCCGCCAGTCGGGGAGGCCGGCCGGGGGTGGCCGAAGT
Source organism: Streptomyces tricolor (assembly GCF_002155905.1). Classification (GTDB taxonomy): domain Bacteria; phylum Actinomycetota; class Actinomycetes; order Streptomycetales; family Streptomycetaceae; genus Streptomyces; species Streptomyces tricolor. Next base: position 8,248 of record NZ_MUMF01000476.1, on the reverse strand, counting down.
GCACCACCGAGGCCACTTGTTCCGGCTGTGGATCTGCACGTCCTGCTGCTGGCCCCCGGAGAAGGGAAGACGATATGCACGAACTCGTTGCGACACCGTTCGGAGACCGCCGGTTGGTCCTGCGGCCGGGCAGTCCCAAGGCCCTGCAAATCTCGAACGCCCGGTTCGATGAACTGCGCAGTACGGCGGCAAGCTCCAGCAGTGTGCCGCAATGGCTCGTCGAACCTGTTCGCGCCCAGTGGCAGGTAGATGTGGCCGATCGGCGCGTTGACGACGTGATCCTCCTGCGGGAGGCAGGGCCTTACGAGTTCAGCCGCGCGACCTGGGAGATCAACCTCGGCTGTGACCTCGACTGTGTCATGTGCTACCTCGGCAAGAAGCGGTTCGAGGGACTGGACATGGACGGCAAGCGGAGACTGCTCGCCGTCATGCGCGACGCGGGCGTGATCTGGCTCCAGATCACCGGCGGCGAACCACTGATCGACTCTGACTTCCCCGAGTCATACCGGCTCGCGCACGAGCTGGGCATGCAGGTGGAAATCCTGTCGAACGGCTCCCGGCTGCACAAGGACCACGTCCTGAATATGCTGCGGACCTATCCGCCGACGAAGCTCACATTGAGCATGTATGGCGCCACGGCCGACACGTATGACGCGGTGACCCGCAGACGTGGGGCGTTCGGCCGCTTCCAAGCCGGACTGCATGGGGCTGTCGCTGCCGGGCTGAACCTCGACCTCAGTCTGATCTTCGTCCGGCAGAACGCGCACGAGGCTGAGGCCATGCGTGACTGGGCGCGACAACTGGGGTTGCCGTTCCGTGAATACGCGAACATCTCGCCGACGATCCACGGGACCGCTGAGCCGTTGCCGGAACAGTCGCCCGAGTACCTGACCCACCGGCAGCCCTTCACCGGCTGCCCCGCCGGGGTGACCTTTTTCCACGCCGACCCGTTCGGGCGGGCCTCGATCTGCAAGGTCGGCCGCGAACCGAACATCGACCTGATCGCCGAAGGCGTGGAGGGTCTGTCCCGACTCGGCGCGATCGCCGAGTCCCTCATGCTCCGCACCGGGGGATGCAGCGGCTGCAAGCTGTCCAGCACATGCCGGGTATGCAGGCCGATGGCGAAGATCCTCCAGGAGGCGGAGGCACCACTCAGGAACTACTGCCGACACGGAGAGAGGTAGATGGCATGACTGCTGTCATGGTTGAACTCACGCACAAGCCGGGGACCGTCGTTGACGCCCCGGAGGACATCGTGCTCGTGCCCGACGTCGACGCGCTCACCGCGGGCACCGTGCCCGGCTGCAACGACGACAACCCGTACAACTAGAACCCCAGCCGGGGCCGCGTCGCACCGTCTGCGGCGCGGCCCCGCCGTCACAACCCCGCAGGAGGCTGACGGTGCCAACTCCTCGTCTGACCGAACTCCCGGACACCGTTGTCCGGCTGATCGGAGAGACGGTCGGCGCGGTGGTGGACGTCCGGACCGTCCGCACCGGCCTGAACAGCGCCATCGCCGCCCGCGTGCGCACGACCGACCGCACCCTGTTCCTCAAAGGCCTGCCGCTCGATCACCCGCGGGTCTGGACCCAGAAGCGGGAAGCTCAGATCAACCCCTATGTCCAGGGCATCGCGCCACGGTTGCTGTGGCACGTCGAAGAGAACGGCTGGAGTCTGCTGGCCTTCGAGTTCGTGGAAGGCCGCCACGCCGACTTCACGCCCGACTCCCCGGATGCATCCACAGTCATGACCGCCATGATCCGGTTGGCCGACGTGCCGGCGCCGAGCGTCGAGCTGAAGAGCATGCCGCACCGGCTGAGGACGTTCGTGGACGACCCGACCGACCTCTGCTGGTTCGTCGGCAACAGCCTGCTGCACACGGAGTGGAACCCGCACAATGTCCTCATGACGCCCAGCGGAGCCCTGTTCGTGGACTGGGGATGGGCCTCCCTGGGAGCCGCCTGGATCGACCCAGCGCTCTGGCTGCTCTGGCTCATCGCCTACGGCCACACTCCCGGCCAGGCGGAGAGCGCCGCCGCCGCACATCCGGCTTGGAAGCTCGCGCCGCCTGCAGGCCTCGACGCACTGTCCCGGGTCCAGCGCCGACTCTGGGACGCGATCGCAAGGGACAGCGAAGACGACTGGGCGAAGACGATGCAGAACGCCGCACGTGCCTGGGAACGACACCGGAACCCTCCAGCATGAACCACGCCGCCCGCGCTCCCCGCCGTACCGAATCAGGACCCCCGTGGCCGGAACACGCACACCGCTCTCTAGGCTGACCGCCGAACACGACACCACACGGGGGAATCACCATCATGGAGCGCACACGCCGGCCACTCCGTTCCGGCACGGTCGTCCTCGGCGGCATGGGCCTGCTGGCCGCCGCACTCACCGCCTGCTCGTCCGAACCGGACAAGCGCTGCGTCGACCGCGACAGCTACGACCTCGCCAAGGGCTACAAGGTCGTCTCCGACAAGAGCTGCAAGACGACGACGAGCGGTTCCGTGAAGACGTCGGGCAAGAAGAAGTCCCTCAAGAAGCAGGCCGACGCCGCCTGGTACTACGACGGCAAGGAGAAGGGCGGCTGGGTCGACGGCGGCTCCTTCACCGAGCCGGGCGAGGGCGGGTCGGGCAGCGGCTCGTACGACGAGGACGACGACCACCACAGCGGGACCGGCGGGGTCCACCGCGGCGGCTTCGGCGGCGGCAAGGGCAGCTCCGGCGGCTGACCGGAGCACACGCATGGAACGCCGTACTCTCACCCCCCGCCCCGGCTGGCAGCAGACCGTCGAGGCCCAGGGCCTGATCTACCCGCTCACCCGCCACCCCGACGGCTCGCTGCGCCCCTACTGGGACGAGAGCGCCTGCTACGTCTTCGGCCTGGAGGAGGTCGAGGCGCTGGAGGAGACCGTCGCGGAGCTGCACCGCATGTGCCTCGCGGCGGCCGAGCACATCGTGGCCGAGGACCGGCTCGCCGATCTCGGCATCACCGACCCGCGGCTGGCCGCCGCGGTCACCGAGGCCTGGCACCGCCGTAGCGAACTCCCCTCCGTATACGGCCGTTTCGACCTGCGCTACGACGGCACGGGCCCGGCGAAGCTGCTGGAGTACAACGCGGACACCCCCACCTCCCTGGTGGAGGCCGCCTCCCCGCAGTGGTTCTGGATGGAGGAACGTTTCCCCGGCGCCGACCAGTGGAACTCCCTGCACGAACGCCTGGTCGAGGCCTGGCGCGCCCAGGCGGCCCTGCTGCCGCCCGGCAGCCCGCTGCACTTCGCGCACTCCGCCGCCGACGAACTCGGCGAGGACCTGATGACGGTCGCCTACCTCAAGGAGACCGCCGAACAGGCCGGCCTCACCACCGACTGGCTGGCGATGGAGGAGATCGGCTGGGACAGCCTCTCCGGCCGCTTCGTCGACAACCGGCTCCGTTTCATCCGCGGCATCTTCAAGCTCTACCCCTGGGAGTGGCTCACCACCGACGCCTTCGGCGGGCACGTCCTGGACACCCTGGACAACGGCGGCGGCACCGGCAGCACCCTGTGGATCGAACCGGCCTGGAAGATGCTCCTGAGCAACAAGGCCCTGCTGCCGGTCCTCTGGGAGCTGTACCCGGACCACCCCAACCTCCTCCCCGCCTACCTGGACGGCCCCCGCGAGCTGGCCGGCACGACCGGCTACGTCGCCAAGCCCCTGCTCGGCCGCGAGGGCGAGGGCGTCACCGTGCACGAGCCGGGCTCTCCGGCCGTCCTCCGCGACGACCCCTGCTGCTACCAGCAGCTCGCTCCCCTTCCCGCGTTCGACGGCAACCACGTGGTCCTCGGCGCCTGGGTGGTCCAGGACGAACCGGCCGGTCTCGGCCTGCGCGAGTCCACGGGCCTGATAACCGACGAGTACGCCCGCTTCCTGCCCCATGTGATCCTCTGAGGCAGTGGTCTGGCCCCCTCCGCTCAAGGCAGCACCCGGCACAACGCCTCCAGGGCCCCCGCCCACGCGCTGTCCGGCGGGGTGCCGTAGCCGACGACCAGGGCGTCCAGGGGGGCCGTGGGCGCCTGGGGGTGGCGGTGGAAGGAGAGGCCGTGCAGGGCCAGGCCCTGCCAGGCCGCGGCCTGGACCACTGATTCCTCGGTGCCCGCGGGGAGGCGCAGGACCGCGTGGAGGCCGGCGGCGATGCCGGTGACGCGGACGTCCGGTGCGCGCTCGGCCACGGCGGTGGCGAGGGCGTCGCGGCGGCGGCGGTAGCGCAGGCGGGCGGAGCGGACGTGGCGGTCGTACGCCCCGGAGGTGAGGAACTCCGCCAGGGTGAGCTGGTCCAGGGCGCCCACGGTGTCCACCCGGCCCTTGGCCGAGGCCGCCTCCGCGGCCAGGTCCGGCGGCAGCACCATCCAGCCGAGGCGGAGCGCGGGGCCGAGCGTCTTGGAGGCGGTGCCCAGGTAGACGACCTGGCCCGGTGCCATGCCCTGGAGGGCGCCGACCGGCTGCCGGTCGTAGCGGAACTCGCCGTCGTAGTCGTCCTCGACGATCAGCCCGCCCCGCGCGCGGGCCCAGTCGGTGAGCGCCCGGCGCCGCTCGGGGTGCAGGGTCACCCCGGTCGGGTACTGGTGGGCCGGCGTGACCACCACGGCCGCCGCCTCGCCCAGCTCCTCGGGGCGTACCCCGCGCGCGTCGACCGGCACCGGCAGGACCGTTCCGCCGTTGTGCCGCACCACGTCCCGGTGGAAGGGCAGCCCCGGGTCCTCCATGGCGATCGCGGCGCCGCCCAGCACGCGCGTGAGCAGCGCGAGGCCCTGTACGTACCCGGAGGTGACGACGATCCGCTCCGGCGGCGCGAGCACTCCGCGGGCCCGGCCCAGGTAGCCGGAGAGCGCGGTGCGCAGCTCGATCCGGCCTCGCGGGTCGCCGTAGTCGTACGCCAGCGAGGGGGCCGTCGCTATGGCCCGGCGCAGGGCGCGCAGCCAGGCCGCCGCCGGGAACGCGCCGACGTCCGGGCTGCCGGGACGCAGATCGAAACGCGGCGCACGCGTGCGCGTGTCCGTCCCCGGCTCCTCCGTCTGCACGGCCGACAGCTCGGCGACCCGGGTGCCGGATCCCTGGCGTGCCGTCAGATACCCCTCGGCGACCAGCTGGTCGTACGCCGCCTTCGCGGTGCCGCGCGAGATCCCGAGGTCGGCCGCGAGCCGCCGGGTGGCCGGCAGCCGCGTCCCCGGCGCGAGCCGTCCGTCGCGCACGGCGTCCCTGAGCGCCCGTTCGAGCCCGACCCGCCGCCCGTCCGCGGAGTCGGTTTCCAGATGCAGGTCGACGCCGACCCCGGACCAGAAGTCGTCCATGTCTCCACCCCCGTCACTGCAAGCGCCCCGGAGGGCGCGGTGCTGTACCGGATATGCGGCTCCGCCGCGCGGGCGCGACCAGCCACGGACAACCCGCAGACAGAAATGGCCGGGCACCTCCCGGTACCCGGCCATTCAAACGCAGATCAGCCCTTCAGCGCGGCCATCCACGACTCGACCTCGTCCGACCGGCGAGGCAGCGCGGCGCTCAGGTTCCGGTTGCCGTCCTCGGTGACGAGGATGTCGTCCTCGATCCGGACGCCGATGCCCCGGTACTCCTCCGGCACGGTCAGGTCGTCGGCCTGGAAGTAGAGCCCCGGCTCGACGGTGAGCACCATCCCCGGCTCCAGCGTGCCGTCCACATACGTCTCGGTCCGCGCGGCAGCGCAGTCGTGGACGTCCATGCCGAGCATGTGCCCGGTGCCGTGCAGGGTCCAGCGGCGCTGCAGGCCCAGCTCCAGCACGCGCTCGACCGGGCCCTCGACCAGGCCCCACTCGACGAGCTTCTCGGCCAGTACGCGCTGGGCGGCGTCGTGGAAGTCGCGGTACTTGGCACCCGGCTTGACGGCCGCGATACCGGCCTCCTGGGCCTCGTACACGGCGTCGTAGATCTTCTTCTGGATCTCGCTGTACGTGCCGTTGACCGGCAGCGTGCGCGTGACGTCGGCGGTGTACAGCGTGTGCGTCTCCACGCCCGCGTCCAGCAGCAGCAGGTCGCCGGAGCGGACCGGGCCGTCGTTGCGGACCCAGTGCAGGGTGCAGGCGTGCGGGCCGGCCGCGCAGATGGAGCCGTAACCGACGTCGTTGCCCTCCACGCGCGCGCGGAGGAAGAACGTGCCCTCGATGTAGCGCTCGCTGGTCGCCTCGGCCTTGTCCAGGACCTTCACGACGTCCTCGAAGCCGCGCACGGACGAGTCGACGGCCTTCTGCAGCTCGCCGATCTCGAACTCGTCCTTGACCAGCCGCATCTCGGAGAGGAAGACGCGCAGCTCCTCGTCGCGCTCGGCGGTGACCTTGTCGGTCAGGGCCGCCTCGATGCCGGCGTCGTAGCCGCGCACCACGCGGACCGGGCCGGTGGCCTCGCGGAGCGTGTCGGCCAGCTCGCGCACGTCGGCGGCCGGGATGCCGTAGAGCGCCTCGGACTCGGCCAGGGAGTGCCGGCGGCCGACCCACAGCTCGCCCTGGCCGGAGAGCCAGAACTCGCCGTTCTCGCGGTCGGAGCGCGGCAGGAGGTAGATCGTCGCCTCGTGGCCGTCGCCCTTCGGCTCCAGGACCAGGACGCCGTCCTCGGTCTGGTTGCCGGTGAGGTACGCGTACTCGACGGAGGAGCGGAAGGGGTACTCGGTGTCGTTCGACCGGGTCTTCAGGTTGCCCGCCGGGATCACCAGGCGCTCGCCCGGGAAGCGGGCGGAGAGCGCGGCACGGCGGCGCGCGGTGTGCCCGGCCTGCTCGATCGGCTTCAGATCACGCAGCTCCGTGTCGGCCCAGCCGGACTTCATGTTCTCGGCCAGCTCGTCGGAGACGCCCGGGTACAGGCCGTTCTTCCGCTGCTTGACGGTCTCCTCGGACTCGGTCTCCGGGCCCTCCGCGGTAGCGGAGTCGGGCACAGCCGGGTTGAGCTCGTCGGACACGTGATCCTCCTCGATACGCCATTGATCTCCCCCGGGGCCCGCGACGCTCCTGCTTGTGGCCGAGCGGGGGCCTCCATCATCGTACGGTCGTACCGGAAGCGGGCGGGGCCGGATGACCTGTTATGCCCGGTCATGCCAGTGGGCCGGGCCGCGCGCTCCGCCGCAGCGGGCGGCGGGCCCCCGGCCGGGCCGGGCCCTCCGTGGCGGGTCCTCCGCCGGAGCGGGCCGCTCAGTCGAAGCGGGCGGCGAGCAGGACCACGTCCTCCTCGCTGTCGGCGGCGTCCGTGCCGTCCGGCAGGACCGCGCGCAGCACGTGGTCGGCGACGGCTTCCGGATCGTGCCGCACCGCGCGCGGGACGCCCGCGGCGGCGGCGTGCAGCCGGGCGAAGGCGCGGTCCATCGGGTCGCCGGTACGGTGCAGCAGCCCGTCGGTGTAGAGCAGCACCGTTTCGCCGGCCTCCGCCTGGATCTCCACGCTGGGCGCCTCCCAGCAGGCGAGCATGCCGAGCGGGGCGGAGACGGAGGTCTCGGCGAACTCGGTGCGCCGCTCGCCGACCAGCAGCGGCGGGCTGTGCCCGGCGCCGGCCAGGGTGATCTTGCGCAGCGCGGGCTCGCAGTAGGCGAACAGGGCGGTGGCCGAGCGGGCGGGCTCGGTCAGCCGCAGCAGCAGCTCCAGGTCGGACAGGACGGCGACCGGATCCTCGCCCTCCATCACGGCGTACGCGCGCAGGGAGGCGCGCAGCCGGCCCATGGCGGCCACCGCGCTGGGCCCGGAGCCGGTGACCGAGCCGACCGAGAGGCCGAGCGCGGCCTCCGGCAGCGGCAGGGCGTCGTACCAGTCGCCGCCGCCGCGCGGGCCGGTGCGGTGCCGGGCCGCGAGCTGGACGCCGGCCACCCGGGGCAGCCGGGAGGGCAGCAGCTCCTCGGTGAGGGTCGCCATGCACGCGCGCGTGCGTTCCACCTCCCGCAGCCGGGCGAGGTGCTCGGTGGCGTGCCGGACATACAGCCCGGCGAGGTGGCGGCGGCGTTCGCGCGGCTCGGCCGGTTCGTCGTAGAGCCAGACGACGGCGCCCAGGCGGCCGGCGGACTCGGTGGCGAGCGGCAGGGCGTAGCTGGCGGCGTAGCCGAGGCGGGCGGCCACCTCGCGGTGGCGCGGGTCCAGTCCGTCCTCGGCGAGCAGGTCGGGGTGGACGATCTCGGCGGCGGCGCCGGTGTCGTACGGCAGGGCGCCGGGCGGCACGGTCTCGATGTGGCCGAGGTCGGCGCGGCCGAGGCCGAGGCCGAGCG
>NZ_MUMF01000475.1 GCF_002155905.1 Streptomyces tricolor | reverse complement strand
GATGCCCTCGCCCGGCTGGAGACCAAGGCCGGCGTCACCTTCCAGCCGGGCGAGGGCATCACCGGCATCCACCTCACCGTGCGCGGCGAGGTGCCGGGCCTGGACGAGGACGGCTTCCGGTCGGCCGCCGAGGACGCCAAGAAGAACTGCCCGGTCAGCCAGGCCCTGGCCGGTACGACGATCACCCTGACGGCCGAGCTGGCCTGACGCTCGTCCGCTCTCCGGTGCCGTGCTCCGTCCCGGGGCGCGGCACCGCCGGCAGGGTGGCGCACACCGCGTCCAGGACGTCGGCGTACGGCGTGCCGCAGCCGGCCAGCCGCGTCCGCAGCCGCTCCAGGCCGTCGCGGTGCTCGGTGAGCAGGCTGGTGTCGCCGGTCCGTGCCGTGAACTCCAGCACCGCCGGCAGGAAGTCCGGCAGCTCCGCGCCGCTGCACTCCAGGCCGTGCCGGCGGTAGAGGTCCCGGAAGCGGGCCACGGGCGTCCCGCGCCGCGGGGTGTCGCCGTCGTGCCACCGGCTCAGGTACAGGCTGTGCCGGTTCCCGCGGCGGAAGACCTCCACGTAGTGCGCGGCCAGTTCCCCGGGCGGGGTGAGGGCCGCGTGGTCGGTGAACGCCCGTAGCTGCGGGGCGGCCTGGCGCAGCAGCGGCAGCCGGGCGACGAGGTCGTCGTCCGGGTAGGTCAGGCAGAGGGCCGCCGCCTGGTAGAGCACCGCGTCCGAGGGCATGGGGCCTCCTTCGCGTGGTCGGACGTCTGCCGTCCGCGCGGCAGGGAGAAGTCCGCCACGGACAGCCGTCGCCGGGATCGGGGAGAACCCGGTGATCAGCCCTCGGGTTCTTCCCGTACTCAGAACCTAGGGGCGGCCCCCCGGCCCCACCCGTCCGGGAGACCCGTACGGGTCACACCGGGGCGGGGCCGGGCTCAGAGCCGCTCGCGGTGCTCCCGCAGCAGCTTCAGCGTGCGCTGGGCGGACGCGGCCCGGGCCGTCATGTGGTCCAGCACCTCCAGGTGCGCGGCCACCTCCCGGCGCGCGTCCAGGTAGAGGGCGCCGGTCAGATACTCGGTGAACACCATGTCCGGCAGCTCCGGCTCGGCGAACCGGAACAGCGTGAACGGCGCGTACGTGCCCGGGTGCGGACCCGCCGCGAACTCGGCGATCTGCAGCGTGACCCGGTCCCGTTCGGCGTACTCCAGCAGCCGGTCCAGCTGGTCCCGCAGCACCTCGGGGCGCATGCTCACCGGGCGTCTGAGCACCGTCTCGTCCATGATCACCCACAGGTGGGGCGGATCGTCCCGCTCCAGCAGCCGCTGCCGCTCCATGCGCAGCGACACATGCCGCTCCACCGTCTCCGGCGAGGTCTGCCCGATCGTCCCGGCCTCCAGCACCGCCCGCGCGTACTCCTCGGTCTGCAACAGGCCGGGCACGAAGTGCGGCTCGTAGGAGCGGATGATCCGGGCGGCGCCCTCCAGGCTGACGTACAGGCTGAACCAGTCCGGCAGCACGTCGTGGAACCGCTGCCACCAGCCCGGCTGGTTCGCCTCCTCGGCCAGCCGCACGAACGCGTCGGCCTCCTCCTCGGGCACCCCGTAGGTGGTGAGCAGCACCTGCACGTAGGGGATCTTCAGCGCGACCTCGGCCATCTCCATCCGCCGTACGGTCGCCGAGGCCACCCTCAGGACCCGGGCGGCCTCGTCGCGGCTGAGCCCCGCCGCCTCGCGCAGCTCCTGCAACCGCTTGCCGAGCACCACCTGACCCACGGTGGGCGCAGCCCGCCGCTCACTCACGCCACGCCCTCCCCTTACGCGCCGATCCGCGGGGAGCAGTCTGTCATGGGTCGCCGTCTCGCACACGTGCCCGAGGCAACGAACCGCGCCGGAGCGGGATCAACCGGCCAGGCCGTGCAGGTAGGCGGCGGTCGCCGGGTCCGCCGGCAGGAACGTCTCGATGGCGAGTTCGGCGACCGTGACGTCCATCGGGGTGTTGAACGTGGAGATCGAGGACACGAACGACAGGATCCGGCCGTCGTGCTCGATGCGCATCGGCAGCGCGAAGTACGCCACGGGCTCGGCCGGTTCGGCGCCGGGCGGCTCCTCGGGCACCGGGTAGGCCGCCACCTCCTCGTACAGCGCGCGCAGCCGGTCCGAGCGGTGCAGGGCGATCTCCCGCTCCATCTGGGCCAGCAGATGCCCGCGCCACTCCCGCAGGTTCCGGATGCGCGGCGCCAGCCCCTCGGGGTGCAGGGTCAGCCGCATCGCGTTCGGCGCCGGGGCCAGCAGCTCCTCCGCAACTCCCGTCAGCAGCCGGGCGATCCCCCGGTTCGCGGCGACGACCGTGTACGTCGCGTCGACCACCAGCGCCGGGTAGGGCTCGTAGCCCCGGATGAGCCGCTCCATGCCGTCGCGCAGCGCGTCCAGCGCCGGATCGTCCAGCGGGGTCTCCGGGTAGCGCGGGGCGTAACCGGCCGCCAGCAGCAGGGCGTTGCGCTCGCGCACCGGCACCTCCAGCTGCTCGGCGAGCCGCAGCACCATCTCCTCGCTGGGCCGGGACCGGCCGGTCTCCACGAAACTGATGTGCCGCGCGGAGGAGTCGGCGCGCAGCGCCAGTTCCAGCTGGGAGATCCGGCGCCGCTCGCGCCAGGCGCGCAGCAGCGGGCCGACGCCCGTGCCGGCGACGGTGACGGCGGCGGAGGCGGTGGGAACGGACGCGGCAACAGGCATACCGCCGACCCTAGTCGAGGAACAGCCGTACGCGGCAGGCGGGCTGAGGACGCGTCGGGGCCCCGCCCGCACCGCCGACGTGGCAGGCTGAACCCGTAACCCGCCTCTCCCCGCACGGGGAAACACACCGAAGGGAGCCCCGGCCATGGCCGTCGAACCGCTGTCGCAGAAGGAGATCGAGGACCGGCTGGCCGAGCTGCCGGGCTGGTCCGTGGACGGCGACCGCCTCACCCGCTCCTACCGGCTCGGCTCGCACTTCGCGGCAGCGGCGCTGGTCGTGCACATCGCCGGCATCCAGGAGGAACTGGACCACCACTCCGACCTGACTCTCGGCTACCACACCGTCTCCCTCAGCGTGAACACCCACAGCGCGGGCGGCGCCGTCACCGACAAGGACTTCGCTCTCGCCCGCAGGGTGGAGGACATCGCCCCAGGTCACGGGGCACACTGAGCGATGTGCTGGACTACGAGAAAGAAGCCGGTGACTACGACACCCTGCGCGGCGGCGAGGCCCGCGCCCAGGAGGCCGCACAGGCCGTCCTCGGCCTGATCCCCGCGGGGACCCGCCGCCTGCTGGACGTCGCCTGCGGCACCGGGATCGTCACCCGGCGGCTCGCCGCCGCACGCCCCGGACTGCGGGTGACCGGCGCGGACCTCACCGCCGCCATGGTCCGGACGGCCGCGGCCCGGCTGCCCGGCGCGGTCGTCCGCGCCGACAGCCGCCGACTGCCCTTCCCCGACGCCACCTTCGACGCGGTCACCAGCATCTGGCTGCTGCACCTGCTGGACGACCCCGAGGACCTGCGCGCGGTGATCGCCGAGTGCGCCCGGGTGCTGCGGCCCGGCGG
>NZ_MUMF01000474.1 GCF_002155905.1 Streptomyces tricolor | reverse complement strand
CTGGGCCACCGGCAGGCCGCCGCCCTCGCGACCTGGTGGGCCGAGCACGAGCTGCTGGACGCCACGACCCGCCTGGACGTCGGCGTGCTGAGCGCCAGCCCGCTCAAGCGCGCCCAGGAGACGGCGGGTCACCTCGCCGACGCGCTGCACCTGCCCGTCACCACCTCGCCCGCGCTCACCGAGGCCACCTTCCACGTCGCCTCGGAGCTGCCCCAGTGGTCCGGCCCGGCCGTCCCGCGGACGCCCGGAACGCTCTCCGAGCGCTACCGGACCTTCCGGAAGCAGGCCGCCGAAGCCCTGCTCGAACTCGCCGACACGGCCCGGGAGAAGGACGCCACGGTGCTCGCCGTCACGCACGGCGGCTTCATCAAGACCGTCATGCGGGTCATATCGGACAGCGACTCCTTCACCTGCAAGCTCTACAACTGCGGAATCAACATGATCGAGTGGAAGGACGGCCGATGGCGGATAGTCCACCTCAACCTCCTGGACCACCTTCCGCCTCCCCTGCGCACCTCGTAGGGATTCCGCGGCTCAGGCCGGCCTGCCGCGCCACCCTCACGCTCCGGGGCGGCACCCTCTGGCGGCACAGACCGCTGTACGCGGAACTCGTGCGCAGGGCCAAGGAACAAGGACTCGCCGGCGCCCACGTCCTGCACGCGATCGAGGGGTTCAGCCCGGGCGGCCCCGTCGTGCACCACCGGACCTTCGGCCTGCGCGACCGGCTGCCGCTGTGCGTCGTGATCGTCGACGACAGACCGGCGGTGGACCGGTTCCTCGGCTCCCTCGACCCGCGGATGCAGGTCGACTCGATCGTGCTGGACCGCGTGTACCAGCTCACCCCGCATGACGGCACTCCCCGGACAGACAAGGAATGACACGGCAATGACCTCGGTAGTCGCCCAAGAGACGCCCACCACCGCCCCGTTGTCGCTGCGCCAGGTGGCGGACACCCTCGACCGCCTTCCCGTCGACCGCTCCGAGCCGACGATCGCGGCCAACCTCGACCTCGTCCACCAGCTCGGCCAGCCGGGCCCGATGACCGGCCTGCTGCGGGAGATACTCGCCGACGACAAGGCCCTCGCCGCCATCGCCGCGCGCTCGTACCCGCACACCAACCACTTCGACAAGATCGTCCTGGTGGACTCGGGCACGGCCCTCGGCTACCGGCTCACCCTGCACCTGTGGAACCCGCCCTACTCCGACGCCGAGGCCGAGGACGAGCAGATCCACGACCACCGGTTCAGCTTCTGGTCGCACGTCGTGCTCGGCACCCTCACCTCCCAGAACTTCGTCCGCGACGCGACGGGCGTGCAGTTCGGCGAGTACCAGTACATCCCGGAGAAGATCAACGACGTCGCCACCGTGGGCAACTACTACGTCAACGTCGGCACCTCCCCCCTGCTGGAGGCCGACCGCCCGGCCGTGCCGCAGGGGCACTCCTACAGCCTCGACTTCGCGCAGATCCACCGCGTCCTGCTGCCCCGCACCAGCCCGACCTGCACGCTGGTGCTGCGCGGCCCGCGCCAGAAGAACTACGCGAGCGTCTTCAGCAACTCCCAGAAGTACGACCCCTCGGCCAACGAGATGTTCTCCCCGGACCAGCTCGCCGAGAAGCTGCGCATCATCCTCGGCCACATCGCCGCCTCGGCCTAGCCGGCACCCCTTGCAGAAAGGCACGGACAGCACATGATCAACCCCCAGGTACCGACAGCCGACCCGATCTACGCCCGCACCGGGGACTTCGCGGTCTTCAACCAGCTCGGGCTCAAACTGGCCTTCCCGAACGACGTGTCCAAGGAGGACTACTACGCCTGGCTGGACACGATGCACGAGAAGGTCGGCACCATGGTCAAGGGTGCCGAGATCGCGGAGAAGAGCTACGCCCGCAAGGAGCCCCGGCTGAACACCGGCGTCTACTACGACACCGACGACTACCGGCTGCTGCGCGCCGGCGCCGTCCTGCGGACCACCTGCAACATCAAGACGCACGCCTTCTGCGCCTTCAAGCTGTCCGAGGACGAGCACAACGTCCGGCGCGACCACCGCTACAGCTTCGACGGCGAGGACAAGCTCACCATCCAGCAGGCGCCCACCTCGCCGGAGGCCCAGGCCGCGGTGAAGCGGCTGCTGGCCCGCACGGACATCGAGCACCCCGGCATCCACCTGCGGGAGAAGTTCGGCATCACCGGTGACGACCTCAGCCCCGCGGTGTGCCTGCGCCAGTACCGCCACCCCTTCTTCGTCTGGATCGACAAGAAGGACGCCCTGCGCTGCTCGATGGACCGGGTCCGGGTGCACAGCATGCGGCGGCCCGACGGCGAGGAGCACGAAGTGCCCTTCAGCGAGATCGAGTTGCCCGTCTATCCTCATCTGGACGAGGAGATGGCCAACGACCCGCGGCTCATCCAGCTCATCGAGGCGCTGGCCGAATCCTTGCGGTCCTGGTTCGGAATCGAGCCAATCTCGGAGTCCAAGTACCAACGAGCCGCTCAGGTCCTGGGTTTGAGCACATCCTGAACCATGCCCTCACCAGAAGCGGACGCGCTCGAATCGGCGCGGCGAGCAGACCTGCCCACCCCGCCGGCACCGGCGGGCGCGCTGGCCCTGCTCGCCACCGCCCAGCTGCTCATCGGCCTGGACTACTCCATCGTCTATGTCGCCCTGCCCGTCATCGACACGGCGCTGGGCTTCTCGGCCGAGTCGTTGCAGTGGGTGGTCAGTGCCTACGCCGTCTTCTTCGCCGGACTGCTTCTGGTGTGCGGCCGCCTGGTCGACACGTTCGGGGCGCGCGGCGTCTTCCTGGGCGCCGCCGGCGTCCTGGCCGCGGCCTCGCTCGGGGCCGGGCTGTGCGCCGGCTCCGCGCAGCTGATCGTCTTCCGGGCGCTCCAGGGGGCCGGGGCAGCCGCCCTGGCACCGGCCACGCTGTCCCTGCTGACGCAGATCTTCCCGCCCGGGCCGCGGCAGACCCGTGCGCTGACCGTGTGGAGCACCACCGGGGCCGCCGGCCTGGCCGTGGGGGTGCTCGGCGGGGGTGTCCTGACCCAGCTGACCTCGTGGCGCTGGATCTTCCTGGCCGTGGCGGTCGTGGCCGCGGCGATGGCGGTGGCCGGATTGCGACTGCCGAGGCCGGTGCGGCCGGGTGCGTTCCGGGCGGATCTCAGCCTGGGCCGTGCGCTGCTGGCCACGGCCGCGGTGCTGCTCGTCGTGCTGTGGCTGACCCGGGTCACCGGTGGCGGCTGGGGGCGTCCGGCGGAGTACCTGCCGCCGGCCGTCGCGGCGGTCTGCGCGGCGGGCTTCGTCCGGCTCGACCGCCGGTCCGGCAACCCCATGGTCCCGCGGGCGCTGCTGCGCCGGCGTCCGTTCGTCGTCGCCTGTGCGGCGGCGGCCCTGTTCATGGCGAGCTTCGGCGCCGAGTTCTACGTCGTCACCCTGCTCATGCACGACGTGCACCACTACTCGGCGCTCATGGCGGGCGTGGCCTTCCTGCCGCTGGCCGCGACGGCGCCGCTCGGCAGCGCGGTCACCGGCCGGCTGACCCGGACCTTCGGCGCGCTGCCCACGCTCGTCGCCGGTTTCGCGATCGGCGCGGCCGGGGTCGCCCTGCTGCTCCCGATGACGAGCGGCGGGCCGTACGCCCTCACGGTGCTGCCCGGCCTGGTGGTCAGCGGCGTCGGGCAGGGCATCGCGTACACCGCGGCGTACGGCCTGGGCACCTCGGTGCTGGACGAACAGCAGGGCGTCGGCTCGGCGCTGATCACCACCGTCCAGTACTTCGGGGGGTCGGTGGGGCTGGCCGTCCTGGTCTCGGTCATGGGCGAGACGCCGTCCGGGGCGTCCGCCCGGGCGGGCATCGCCCTGCTGGCCGCGGTGGCCCTCGCCGCGGTCGTCGTGCTCCCCGTCGCCCACCGCAAGCACTAGTCTCGACGCGCGCAGCCGCGCGGCACACCTCCAGAAGGACGGCATGAACGAGAACGAGCACGGCGGGTTCTTCGCCAAGGCGCGCCTGGACGAGGACCCGCGGGGCCGGGTGACCGGTCTCTCGGTGCGGCGCGCGGGCGTGGACTCGGTGCCGTCCTCTCTCGCCGAGCTGCGCGACCTGCGCGCCCTGGACCTGTCCTACAACGACGTGGGCACCCTGCCCGAGTCGCTGGGCACGCTGCCGGCCCTGACCGAGCTGCGGCTGGACGCGCTGGGCCTTTCGTCCCTCCCCGCCTCGCTGCGCGGCCTGACCGGTCTGGAGGTGCTCAGCCTCTACAAGAACCGGCTGACCGAGGCGCCTTCGTGGCTCCCCGAGCTGACCGGCCTGCGCACGCTCAACCTGGCCGACAACGAGCTGACGTCCCTGCCGTCCGGGCTGAGCGGCCTGAAGCACCTCCACACACTCGACCTCGGGCACAACCGGCTGCCGGAACTCCCGCCGGATCTCGGGGAACTGCCCTCGCTCGACCGCTATCTGTACCTGAGCGACAACGCCCTGCGCAGCGTCCCCCGGTCCCTGTGCCGGCTCTCCCGCCTGCGCTACCTGAACATCACGGACAACCGGCTCACCCGTCTCCCGGACGAGTTCGGGGCACTCGCGGCCCTGCGCGAGCTGCGGCTCTACCACAACGAGCTGGCGGAGCTGCCGGACTCCTTCGGCGCCTTGCACTCCTTGCGGGAAGCCCACCTGATGGGCAACCGGCTGCGCTCGCTGCCCGACACGCTCGGCGGTCTGCGGGAGCTGCGGGAGCTGCGGCTGATGGACAACGAGGTCACGGCGCTGCCCCCGAGCATCGGCGCACTGCGCCGGCTGCGCCACCTGGACCTGCGCAACAACCAGCTCCGCGAACTGCCCGACGCCGTCGCCGGATTGACCGAGCTGACCCATCTGGACCTGCGCAACAACCGCCTGACCCGCCTGCCGGACGCCCTCGCCACGCTCCCCGCGCTGGAGAAGCTGGACCTGCGCTGGAACGTGCTGGACTCGTGGCCGGCCTGGCTCGACGACCTCGAACTGCGCGGCTGTGCCGTACTGACCTGACCCCGCCTGCCTCCTCCTCCCTCCCCCTCCTTTGCCGCGCCCGCAAGACCCCTTCACCCCTTCTTGCCTCTCTTCGCGTCTCAAGGAGTCCCCCGGATGACGCAACCCCCACCGTTCCGCCCCGTCGCCGGCCTCACCCGCATGCCCCCGGCGCAGGGGGCTGAGCACACTGACGACTTTCGGCCATCTTTGCGCTCGCGCCGCTTCCGCCCCGCCCGTCACAGCCCGCCTGCCGACCGGCCGGGGCCGGTCCGCGCGCCAGCGGCGGGCACCGTCGAGGAGAGCGCGCATCCCTTGTCACGCCTGGCTCCAGGCCCTGATGTCGTTCGTTGTCCGAACAACGAACACGCCACGGGACACTACATCTGGGGTTCGTTGCGGGGCGAGACACAAGATGTATGCTCCCACCTGATTTCGGCGACACCTGAGACGCCCACGGCACAGCGGGCCCCTCGGGCACTGGCGTCTGCCTTTCCACGCCTTGCCACCCCTGTGTCCCGGGCCCCGTTTTCCATCCGATGAGGGAGCACCACGTGACCCTGGCTCCGAGCCACCCGGTTTCGCTCACCGAGGAGCACCTGCAGCGGGATCTGGAGCCCGCGCTGCTGCGGACGCTGTCCGAGCTGACCGCCGACCTGCCCGACGCCGACCCGGGCCGGGTGGCCGCCGCCGCGCTGCGCGGCCGGTCCGCGCGGGCCGACGAGGCGGAACTGCGGGAGCTGGCCACGGAGGCCGCCGCCGGCCTGATCGCCGAGGACCCCGCGTACTCGAAGCTGGCCGCCCGGCTGCTCACCCTCACCATCCGGGACGAGGCCGCCTCGCAGGGCGTGACGTCCTTCACCGAGTCCGTCGCGGTCGGGCACCGCGAGGGCCTCCTCGCGGGCGGCACGGCGGACTTCGTCCGCACCCACGCCGAACGGCTCGACGCGCTGGCCGAGTCCGCTGTGGCGGAGGGCGCCGACGACCGGTTCGGGTACTTCGGCCTGCGCACCCTCTACAGCCGCTACCTGCTGCGCCACCCGATCACCCGGAAGGTGGTGGAGACGCCCCAGCACTTCATGCTGCGCGTGGCGAGCGGCCTGGCGGAGGACCGCACGGAACGTGCGGTGGACCAAGTCGCCGCGCTGTACGGCCTGATGAGCCGCCTGGACTACCTGCCCTCCTCCCCCACCCTGTTCAACTCCGGCACCCTGCACCCGCAGATGTCCGCGTGCTACCTGCTGGACTCCCCCCAGGACGAGCTGGACTCCATCTACGACCGCTACCACCAGGTCGCCCGCCTCTCCAAACACGCCGGCGGCATCGGCCTGTCCTACTCCCGCATCCGCTCCCGCGGCTCCTACATCCGGGGGACGAACGGGCACTCCAACGGGATCGTGCCGTTCCTGAAGACCCTGGACGCGTCCGTGGCCGCCGTGAACCAGGGCGGCCGGCGCAAGGGCGCCGCGGCGGTGTACCTGGAGACCTGGCACTCCGACATCGAGGAGTTCCTGGAGCTGCGGGACAACACCGGTGAGGACGCCCGGCGTACCCACAACCTGAACCTGGCGCACTGGATCCCGGACGAGTTCATGCGGCGGGTCAACGCCGACGGGCAGTGGTCGCTGTTCTCCCCCGCCGACGTGCCCGAGCTGGTCGACCTGTGGGGCGAGGAGTTCGACGCCGCCTACCGGAAGGCCGAGGCCGCCGGCCTGGCCAAGAAGACCATTCCCGCGCGGGAGTTGTACGGCCGGATGATGCGCACCCTGGCGCAGACCGGCAACGGCTGGATGACGTTCAAGGACGCCGCCAACCGGACCGCGAACCAGACCGCCGAGCCCGGCAACGTCGTCCACTCCTCCAACCTCTGCACCGAGATCCTGGAGGTCACCAACGACGGCGAGACCGCGGTCTGCAACCTGGGCTCGGTCAACCTCGGCGCGTTCGTCCAGGGCGGCGGCATCGACTGGGAGCGGCTGGACGAGACCGTCCGCACCGCCGTGACCTTCCTCGACCGCGTGGTGGACATCAACTTCTACCCCACCGAGCAGGCGGGCCGTTCCAACGCCAAGTGGCGCCCGGTCGGCCTGGGCGTGATGGGTCTGCAGGACGTGTTCTTCAAGCTGCGCCTGCCCTTCGACTCCCCCGAGGCGAAGGCCCTGTCGACGCGGATCGCCGAGCGGATCATGCTGGCCGCCTACGAGGCCTCCGCCGACCTCGCCGAGCGCAACGGCCCGCTGCCCGCCTGGGAGCAGACCCGCGCCGCCCGCGGCGTCCTCCACCCCGACCACTACGACGCCGAGTTCACCTGGCCCGAGCGCTGGGCGGCGCTGCGGGAACGTATCGCCGCGGTCGGCATGCGCAACGCCCTGCTGCTGGCGATCGCCCCCACCTCGACGATCGCGTCCATCGCGGGCGTGTACGAGTGCATCGAGCCGCAGGTCTCGAACCTGTTCAAGCGCGAGACCCTCTCGGGTGAGTTCCTCCAGGTCAACTCCTACCTGGTCCAGGACCTCAAGGACCTCGGTGTCTGGGACGCCCGCACCCGCGAGGCGCTGCGCGAGGCCAACGGCTCCGTCCAGGACTTCCTGTGGATCCCCGAGGAGATCCGCGCGCTCTACCGCACGGCCTGGGAGATCCCCCAGCGCGGCCTGATCGACATGGCCGCCGCCCGCACCCCGTTCCTGGACCAGGGCCAGTCGCTGAACCTGTTCATGGAGACGCCGACCATCGGCAAGCTCTCCTCGATGTACGCCTACGCCTGGAAGTCCGGGCTCAAGACGACGTACTACCTGCGCTCGCGCCCCGCGACCCGCATCGCCCGCGCCGCCGCCCGAGCCACCGTACCGGCGCAGCAGATCACCGATCCGGACGCGATCGCCTGCTCCCT
>NZ_MUMF01000473.1 GCF_002155905.1 Streptomyces tricolor | reverse complement strand
CGGCGGCGACGGCACGGTGAACGAGGTCGTCAACGGCCTCCTGCACGCCGGCCCCGCCCCCGACCGTCTGCCCGGCCTGGCCGTGGTCCCCGGCGGCTCCACGAACGTCTTCGCCCGCGCCCTGGGCCTGCCCAACGACCCCGTCGAGGCCACCGGCGCGCTGCTGGACGCGCTGCGCCAGGGCAGCGAGCGGATCGTCGGCCTCGGGCTGACCTCGGGCACGCCGGGCACCGAGGACGAGGCGGTGCCGGCCCGCTGGTTCACGTTCAACGCCGGGCTCGGGTTCGACGCGGGCGTGGTGGGCCGGGTCGAGCAGCAGCGCGAGCGCGGGAAGAAGTCGACGCACGCGCTCTACGTCCGTCAGGTGATCCGGCAGTTCCTCGGCGAGCCGAACCGCCGGCACGGCACGATCACGCTGGAGCAGCCGGGCGCGGACCCGGTCGAGGATCTGGTCGTGGCGATAGTCTCGAACACGTCCCCGTGGACGTATCTCGGCAATCGCCCCATGTATACGTCGCCTAAGGCGTCGTTCGACACCGGCATCGACGTGCTGGGTCTCAGCCGCCTGTCGACAGCCGCGGTTGCCCGGTATGGCACCCAGTTGCTCACTTCGTCCCCCGAGCGGGGACCGCACGGCAAGCACGCCGTGTCCCTGCACGATCTGGACCAGTTCACCTTGCATTCGAAGGTGCCCCTGCCCCTGCAGATGGACGGTGACCACCTCGGGCTGCGTACGAGCGTGACGTTCACAGGCGTACGCCGTGCACTGCGTGTGATTGTGTGAGCGGAACGGGCGAAAGTCCTTTCACTCGAACGTTTAGGCCAGGATCCACCCCATGGAAGTACGGCTGTGACCTAGTCGACACCGAGGAATCAAAAAAAACTTTCCGGAAGGGGTTGTATCCGCCGCTGAGGTTTGCGAGTCTCTACGTGGCGATCGGGACGGCCCGCAACACCGGCCTCCACTGATCACCGGAACCCCTCTTCAAACCACAGGACCACGCCGGGTGAAGACTCGGCGGTCGGCCCTTCACTTGTTGAGGGATTCGTGAAAGCGTTCACATTCACAAGCATCCTGCACAGTCATACCAAGGAGAGGTAGCAGCCATGGACTGGCGTCACAACGCCGTTTGCCGCGAGGAAGACCCCGAGCTCTTCTTCCCCATCGGCAACACCGGTCCTGCGCTGCTGCAGATCGAGGAAGCCAAGGCCGTCTGCCGTCGCTGCCCGGTGATCGAGCAGTGTCTGCAGTGGGCGCTCGAGTCCGGTCAGGACTCCGGCGTCTGGGGTGGTCTCAGCGAGGACGAGCGCCGCGCCATGAAGCGCCGCGCCGCCCGCAACCGGGCTCGTCAGGCCTCCGCCTGACATACCCACCCCTGCTGACAGCCTGAGCTTGGCGGCGCGCACAGCACGTACGCATCTCCCGCCCCCGAGCCGCAGCGCGCAGTTCCCCCGATGCGCTTAGCGATACAAGCAGAGCAGCAACGAGCACGAGCCTCGGACCCCTGGCGGTCCGGGGCTTTTTGCTGCCTTCACCACACCCCGAGCGGCTTTGCCGGTAAGGGAGTTGTCTACTTCTGCGCCCGCACCGGAATGTCGAGGATCACCCGGGTCCCCCGCTGAGGCGCCGGCAGCATGTCGAACGATCCGCCCAACT
Organism: Streptomyces tricolor; assembly: GCF_002155905.1. Lineage (GTDB taxonomy): Bacteria > Actinomycetota > Actinomycetes > Streptomycetales > Streptomycetaceae > Streptomyces > Streptomyces tricolor. The sequence continues at coordinate 10,010 of NZ_MUMF01000473.1, read as the reverse complement.
CGCCCTCCACCAGCGTCCGTACGATCTGGAGGCCGAGGTTGCCCGAGCGGTGCGGGTCGAAGCCCTCGGGCAGGCCGACGCCGTCGTCCTGGACGGTGACCAGCAGCCGGGCCTCCTTGGTGGTGCCGCCGCGCACCGCCGACACCTCGACCGTGCCGGTGTCGCCCTCCCGGAAGCCGTGCTCCAGGGCGTTCTGCAGAACCTCGGTGAGGACCATGGACAGCGGGGTGGCGACCTCGGCGTCGAGTATCCCGAACCGTCCGCTGCGCCGGCCGGTCACCTTGCCCGGGGAGATCTCGGCGACCATGGCGAGCACCCGGTCGGCGATGTCGTCGAACTCCACCCGCTCGTCCAGGTTCTGGGACAGCGTCTCATGGACGATGGCGATGGAGCCGACCCGGCGGACCGCCTCCTCCAGCGCCTCCCGGCCGCGCTCCGACTCGATGCGCCGGGCCTGGAGCCGGAGCAGCGCGGCGACCGTCTGGAGGTTGTTCTTCACCCGGTGGTGGATCTCCCGGATGGTGGCGTCCTTGGTGATCAATTCGCGTTCGCGGCGCCGCAGTTCGGTGACGTCCCGGAGCAGCACCAGGGACCCGATGCGCGTCCCCTTGGGCTTGAGCGGGATGGCCCGGAACTGGATGACGCCGTCGTTGGCCTCGATCTCGAACTCGCGCGGCGCCCAGCCGCTGGCCACCTTGGCCAGCGCCTCGTCCACCGGCCCCCGGGTCGGGGCGAGTTCGGCGGTGGTCTGTCCGAGGTGGTGGCCGACCAGGTCGGCGGCGAGGCCGAGCCGGTGGTAGGCGGACAGGGCGTTCGGGGAGGCGTACTGGACGATGCCGTCCGCGTCCAGCCGGATCAGGCCGTCGCCGACGCGCGGCGAGGCGTCCATGTCGACCTGCTGGTCGGGGAAGGGGAAGGCGCCGGCCGCGATCATCTGCGCGAGGTCGGAGGCGCTCTGGAGGTAGGTCAGCTCCAGGCGGCTCGGGGTGCGCACGGTGAGCAGGTTGGTGTTCCGGGCGATCACGCCGAGGACGCGGCCCTCACGCCGTACGGGGATGGACTCGACCCGTACGGGGACCTCTTCGCGCCACTCCGGGTCGCCCTCGCGCACGATCCGGCCCTCGTCCAGGGCGGCGTCCAGCATGGGCCGCCGGCCCCGCGGGACCAGGTGGCCGACCATGTCGTCCTGGTAGGAGGTGGGGCCGGTGTTGGGCCGCATCTGGGCCACCGAGACGTACCGGGTGCCGTCCCGGGTGGGGACCCAGAGCACCAGGTCGGCGAAGGAGAGGTCGGAGAGCAGCTGCCACTCCGAGACCAGCAGGTGGAGCCACTCGAGATCGGAGTCGTCGAGGGCGGTGTGCTGGCGTACGAGTTCGTTCATGGAGGGCACGTGTGCGAGCGTACCCGGGGCCCGCGGATGGCCGGAAAAACACCCGCGGGCCGCGGCGCCTGGAAGGGACCCTCAACCCTCCCGGCACCGCAGCCCGGAGCATCATCGGCCGTGGGGTGTGCGGTCCCGGTCGGCCGAAGGTCGAGGAGCCGGGGCAGTCAGGGCAGAGAGCCGCGGTTCCTCGATCCGCCTTCCTGTGCGGGGAAGACGGAGGCTTGTTGTTGTCGATTCTGGACTAGACCACAAGGGCGTGTCCATGGTGCGGAGGCGTCCGCGCAGCGGAGGCACCGGCACGCGATGCCACGCAGCCTAGCCCGCTCGGGTCAATCGTGGGGCCAGATGGCCATGGCAATTTCCACGAGTGCTTCCAGTTCCTCCCGGCGTGCGCCGTCGCGGGCCTGCTGGGACATGCCCTGGATCATCGCACCGGTGTGCCGGGCGAGCGCGGCGGCGTCGGTGCCGGCGGGCAGCAGCCCGGCCCGGACGTCCGCCCGGATCCGGGCCTCGATGGCGGCGATGTTGGCGTTGCGGCGCTCCCGCAGCATCGCCTCGACCTCGGGACTGGTGCAGTTGGTGGCGGCGTGGACGATCAGGCAGCCGTGCGGATGGGCCGGGTCCGTGTACACGGCGGCGGCCTCGCGGAGCATGCGCGCGATGCCCTCGCGGGCCGTGGGCTCCTCGGCGAGAGCGCGATCGCCGAGGGCGCCGTGGGTGTCGCTGTAGACCCGGACGACCTCGTCGAACAGGGTGCGCTTGTCCCCGAAGGCCGCGTACAGGCTGGGGGCGCCGATGCCCATGACCCTGGTGAGGTCGGAGACCGAGGTGGCCTCGTACCCGTGCTCCCAGAAGGCCATCAGCGCCTTCTCCAGCGCGGTGGCCCGGTCGAAGGAGCGCGGCCGGCCCCGCGTCCGGCCCGTGCCGCCCTGCCTGTGCGTGTCCTGACCCGTCGCCATGGCGATTATTTTATAGCGCCCCCTAGAAAATTGTCGGCGGGGTCGTGTACGGTTTTTTTGTAACGACCGCTAGACAAATCTGGAGGGGCAGACATGGGTGCGCTCACGGGGAAGACGGCACTGGTCACGGGCGCGAGCCGGGGCATCGGACGGGGAATCGCCGAGCGGCTGGGACGTGACGGGGCCCGGGTGGCGGTGCACTACGGGAGCAGCGAGGGGGCCGCGAAGGAGACCGTGGCGGCGATCGAGGCGGCCGGCGGCTCCGCGTTCCCGATCGGGGTGGAACTGGGAACGCCCGGCGACGCGGAGCGGCTGTGGGCGGAGTTCGACCGGCACGCGGACGGGCTGGACATCCTGGTGAACAACGCCGGGATCGGCACGTCCGCACCGCCGGAGGAGATCGACGAGGAGGAGTACGACCGGGTGTTCGCGGTGAACGCGAAGGCGCCGTTCTTCCTCGTCCGGCACGGCCTGGGGCGCCTGCGCGACGGCGGCCGGATCATCAACATCTCCTCCGGCCTCGCCCGCACCGCGGTGATGCCGGACAAGGTGGCGTACGCGATGACGAAGGCCGCCCTGGACGTCTTCTCCCGGGACCTGTCCAAGCTGCTGGGCCCCCGCGGCATCACGGTGAACTCGGTGGCGCCCGGCATCATCGAGACGGACAACACCGCGGAGCTGCTGGGCACGGAGGACGGCCGGGCCCGGGCCGCCGCGATATCGGCGCTGGGACGCGTGGGGACAGCGGCGGACGTGGCCGACGCGGTGGCGTTCCTGGCCTCGGACGCCGGGCGCTGGGTGACCGGGCACTGGCTCGACGCGACCGGGGGTTCGCTCACCTGAGGGTGGAGACCCGCGCCTCCGATGCCCTCGCGACGGCGAGGCGCCGAGAGGCCCGGAAAAGCCCGGGAAGCAGCCTCCTCCGCCGCGCCCTCGTACTCCCGTTCTGTTAGATTGGTCTAAACCACATAGGAGACGCACACAGCCCTCTTCAGAACGGCAGGCCCAGCGTGGAAGTTGTCATCGTTCCGGATGCCGCGGCGGGCGGCGAGCTGATCGCCGAGGCCATGGCCCAGCTCCTGCGACGCAAGCCCGACGCCCTGCTCGGCGTGGCCACCGGCTCCACCCCGCTGCCCATCTACCAGGCGCTGACCGCCAAGGTGCGTTCCGGCGCCGTGGACGCCTCCCGGGCGCGGATAGCCCAGCTCGACGAGTACGTCGGGCTGCCCGCGGACCACCCCGAGTCCTACCGTTCGGTGCTGCGCCGCGAGGTGCTGGAGCCGTTGGGCATCGGCATGGACGCGTTCATGGGCCCGGACGGCACGGCCGACGACGTCCAGGCGGCGTGCGAGGCGTACGACCGCGCGCTCGCCGAGGCCGGCGGGGTGGACCTCCAGCTGCTCGGCATCGGGACCGACGGGCACATCGGGTTCAACGAGCCGTGCTCCTCGCTCGCCTCGCGCACCCGGATCAAGACGCTGACCGAGCAGACCCGGATCGACAACGCCCGCTTCTTCGACGGCGACATCGAGCAGGTGCCGCACCACGTCATCACCCAGGGCATCGGCACCATCCTGGAGGCCCGGCACCTGGTGCTGCTGGCCACGGGCGACGGCAAGGCGGACGCGGTCGCCGCGACCGTCGAGGGCCCGGTCGCCGCGATCTGCCCGGCCTCCGCGCTCCAGCTCCACCCGCACGCCACGGTGGTCGTCGACGAGGCCGCCGCGTCCAAGCTCAAGCTGGCCGACTACTTCCGCCACACCTACGCCAACAAGCCGGAGTGGCAGGGGATCTAGCCGGTGGCGGCGGCGCCGGAAGCGGACCCGGGCGACGCGTGCCGGTGACGGGCCGCTTCCGGAGTCACTCCCTCGATGGACTAGACCAACAGCGGGTGCAACGGTATATAGAGGAGATCACGGAGCGTGCGGGTGGAGTGCTGACACGACAACCCGTGCCACGATGTGAGCCGTGGCCGATGGGGATGTCGGTCGCTTTCGGCATCCGGAGCCGGGAAGGCAGAGCATGAGCACCGACGTCAGCAGTGCGGAGAACGAGGCAGGCACCACCCGTACCGCGCGCGTGCCCAAGTACTACCGCTTGAAGAAGCACCTGCTCGACATGACGGAGACCCAGGCACCGGGCACGCCGGTCCCGCCCGAGCGCACGCTGGCCGCCGAGTTCGACACCTCCCGCACCACGGTCCGCCAGGCCCTGCAGGAACTGGTCGTGGAGGGCCGGCTGGAACGCATCCAGGGCAAGGGCACCTTCGTGGCCAAGCCCAAGGTCTCCCAAGCCCTGCAGCTCACCTCCTACACCGAGGACATGCGCGCCCAGGGCCTGGAGCCGACCTCGCAGCTGCTGGACATCGGGTACATCACCGCCGACGAGCGGCTCGCCGAGCTGCTCGACATCGCCGCCGGCGGGCGTGTGCTGCGCATCGAGCGGCTGCGCATGGCCAATGGCGAGCCGATGGCGATCGAGACCACCCACCTGTCGGCCAAGCGCTTCCCGGCCCTCAGGCGCTCCCTGGTGAAGTACACCTCGCTGTACACCGCGCTGGCCGAGGTCTACGACGTCCACCTCGCCGAGGCCGAGGAGACCATCGAGACCTCCCTGGCCACCCCGCGCGAGGCGGGCCTGCTCGGCACGGACGTGGGCCTGCCGATGCTGATGCTCTCCCGCCACTCGCTGGACCGCGAGGGCAAGCCCGTGGAGTGGGTCCGCTCGGTGTACCGCGGAGACCGGTACAAGTTCGTGGCCCGGCTGAAGCGGCCCGCGGAGTAACTGCCCCGCACGTTCGCTGAATCGATATACCGATATGCGGACGAGGTCTTCCGCTGTCGCGACGGCGTCACCTAGATTGCCTGCTCATTACACAGGTGATCAGCGAGGGGACGGAGCCGTGGCATGTCCGAAACGCCTGAAGTGAGACCACCGGTGGTGACGCCGGTCCGGGTGATCATCGCCTTGTGTCTCGTCGCGCCCTTCGTGGCGATGCTGTGGGTCGGCTCGTACGCCAAGACGGACCCCACGTTCATCGGGATCCCGTTCTTCTACTGGTACCAGATGCTCTGGGTGCTGATCTCGACCGTGCTCACGATGATCGCGTACAAGCTGTGGCAGCGTGACCAGCGCGGCCGCAAGGGCGCGAACGGGGGTGCGGCGAAGTGAACGACGGCGTCAACGGCGTCGCGCTCGGCGTCTTCATCTTCTTCTTCCTGGCCGTCACGGTCATGGGCTTCCTGGCCGCGCGCTGGCGCAGGGCCGAGAACGAGCACTCCCTGGACGAATGGGGCCTGGGCGGGCGGTCCTTCGGTACCTGGATCACCTGGTTCCTGCTCGGCGGCGACCTGTACACGGCGTACACCTTCGTCGCCGTACCCGCGGCGATCTACGCGGCGGGCGCGGCCGGCTTCTTCGCGGTGCCCTACACGATCCTGGTGTACCCGCTGATCTTCACCTTCCTGCCCCGCCTGTGGTCGGTCTCGCACCGCCACGGGTACGTCACCACCTCCGACTTCGTGCGCGGCCGGTTCGGCTCGAAGGGGCTGTCGCTCGCGGTCGCGGTCACCGGCATCCTGGCGACCATGCCGTACATCGCGCTCCAGCTCGTCGGCATCCAGGCGGTGCTGGACGTGATGGGCGTCGGCGGCGGGGAGGACACCAACTGGTTCGTGAAGGACCTGCCGCTGCTGATCGCCTTCGGTGTGCTGGCCGCCTACACCTACTCCTCCGGCCTGCGCGCCCCCGCGCTGATCGCGTTCGTCAAGGACACGCTGATCTACATCGTCATCGCGGTGGCGATCATCTACATCCCGATCAAGCTGGGCGGGTTCGACGACATCTTCGCCAAGGCGGGCGAGGCGTTCAACCAGGTCAACCCGGTCACCGAGAAGCCGCGTGGGGCGATAGCGCCGCCGGAGGCGGGCCAGTGGACGTACGCCACGCTGGCGCTCGGCTCCGCGCTGGCGCTGTTCATGTACCCGCACTCGATCACCGCGACCCTGTCGTCCAAGAGCCGTGAGGTGATCCGCCGCAACACCACGATCCTGCCGCTGTACTCCCTGATGCTGGGTCTGCTGGCGCTGCTGGGCTTCATGGCGATCGCGGCCGGGGTGAAGGTCACCAACGGCCAGCTGGCCATCCCGCAGCTGTTCGAGGACATGTTCCCGGACTGGTTCGCGGGCGTCGCCTTCGCCGCCATCGGGATCGGCGCCCTGGTCCCGGCCGCGATCATGTCCATCGCGGCGGCCAATCTCTTCACCCGCAACATCTACAAGGACTTCCTCAAGCCCGACGCCACGGCCGAGCAGGAGACCCGGGTCTCCAAGCTGGTCTCCCTGCTGGTGAAGGTCGGCGCCCTGGTCTTCGTCCTCACCATGGACAAGACCGTCGCCATCAACTTCCAGCTGCTGGGCGGCATCTGGATCCTGCAGACCTTCCCGGCCCTGGTCGGCGGCCTGTTCACCCGCTGGTTCCACCGCTGGGCGCTGCTCGCCGGCTGGGCCGTCGGCATGGTCTACGGCACCGCCGCCGCCTACGGCATCGCCTCGCCCACCCAGAAGCACTTCGGCGGCAACGCCAAGGAGATCCCCGGCATCGGCGAGATCGGCTACATCGGCCTGACGGCGTTCGTCCTGAACGTTCTGGTGACCGTGGTCCTGACCGTCGTGCTGAAGGCTCTGAAGGCCCCTGAGGGCCTCGACGAGACCAAGCCGGAGGACTACACGGCCGACGCCGGTGACCCCGGGGTCGAGGTGGAGCTGCCGCCCGCGACCGCGGGCGCCGGTCACTGAACCACGCGGGCACCCCTGACGCCCCGCAGCGGGCCGCCGAGAGCAGGATCATCGGCGGCCCGTTGTCGTACCCGTCCGGCGGCCCCGGTGCCCTGGACTTCCGCCCAGCGCGCCGTGCGCGCCGCCCACCGCGTCCGCGAGCGCCCCGGTCCCGTGCGCATCCCCGAGCCGGGCCGGACGCCGCTTCCGCAGCGGCGGGACATCACTCCGCTCGCTGACGAGTTGACCCTCTGACACCAGACCGGCACAACATCTGGGGGTGCCACGACAACCCGGCACTAGATGTATGCTCGTGCTCGCTGTCGCCGCAGGGGAATCCGGTGCGAGTCCGGAACTGTCCCGCAACGGTGTACCTGCGTGCGTCCGCGCGCCTGTTGAGTCCGACGACCTGCCGACAGCGCACCCGGAACGTCCGGTCCGGGTGGTTCAGAACGTCCGGGCCTCGCGGAGTGGGCAGGTGGACGCGACGCTGTGCGCGCTCGTGGCTGCCCCCTGCCCTCCGCCAGGCCCCGTGCCGAGCGAGGGAGAGCCCCACGTGACCATCGCGCCAGCCGATCCGGCTTCAGTCAGCGAGCTGGAGACCGACGGTCCCGGTACCGCGCTGCTGCGGACCCTGACCGAGCTGACCGCCGACCTGCCCGACGCCGACCCGGGCCGGGTGGCCGCCGCCGCGCTGCGCGGCCGGTCCGCGCGGGCCGACGAGGCGGAGCTGCGGGAGCTGGCCACGGAGGCCGCCGCCGGCCTGATCGCCGAGGACCCCGCGTACTCGAAGCTGGCCGCCCGGCTGCTCACCCTCACCATCCGGGACGAGGCCGCCTCGCAGGGCGTGACGTCCTTCACCGAGTCCGTCGCGGTCGGGCACCGCGAGGGCCTCATCGCCGACCGCACCGCCGAGTTCGCGCGCCTGCACGCCGCACGGCTCGACGCGCTGATCGACGCCGCGGCCGACGACCGCTTCGGCTACTTCGGCCTGCGCACCCTCTACAGCCGCTACCTGCTGCGCCACCCGATCACCCGCAAGGTGATCGAGACGCCCCAGCACTTCATGCTGCGCGTGGCGAGCGGCCTCGCCGAGGACGACACGGCCCGTTCCGTGGACGAAGTGGCGTCCCTGTACGGCCTGATGAGCCGCCTGGACTACCTGCCCTCCTCCCCCACCCTGTTCAACTCCGGTACGCGGCACCCCCAGATGTCGTCCTGCTACCTGCTGGACTCCCCGCTGGACGAGCTGGACTCCATCTACGACCGTTACCACCAGGTCGCCCGGCTGTCGAAGCACGCCGGCGGTATCGGTCTGTCGTACTCCCGTATCCGGTCGCGCGGTTCGCTGATCCGGGGGACGAACGGGCACTCCAACGGGATCGTGCCGTTCCTGAAGACCCTGGACGCGTCCGTGGCCGCCGTGAACCAGGGCGGCCGGCGCAAGGGCGCGGCGGCGGTGTACCTGGAGACCTGGCACTCCGACATCGAGGAGTTCCTGGAACTGCGGGACAACACCGGTGAGGACGCCCGGCGCACCCACAACCTGAACCTGGCGCACTGGATCCCGGACGAGTTCATGCGGCGGGTCAACGCCGACGGGCAGTGGTCGCTGTTCTCCCCCGCCGACGTGCCCGAGCTGGTCGACCTGTGGGGCGAGGAGTTCGACGCCGCCTACCGGAAGGCCGAGGCCGCCGGCCTGGCCAAGAAGACCATTCCCGCGCGGGAGCTGTACGGCCGGATGATGCGCACCCTGGCGCAGACCGGCAACGGCTGGATGACGTTCAAGGACGCCGCCAACCGCACCGCGAACCAGACCGCCGAGCCCGGCAACGTCGTCCACTCCTCCAACCTCTGCACCGAAATCCTGGAGGTCACCAACGACGGCGAGACCGCGGTCTGCAACCTGGGCTCGGTCAACCTCGGCGCGTTCGTCCAGGACGGCGGCATCGACTGGGAGCGGCTGGACGAGACCGTCCGCACCGCCGTGACCTTCCTCGACCGCGTGGTGGACATCAACTTCTACCCCACCGAGCAGGCGGGCCGCTCCAACGCCAAGTGGCGCCCGGTCGGCCTGGGTGCGATGGGTCTGCAGGACGTGTTCTTCAAGCTGCGCCTGCCCTTCGACTCCCCCGAGGCGAAGGCCCTGTCCACGCGGATCGCCGAGCGGATCATGCTGGCCGCCTACGAGGCCTCCGCCGACCTCGCCGAGCGCAACGGCCCGCTGCCCGCCTGGGAGCAGACCCGCGCCGCCCGCGGCGTCCTCCACCCCGACCACTACGACGTCGACCTGACGTGGCCCGAGCGCTGGGACGCCCTCCGCAAGCGCGTCGCGGAGACGGGCATGCGCAACTCGCTGCTCCTCGCGATCGCACCGACGGCCACCATCGCGTCCATCGCGGGCGTGTACGAGTGCATCGAGCCGCAGGTCTCCAACCTGTTCAAGCGCGAGACCCTGTCCGGTGAGTTCCTCCAGGTCAACTCCTACCTGGTCCAGGACCTCAAGGACCTCGGTGTCTGGGACGCCCGCACCCGCGAGGCGCTGCGCGACTCCAACGGCTCCGTCCAGGACTTCCTCTGGATCCCCGAGGAGATCCGCGCGCTCTACCGCACGGCCTGGGAGATCCCCCAGCGCGGCCTGATCGACATGGCCGCCGCCCGCACCCCGTTCCTCGACCAGTCCCAGTCGCTGAACCTGTTCATGGAGACGCCGACCATCGGCAAGCTCTCCTCGATGTACGCCTACGCCTGGAAGTCCGGGCTCAAGACGACGTACTACCTGCGCTCGCGCCCCGCGACCCGCATCGCCCGCGCCGCCCAGGGCCAGGCGCAGGCCGCCAAGCCCATCCCCGTACAGCAGGCCGTCGACCCCGACGCGATCGCCTGCTCCCT
>NZ_MUMF01000472.1 GCF_002155905.1 Streptomyces tricolor | reverse complement strand
CGACCCCGACGTGGTCGTCCCGGCGGTGGTGCACCAGTGCGAGCAGGTCCTGGTGACCGAGTGGATCGACGGCATCCCGCTGTCCGAGATCATCGCGGACGGCACCCAGGAACAGCGCGACCGAGCCGGCCAGCTCCTGGCCCGCTTCCTCTTCTCGGGCCCGGCCCGCACCGGCCTGCTGCACGCCGACCCGCACCCCGGCAACTTCCGTCTGCTGCCCGGCGGTCCGGCCGGTGAGGACGACTGGCGCCTCGGAGTCCTGGACTTCGGCACCGTCGACCGGCTCCCCGGCGGCCTGCCGGCCCCGATCGGCGTCTCCCTGCGGATGACCCTCGACGGCGAGGCCGAGACGGTCTACGAGCTGCTCTGCGCGGAGGGATTCGTCAAGGAGACCATCGACCTGGACCCGGACGCCGTCCTGGACTACCTGCTGCCGATCATCGAGCCGGCCCGGGTGGAGACGTTCACCTTCACCCGCTCCTGGATGCGCAGCCAGGCCGCCCGCATCGCCGACCCC
>NZ_MUMF01000471.1 GCF_002155905.1 Streptomyces tricolor | reverse complement strand
CGCGGTTGTAGTCGATGGCGATGACGTAGTCGAAGTCGTGCTGATGCGCCTCGTCCCACTCGGCCGGGGGTGCGTAGGCGCCCTTGTCATGGTCGTAGGGCAGCCGGGTGCCCGGATCGGCGAGCACTCCACCCGCGTCGGTGAGGGTGAACACGCCGACCGGGCTGCGTGCGTCGCCCTCGTGGTGCTGCGTGGTCCAGCCGTTGCGCCCGTTGTGGGCGGGCCAACTGCCGGTCGGATGCCAGTGCGTTCCCTGCCGGGTGTACAGCACGACCCGGGACGCGGCCGAGTCATGGCCCTCGCCGTACACGGCCACGACCTGGCGGGAGTCGGCGGGGATCCGCCGGTGGAGGCGGTCCCCGACGCCCGGGATGCGGGTGGGGTCGGACGACGCGGTGGGGGTCCGCGCGGCGCCGTGCGCGCCGCGGGCGGGAGCGGGGGCGCTGGTGCCGCAGGCGGAGAGCGTCGCGAGGAGGGTGCCGAGGGTCGCTGCCGCGACCGCCCTGCGCCGCACACTGTCGATCTGCACCCCTCCATGCTGCCACCGTGAACCGGCTGATTGGGTGAACTTTCGGGCAATCACCCTTTCGGGCGGCATGACTTTCCGGGCCTGACGGGCGGGGCGGCGACGGCTTGGCCGGAAGCCGGTGGATTTCGGGGCCCTCGAAGAAAACCGTTTGAAATTCACCACGCTGCGACGCGAACCTTTCACGGCTTGTCGGCCGCTCACCCGCGGCTCACCGCTCCCCCTGCCCTTGACACGAGCCACTGGGACGTCATGCAGATCCAAGACCTTCCGTATCCCGACCCGGGCGTGCCCGACGCACGTTCGGGCCCCCGATTCCTCTGGTGGCTCTGGCGCAATCAGCTGGGCGGGCAGCTGAAGTCGCTCGCCTGGGGCCTGCTGCACTTCGTGTCCGTCTCCGCTCTGCCCTTCTGCGTCGGCCTCGCCGTGCAGGCGGCCGTCGACCGCTCCGGGGACCGGCTCGCCCTGACGGGTGGTCTGATGCTGCTGTGCGGAACGGGTATCGCTCTGGGCGACACCTTCCTGCACCGGACCGCCGTCACCAACTGGATCACCGCCGCCGCCCGCGTCCAGCAACTGCTCGCGCGCAAGGCCGCCCAGCTGGGCTCCGCCCTGACCCGTCGGGTGGCGGCCGGTGAGGTGGTGGCCGTCTCCACCGGCGACGTGGAGAAGATCGGCTGGTTCGTCGAGGCCGTCTCCCGTTTCACGGCCGCCGCGCTGACGGTCCTGGTCGTCTGCGTCGGCCTGCTCGTGTACCAGCCCGCGCTCGGCGTGGTCGTCGCCGTGGGCCTGCCCGTCGTGGCCCTCGCGGTGCTGCCGCTGCTGCCCCGGGCGACCCGCCGCGCCGACGTGCAGCGGGAGAAGGCGGGCCGGGCCACCGAGCTGGCCTCGGACACCGTCGCCGGACTGCGGGTGCTGCGCGGCATCGGCGGCGAGGAACTGTTCCTCGACCGCTACCGCCGCGCCTCCCAGGAGGTCCGGCACGCGGCTGTGCGCAGCGCCCGGATGTGGTCGCTGATCTCCGCCGTCCAGGTGCTGCTGCCCGGACTGCTGCTCATCGCCGTCGTCTGGCACGGCATCGACCTGGCCCGCCAGGGCCGGATCACCGTCGGCGAACTCGTCACCGTCTACAGCGCGGTCATGATCCTCAACTACCCGCTGCGGCACTTCGAGGAGATCGCCATGGCGTACTCCTTCTCCCGCCCCTCGGCCAAACGCGCCGCGCGTGTGCTGTCGCTGGAGCGGTCCACGGACACCGGCGGCACCCGCGAGGCCGAGGTGCCGGGCGGTGACCTGTACGACCCCGAGACCGGACTCCTCGCTCCCGCCGGCCGGTTCACCGCCGTGGTGTGCGGTGACCCGGACGCGGCGGGCCGGCTCGCCGAGCGGCTGGGCGGGCACCCCGCGGAGCCGGGCCGGTCGGTGCTGCTGGGCGGGGTCCCGCTGGACGAACTCCCCCTCGACAGCGCCCGGACCGCCGTCCTCGTCCAGGACAAGGACCCGGTGCTGCTCTCCGGCACCCTGCGCGACCTGCTCGACGTGCCCTCCTCCGGTGCCGTACCGCCCGCGGACGCACTCGCGGCGGCGCAGTGCCAGGACGTGCTGGACGCGCTCGTGCAGGGTTCGCTGGACGCGGCCGACCCGATGGACGCCCGGATCAGCGAGCGCGGACGTTCCCTGTCCGGCGGCCAGCGCCAGCGGCTCGCCCTGGCCAGGTCGCTGATCACCGATCCGGAGGTGCTGGTCCTGGACGAGCCGACCTCCGCGGTCGACTCGCACACCGAGGCCCGGATCGCGGACGGGCTGCGCCGGCTGCGGTCGGGGCGGACGACCGTGGTGTTCACCTCCTCCCCGCTGCTGCTGGACCGAGCGGACCGGGTCGCCCTGGTGCACGAGGGCGAGGTCGTGGCGGTCGGCGTGCACCGTGAACTGGTCGACAGCGAGCCGCGGTACCGGGCCGTGGTGACCCGGGAGACCGACGAGGAACTGGCCGCGGCCGACGAGGGCGTGCTGCTGGACGCGCTCCAGAAGCTGGAAGAGATCGAGGAGAGCGCATGATCGGCGTTGCGCCACCGGCGTACGACCCGGCGGCCCCGACGACCGCCACCACCCTGCCCGTCGGCGCCACCGCGACCGTGCGCGCCTACGTCACCGAGCTGTTCCGGCGGCACCGGCGGGCCTTCCTGCTGCTCATCGCCGTCAACACGGTGGCCGTGGTCGCCTCCATGGTGGGCCCGTACCTGCTCGGCGGCCTGGTCGAACGGGTGACGGACGGGGCCCGGGAGCTGCACCTGGGCCTGACCGCCGGACTGTTCGTGCTCGCGCTGGCCGTGCAGGCCGCCTTCGTCCGGCAGGTACGGCTGCGGGGCGCGATGCTCGGTGAGCGCATGCTGGCCGACCTGCGCGAGGACTTCCTCGTGCGGTCCGTCGGACTGCCGCCGGGGGTGCTGGAGCGGGCGGGCACCGGCGACCTGCTCTCCCGTATCACCACCGACATCGACCGCCTGGCCAACGCCATGCGCGAGGCCGTGCCGCAGCTGGCCATCGGTTTCGTGTGGGCCCTGCTGCTGCTCGGCGGGCTGGTCGTGACGGCCCCGCCGCTGGCCGGCGCCGTGCTGCTCGCCGTGCCGGTCCTGGTGATCGGCTGCCGCTGGTACTTCAAGCGGGCGCCGTCCGGCTACCGCTCGGAAGCCGCCGGATACGCCGCCGTCGCCGCCGCGCTCGCCGAGACCGTGGACGCGGGCCACACCATCGAGGCGCACCGCCTGAGCGCCCGCCGCGTGGCCCTGTCGGAACGGCGGATTTCGCAGTGGGTCGCATGGGAGCGCTACACCCTCTGGCTGCGCTCCGTGCTCTTCCCGGTCATCAACACCGTCCACCTCCTCGTGCTCGGCTCGGTCCTGATGGTCGGCGGTGTGTTCGTCCTCCACGGCTGGCTCGGAGTGGGCCAGCTGACCACCGGCGCGCTCATCGCGCAGATGCTGGTCGATCCGGTGAACCTCATCCTGCGCTGGTACGACGAGGTGCAGGTCGCCCAGGTGTCGCTGGCCCGTCTTGTGGGTGTGCGGGACATCGAGCCCGAGGCCGGGGACGGCTCGCTGGTCCCCGACGGGCGGGACGTGCACGCCGACCGCGTGCACTTCGGCTACCGCGAGGGCGTCGACGTGCTCCGCAAGGTCTCCCTGCAGGTCGCGCCGGGCACCCGGGTGGCCCTGGTCGGCCCGTCCGGCGCGGGCAAGTCCACGCTGGGCCGGCTGCTCGCCGGGATCTACGCTCCCCGGGACGGCCGGGTCACCCTGGGCGGGGCGGAGCTGTCCCGGATGCCCGCGGAACGTGTCCGCACGCACGTCGCCCTCGTCAACCAGGAGCACCACGTCTTCGTGGGATCCCTGCGCGACAACCTCCTGCTGGCCCGCGCCGGGGCCGGTGACGCCGAGCTGTGGGCGGCCCTGGGCGCGGTCGACGCGGACGGGTGGGCGCGGGCGCTGGACGACGGCCTGGACACCGAGGTGGGCTCCGGCGGTCTGGCACTGACGCCGGCGCAGGCGCAGCAGATCGCGCTGGCCCGGCTGGTGCTGGCGGATCCGCACACGCTGGTCCTGGACGAGGCGACCTCCCTTCTCGATCCCCGCGCGGCCCGGCATCTGGAACGCTCCCTGGCCCGAGTGCTCGACGGCCGCACCGTGGTCGCCATCGCCCACCGCCTGCACACCGCCCACGACGCCGACGTGATCGCCGTCGTGGAAAACGGCCGGATCAGCGAGCTGGGCAGCCACGACGAGCTGGTCGCGGCGGGGGGCGCGTACGCGGCGCTGTGGCGCTCTTGGCATGGGTGAGGTCGGCGCCGGATCGGGGTGGGTTCCTGCGGTGCCGGGGGCCGGGGTGCCGGGTGCCGAGGGTCGAGGGCACCGGGTCCGGAGTGCCGGGGTCGGGGGACTTGCGCCGACTTCGAAGCGTCCGTACCCGCACCCCGGGGGCGGGGCCGGACTACGAAACGTCCGTACCCGCACCCCGGGGGCGGGGCCCGTGGTGGCGCCGCGGCCGTGGTGACGCCGGGAGCCGGCACGTCCGGCGCACCGAGGGGTGCGGCGCCCCGCTGACGGCGCGGGCGCGCCCCGAAGGGCCCGCGTGGGCCGACGGGGTCGAAGCGGGCGGGCCGGCTGATCGCCGAGCGGAGGCGCCGCGGGGCTGCTGGGCGCTGGGCTGCTGGGCTGTTGGGCTGTTGGGCTGTTGGGCCAGCTTGGTGAGGTTGGCGGTCTCCGCCCAGTTGGCCTGCTCGGTCGGACCGGCGTCCTCGGTTGCCCCCGGTCGGCCCGATCAGCTCGGCCACCTCGATCGGCACAGCCAGCCGGACCACCTCGAACAGTCCAGCAAGCCCGGCGACCTCGTTCAGCCCTGTCGGCCCGGCCGGCTCGACCAGCCCCGTCGGCCCCATCAGCTCGGCCGGCCTGCTGGACGATCGACCGTGCTCCGCCGGCCACCGGGACCGCCCCCGCTGCCGCCGCCCCGAAGCCCGCGCGTGTGGGAGTCGGCCCGCGATGGGCCGGGGCCCGGCGGGATTCGTACAGGTCCGGTGCGGGGGCGTGCGGCCCCGCCGGGGCCCGTGCCGTTGCGCGGTGCCGAGCAGGGGTGGAAGTCTGGAGAACGGCACCGGATCGGGGTGCAGCCGGGAGGCGGAGGGCTCGCGGCGTGTGACTCCCGTGCCCTGCGTGCCGACGGCCCGCCGCCCGCTGGGGCGGCACCCGGCCGTCCTCACCACCTGGAGGTAGTCGTGGACAGCGCCGACGGATGGGGGGACGACGTCTACCAGCCCGATCCCTCGGAGATCCGGGAGGACTCGGGGGTGCTCGACGTCGAGGACACTCTGGACTTCGACGGCGTGGCCGACCCCCTCGACCGCGGCTGGTCCCCTCCGGAGCGACCCTGGGCGGTCGAACACACCGGCGTGACGGCGGCCGAACGCCAAGCGGGCGAGACCCTCGACCAGCGGCTCGCCGAGGAGCTGCCGGATCTCGCCGCGCCCGACGGCGACGGTATCGGCGACTGCGAAGGCACCGACGGGGAACTCCTCGACAACGAGGTCGGCAATTCCCGCTCCGGCCGGCTGGTGGCTCCCGACGAGGGCGCGCACGAGGACGAGGAGGCCGCCCTCGTCGCGACCGACGTCGGGATCGACGGCGCCGCCGCCTCCGCCGAGGAGGCAGCGATGCACATCGTCGACGAGGACGCGCTCCCCGGCTGAACCGGACGGCGCGGATCCCCCCGTCCCGACCGCCCCGCACAAGGAGCCGCCATGCAGCAGGACAAGCACCCCGACTACCACCCGGTGGTCTTCCGTGACCGCGCCGCCGGCTACGCCTTCCTGACCCGGTCCACCGCACGGAGCGAGCAGACCATCGAGTGGGACGACGGCCAGAGCTACCCGGTGATCGACGTGGAGATCTCCTCGGAGAGCCACCCCTTCTACACGGGCAAGGCCCGCACGGTCGACACCGAGGGCCGGATCGCCCGCTTCGAGCGCCGGTACGGCGGGGCGGACGCGGGCGAGACCACCTGAACCCGGCAGCTTCCCACCACCTGGACCCGGGGGTTTCCTCAGATCACGTTGAGAGCCGCGGCGCAGCCCACTCCCCCGAGCAGCATGAACGCCGGCATCAGCACCTTCAGCTCGACCCAGCTGCCCGCCCGGAACCGCAGAGCCTTCGGCGGCCCCACCGGATACCAGCGCTTGCGGCCCACCGGGATCGGCCACAGGATCGGGCAGCCGGACACAGTCAGCGCGTCCCCGATGTCGTGCACCAGCGCACCCAGCACGATCGGCAGCCCCAGCCACAGGTACTCCTGCCCCGGCGCGGTGAACAGCCAGTCGGAGCCGTTGCCCGGCTTGTCCAGCACGCCCGCCAGAATCCACGCGCTCGTCGCCGCCAGCAGCCAGACCAGGACGTCGCTGCTGGAACCGCGCGCCGCCCGCCACAGCAGGCCCTCGATCGCGAGCACCATGTGCACGAACAGGATGCCCAGCACCGCCCACCGGCCCCCCGTGATCGCCGCCACGGAACAGCCCGCTCCGATCAGGACCGCCCACACCCAGGTGTGCGTCAGCGTTCGGTGGCCACCGGAGCGGCGCGGGTCGCCCTGCTTCCTGGTCGCCTTGTAGACGGCGTACGACAGCTTGTCGACGATCTCGCAGATCCAGCGGGAGATCGGCCCGAAGGCCCGGGAGATGGTGGCCGCCTTGTGGTCGAGGTCCGGGGCGAGCGCGGCGCCGGCGCAGATCAGGGCGCCGCAGAGGAGGACGGGCCAGGGCATCGGGTGTCCGGCCGCCGCGGCGGCGGCTCCGACGCCCAGCCAGGCCGCGGCCCCCGACAGTGAATGTGCTGGTCCCATCATGGCCGCTTTCCGCCCCATTCCTCGTGTGCCGCTGTCCAGTTGACCTGGTGCGCTGACGCTGCGTCGGCGACACAGCGTAGCGGTCATGATCTTCGGACCCGCAGCCGATTCCCCGCTCGGGCGGAAGGCCAGGCAAGATGGGGGCGTGACCCTCATCGATCAGCTGCCGCCGACCGCCGACCCCGACGCCCTGTACGAAGCCTTCGAGTCGTGGGCGCAGGAGCGCGGCCTCACCCTCTATCCCCACCAGGAAGAGGCGCTGATCGAGGTGGTCTCCGGGGCGAACGTGATCGTCTCGACGCCCACCGGTTCCGGCAAGAGCATGATCGCCGCGGGCGCGCACTTCGCCGCGCTGGCCCGGGACGAGGTCACCTTCTACACGGCGCCGATCAAGGCTCTGGTGTCGGAGAAGTTCTTCGAGCTGTGCAAGCTCTTCGGCACGGAGAACGTCGGCATGCTCACCGGCGACGCCTCCGTCAACGCCGACGCGCCCGTGATCTGCTGCACCGCCGAGGTGCTGGCCTCGATCGCGCTGCGTGACGGCAAGAACGCGGACGTCGGTCAAGTCGTCATGGACGAGTTCCACTTCTACGCCGAGGGCGACCGCGGCTGGGCCTGGCAGATCCCGCTGCTGGAGCTGCCACAGGCGCAGTTCATCCTGATGTCGGCCACTCTGGGCGATGTGTCCTTCTTCGAGAAGGACCTCACCCGCCGCACCGGCCGCCCCACCTCGGTGGTCCGCTCGGCGACGCGCCCGGTGCCCCTCTCCTACGAGTACAAGCTCACCCCGCTCACCGAGACGCTCACCGACCTGCTGCAGAGCAAGCAGGCGCCGGTGTACATCGTGCACTTCACCCAGGCGCAGGCCGTGGAGCGGGCGCAGGCGCTGATGAGCATCAACATGTGCTCGCGCGAGGAGAAGGACCAGATCGCCGAGCTGATCGGCAACTTCCGCTTCACCACCAAGTTCGGCCGCAACCTCTCCCGCTACGTCCGGCACGGCATCGGCGTGCACCACGCCGGCATGCTGCCCAAGTACCGGCGCCTGGTGGAGAAGCTCGCCCAGGCCGGTCTGCTGAAGGTCATCTGCGGTACGGACACGCTGGGCGTGGGTGTCAACGTGCCCATCCGCACCGTGCTGTTCACGGCACTGACCAAGTACGACGGCAGCCGGGTGCGCACCCTGCGGGCCCGGGAGTTCCACCAGATCGCGGGCCGGGCCGGCCGGGCCGGTTTCGACACCGCGGGGCTCGTGGTCGCGCAGGCGCCGGAGCACATCATCGAGAACGAGAAGGCGCTGGCGAAGGCGGGCGACGACCCGAAGAAGCGGCGCAAGGTGGTGCGCAAGAAGGCGCCGGAGGGCTTTGTCGGCTGGACGGAGAACACCTTCCAGAAGCTGATCGAGTCGGAGCCGGAGCCGCTGACCTCGCGGTTCCGGGTGACGCACACGATGCTGCTGTCGGTGATCGCCCGGCCGGGCAACGCGTTCGAGGCGATGCGCCACCTCCTGGAGGACAACCACGAGCCGCGCAGGCAGCAGCTCCGGCACATCCGCCGGGCGATCGCGATCTACCGGTCCCTGCTGGACGGCGGGATCGTGGAGAAGCTCGACAAGCCGGACGCCGAGGGCCGCATCGTCCGGCTCACGGTCGATCTCCAGCAGGACTTCGCGCTGAACCAGCCGCTGTCCACGTTCGCCCTCGCCGCGTTCGAACTGCTCGATCCCGAGTCGCCGTCCTACGCGCTCGACATGGTCTCCGTGGTCGAGTCCACCCTGGACGACCCGCGGCAGATCCTCGTCGCCCAGCAGAACAAGGCGCGCGGCGAGGCCGTGGCCGCGATGAAGGCGGACGGCGTCGAGTACGAGGAGCGCATGGAGCGCCTCCAGGACATCACCTACCCGAAGCCGCTGGAGGAGCTGCTCTTCCACGCGTACAACACCTACCGCAAGAGCCACCCGTGGGTCGGCGACCACCCGCTGTCGCCGAAGTCGGTGATCCGGGACATGTACGAGCGGGCGCTGTCCTTCACGGAGCTGGTGTCCTTCTACGAGCTGGCCCGTACCGAGGGCATCGTGCTGCGCTACCTCGCCAGCGCCTACAAGGCCCTGGACCACAACATCCCGGACGACCTGAAGTCCGAGGACCTGCAGGACCTGATCGAGTGGCTGGGCGAGATGGTGCGCCAGGTGGACTCCAGCCTGCTGGACGAGTGGGAGCAGCTCGCCAACCCGGAGGAGATGACCGCCGAGGAGGCCCAGGAGAAGGCCGACGAGGTCAAGCCGGTCACCACCAACGCCCGCGCCTTCCGGGTCCTGGTCCGCAACGCCATGTTCCGCCGCGTGGAGCTGGCCGCCCTGGACCAGGTCGAGGAGCTGGGCGAACTGGACGCCGAGTCCGGCTGGGACGCCGATGCCTGGGGCGAGGCGATGGACAAGTACTGGGACGAGTACGACGACCTCGGCACCGGCCCCGACGCGCGCGGTCCCAAGCTGCTCGTCATCAAGGAGGAGCCGGAGAACGGCCTCTGGCGCGTCCGCCAGATCTTCGACGACCCGAACGGCGACCACGACTGGGGCATCAGCGCGGAGATCGACCTCGCGGCCTCCGACGCCGAGGGCCGCGCGGTCGTCCGCGTCACCGACGTCGGCCAGCTGTGAGCCGTCCCCGGCCAGTGGCAAGCCAAGGAGAAACCCACCGATGACGAATCCGGCCGAGAGACTGGTCGACCTGCTCGACCTGGAACAGATCGAGGTCAACATCTTCCGTGGCCGCAGCCCGCAGGAGTCCTTGCAGCGGGTGTTCGGCGGCCAGGTGGCGGGCCAGGCGCTGGTCGCCGCCGGCCGCACCACGGACGGCGAGCGCCCGGTGCACTCGCTGCACGCGTACTTCCTGCGCCCGGGTCGGCCCGGCGTGCCGATCGTGTACCAGGTGGAACGGGTCCGCGACGGGCGCTCCTTCACGACGCGCCGGGTCACGGCCGTCCAGCAGGGCCGCACGATCTTCAATCTGACCGCCTCCTTTCACAAGCCTGAGGAAGGACCGTTCGAGCACCAGCTGCCGCCGGCCCGCGAGGTGCCGGATCCGGAGTCGCTGCCGACGGTCGCCGAGGAGATCCGTAAGCATCTGGGGGCGCTTCCGGAGCAGTTGGAGCGGATGGCGCGCCGCCAGCCGTTCGACATCCGGTACGTCGACCGGCTGCGCTGGAACGCCGAGGAGATCGAGGGTGCCGAGCCGCGCAGCGCCGTGTGGATGCGCGCGGTCGGGCCGCTCGGTGACGATCCGCTGGTCCACACGTGCGCGCTGACCTACGCCAGCGACATGACCCTGCTGGACGCGGTGCGCATCCCGGTGGAGCCGCTGTGGGGGCCGCGGAACTTCGACATGGCCTCGCTGGACCACGCCATGTGGTTCCACCGGCCGTTCCGCGCGGATGAGTGGTTCCTGTACGACCAGGAGTCGCCGATCGCCAACGGCGGGCGGGGACTGGCCCGCGGACGCATCTACGACCTGCAGGGGCGACTGCTCGTCTCGGTCGTCCAGGAAGGCCTTTTCAGGTCCCTGTAGGTCCCTGGAGCACGCGACGACGGCGCGATCACGGTCGGGAGCGGGTGTTCAGGCCCGCGCCGGGTGCGGGCCTCTGCGCCGCAGCCAGGCCCGCAGTCCGCGGGACGACCGCGGCGGTGCGGGCGGTGCCGGCTCGTGGTCCCGGGCGACGGGCTGCGGCGCCGGCCGCCTCGCGACCTCCGCGGGCCGCACGCACGCTTCCCAGGGCCGTCGCGCCACCAGCTCCGGGTGCCGCACGACCACCTCGGGATGCCGCACGACCGTCTCGGCGGGCCGCCGCGTCACCGGCTCATGCGCCTGCGCCGCCGATTTCAGGGGCCGCGTCGCCGCGTCCCGCCGCGGTGCCGCCGACTCCGGCGGCCGCCTCGGCTCCTCCGCGGGCCGCGTGACCGTCGGTTCCGCCACGAGCGCGGTGACCGTTCGTGCCATCGGCGGAATGGGGTGTGCGAGGGCCCGGATCGCCGACGGCACGTCACGGACGGCGGGACGCGGGGCGGGCGAGGCGCCGCGGGCCTCCTCGACCGAGCGCGCCAGCTCACTGCGCAGCCAGCCGACTTCGTCCGGGTCCTGCGCCGTCATGATCTGCTCGGCAAGGTGCGCGGCGGGGGACCCGGGAACGCCGTGGCCCGGTGGGGCGGGCCGGAACCGGTTCAAGCAGGCGCGCTCGTAGGGGTCCTTGACGATGTCGGCGACCTCGACGGGCGCGAGGAGGGCGGCCACGGCTCCGGCGCGGGCCCACGGGTCCTCGGCCTGCCGCAGCAGGAATCCGAGATGGCGTCCGCGCCAGTTGCGGGCCCGTAGATCCACTCCCTCCGCCAGCTGGCTCCGCAGGGTCTCGGGCGTACGCCCCTTGAGCAGGCGCGCGTTCTCCGTGGCCGCCGCGAACTGGCGTAGCTCATCAGCCAGATAGAGCCAGACCACGGCACGGTAGCGGTTCAGGTAGAAGCTGACGGGCACGAGCAGGCCCAGGCGGGCGAGCCGGCTGAACCGGCCGGCCGGGATCTCCATGAGGGCGGCACCCTCCGCCGTACCGACGACCTGCACCCGCTCGCGGAGGGAGGCGGGGAAGTCGCCCTGTGCGCGGAGGCGGTCGATCTCCGCACGCTCCACGCGCCGGCCCCCTCCCCCGCCCTCGTCGGGCACGGTCCGGATCCGGCCGAGGTGCACGGCGAGGTCGAACTCGCTGCGCTTGAGCCCCAGTTCGCGAGCGGCGCGGCTCGGCGTGCAGGTGCTGGGACGAGATGCGTCGAAAGTGTTCGCCGACATGGTCGCACTCCCCCGTGGAGTCCGTGGCGCACGCCCTGTGCGTTCGCCGTGCACTCACCGTAGCCGGTTCGCCGCGTGCCGTGGCGAGCCTGTGGATAACTCGACGGGCGGAGCAAAAGACGCAGGTCAGGCGTCTGCTATGCGCGTCCGCTCGGGTTGCCTGGCATCGACGCCGAGGTGTTCGCCGACCCGATTGACGAGCAGGGTCATCTCGTAGGCGATCCGGCCGATGTCGGCCTCCGCGCCACTGAGCACGCACAGGCAGCTGCCGGCGCCGGCCGCGGTCACGAACAGCACGGCGTCGTCGTACTCGATCATCGTCTGGCGTACCCGGCCCGCTCCGAAGTGGCGTCCCGAGCCCTTGGCCAGGCTGTGCAGCCCGGACGCCACGGCGGCCAGATGCTCGGCGTCCTCACGTCGTAGGCCCGTGCTCGCCGCGGTGACCAGCCCGTCGTTCGACAGGACGAGCGCGTGGCGTACGTGGTCCACCCGCTCGGTCAGATCGTCCAGGAGCCAGCCGAGACCCTGGTTCTGCGCCATGTCCGTCTCCCCGTGTGACGTCTCCCCCTGGCTGGAGGAACTCCCCGCCAGCCTTCCCCACGACCGGCGTGCGGGCAAGCAGGATGGGCCCATGGCAGACAAGATGACCGATGAGGAATGGCGGGCGTTCGTCTCGGAGGGCACCCGCACCGGCAAGCTGTCCACCGTCCGCGCCGACGGCAGCCCGCACGTGGCGCCGATCTGGTTCCTGCTGGACGGGGACGACCTGGTGTTCACCACCGGCAAGGACACGGTGAAGGGACGCAATCTGGCCCGTGACGGCCGGATCGCCCTGTGCGTGGACGACGACCGTCCGCCGTTCCACTTCGCGGTGCTGAACGGCCGCGCCCGGCTGTCGGAGGACCTGGCCGACGTACGGCTGTGGGCGACCCGGATCGCCGCCCGGTACATGGGCGAGGACCGCGCCGAGGAGTACGGCGCGCGCAACGGCGTGCCGGGGGAAGTCCTCGTCCGCGTCACCGTCGACCATGTGCTGGCCATGCGGGACGTCGCGGCCTGAGCGGCCGGTTCAGCCGACCGAGTCCAGGAGCCGGGCGGTGTGCATCCGCCCGGCGTACTCGACCAGCCGGATCAGCACTTCCTTGCCGGAGTCGCGGTCGCGTGCGTCGCACAGCACCACGGGTGTGCCGTGGTCGAGGTCGAGCGCCCGGGAGACGTCGTGGGCGCCGTACGTCCGGGCTCCCGGGAAGCAGTTGACGGCCACCACGAACGGGATGTGCCGGTGCTCGAAGTAGTCGACGGCGGGGAAGCAGTCCTCCAGCCGCCGGGTGTCGGCCAGGACCACGGCGCCGAGGGCTCCCTGGGCCAGTTCGTCCCACAGGAACCAGAAGCGGTCCTGTCCGGGCGTGCCGAAGAGGTAGAGCGACAGGCCTGAGCGGATCGTGATGCGGCCGAAGTCCATGGCCACGGTCGTGGTGACCTTCTGGTCCACGCCTTCGGTGTCGTCCACCAGCTGGCCCGCCTCGCTGAGGAGTTCCTCGGTGCGCAGCGGCCGGATCTCGCTGACGGCCCCCACCAATGTCGTCTTGCCGACGCCGAAGCCGCCGGCGACCAGTATCTTCAGCGCCAGGGCGGAGGTGTCGCCGGCGGCGTCGGAGTGCTCGGAGGCCATGATCACTTCTCTCGGGAGGGCCGGCCGCGGCCGGC
>NZ_MUMF01000470.1 GCF_002155905.1 Streptomyces tricolor | reverse complement strand
CCAGCTGTCGGGGACGTCGGCGAGCCGGGTGTATCCGGCCCCGTTGGCGAAGCTTGCGTGCAGGTAGCCGACGAGGGCGTGCGGCGGGAGGTCCGACGTGCCGCCGCCGGGTCCGGCGGTCGTGGTCGCGGTCACGGGCGCCGACTTCGCGGACTCGCCGGCGTCGTTGAGGGCGGTGACCTGGAAGCTGTACGCCGTCGAGGCCGCGAGGCCGGACACGGTCGCCGACGTGCCGGTCACCGTCTGGACCTTGGCCCCGTCGCGGTAGACCGCGTAGCCGGTCGCGCCCGTCACGGCCGACCAGGACAGGCCGACGGACGACGAGGTCACGGAGGTGGTCCTGAGGCCGGCCGGGGCCGCGGGCGGCTGGCCGGGGCCGCTGCCGCCGGGGCCGACGAGGGTGATGTCGTCGGCCTGGTAGGCGCCGGTGCCGTACCAGCCGTGGATGTGGATCGTGACCTTGGTGGTGGCGGCTCCGGTGCGGAAGGTGGTGCTCAGTTTCTGCCAGTCGGGGGCGGACTGGGTCCAGGCGGAGACGTCGGTGCTGCCGGTGCCGGTCGCGCCGAGGTAGACGTAGGACCCGCGGACGTAACCGGACAGGGTGTACTGGGCGTTCGGCTGGACGGTCACCGTCTGGGAGCACCGGGCGTTGTCGCTGCCCGACGGGGTGGCCTGCAGCGCGGAACTGCCGCTGTGCACGGGCGAGTTCACGGTCGTACCGGCCGTGCAGGTCCAGCCGGTCAGGCCGGACTCGAAGCCGCCGTTGGTCGCCACGTCCGCGTCGGCCGCACGGGCGGCCGACGAGAGCGCGGTGATACCGGGCACGGCCAGCAGGGCGGCCGTGAGCGCGGCGAGGACGGATCTGGTGCGTCGGGCGCGTTCCACAAGGGCCTCCGGAGTCGGGGGAGTTGGAGGGGCGGAGCGCACACAACTTGGTCCAGACCAATCCTGTTGTCAAGGTGTCCGGGCGCTACCCGTCCTCGTCCCTCCGCCGGGCCAGCCCCGCCGCCGCCTCGTGCATCGCCAGTTCCAGCAGCGCCGGATCGGTCAGCATGCCGGTGCCGTCCGGCGACACCAGCCAGCGCACACCGCGGGTCGCCCGGCCGGGATACGGCACGACGATCCAGGTGCCGGCTCCGGCGGTACGGATGCCGGTGCCGAGCCAGCGGGCCGCGGTGCCCGGGGGCACGAAGAACCCGACCCGGTGGTCGCCGAAGTCGGCGAGCACCGGGCCGGGCCGGTCGAGCACGCGGGTGAGGACGTCCAGGGTCGGATAGCCGAGGTCACCCGGCAGGATCAGCACGTCCCAGGCCTTGCCGGCGGGCAGCAGGGCGACCCCCAGGGGGTTGCGCTCCCACTCCCAGCGGCAGGCCTCGGGATCCGGTGCGACGGATGCCAGCCATTCGACCGCCGTCTTCGCCCCAGTCATGAGAAGGCCTCCCTCTCTCTCGTACGACGCGATCGTGTCGGCAGGAGAGAGGGAGGTCCCCCGGGAGGCATTACGCGACTTCCGGGCCCGGTTTCGAGTGAGCCGCATCACGCGCCCCACGGTCCGCGCCGGCTTCCGCGACGCGGCGCAGGAGGCGGTGACGCGGCGCAGGGGGCGGTGACGCGGCGCGGGGGGTGTCAGCTGTCGAAGCCCAGGCCCAGGCGGTCCATCGTGCGCAGCCACAGGTTCCGGCGGCCCCCGTGGGCGTCGGCGCGGGCCAGGGACCACTTGGTGAGGGCGATGCCGGTCCAGGCGAACGGCTCCGGCGGGAACGGCAGCGGCTTCTTGCGGACCATCTCCAGCTCGGTCCGCTCGGTGCGCTCCCCGTCCAGCAGGTCCAGCATCACGTCCGCGCCGAACCGGGTCGCGCCGACGCCGAGGCCGGTGTAGCCCGCCGCGTAGGCGACCCGGCCCTGGTGGGCGGTGCCGAAGAAGGCGGAGAAGCGCGAGCAGGTGTCGATCGCGCCGCCCCAGGCGTGGGTGAAGCGGACGCCCTCCAGCTGCGGGAAGCAGGTGAAGAAGTGGCCCGCGAGCTTGGCGTACGTCTCGGGCCGGTCGTCGTACTCGGCGCGCACCCGGCCGCCGTAGGGGTAGATCGCGTCGTAGCCGCCCCAGAGGATGCGGTTGTCGGCGGACAGCCGGAAGTAGTGGAACTGGTTCGCCGAGTCCCCCAGCCCCTGTCTGTTCTTCCAGCCGACGGACGCGAGCTGGTCGGCGGTCAGCGGCTCGGTCATCAGCGCGTAGTCGTAGACCGGGACGGTGTACGACCGCACGCGGCGCAGCAGGCTCGGGAAGATGTTGGTGCCGAGCGCGACCTTGCGGGCGCGGACGGCGCCGTACGGGGTGCGTACGGCCATCCCGGCGCCGTAGCTCTTCAGGTCCAGGGCGGGCGTGTGCTCGTAGACCCGCACCCCGAGCCGCAGGCAGGCCCGCTTCAGGCCCCAGGCCAGCTTCGCCGGGTGCAGCATCGCCACGCCCCGGCGGTCCCACAGGCCCGCTTCGAAGGTGGGCGAGTTCACCTGTTCGCGCACGGCGTCGGCGTCCAGGAACTCGATGCCGTCCGCGAGGCCCTTCTCCTGGAGTTCCCGGTGCCAGTCGCGCAGTTCCCACGCCTGGTAGGTCTCGGTGGCGACATCGATCTCGCCGGTGCGTTCGAAGTCGCAGTCGATGCCGTGCCGGGCGATGGCGGCCTCGATGCCGTCGAGGTTGCGCCGGCCCAGCTCCTCCAGCTTGTGGATCTCACCGGGCCAGCGGGTCAGCCCGTTGGGCAGGCCGTGCGTGAGGGAGGCGGCGCAGAAACCGCCGTTGCGGCCGGAGGCGGCCCAGCCCACCTCGCGGCCTTCCAGCAGCACCACATCGCGCTGCGGGTCGCGCTCCTTGGCATTGAGCGCGGTCCACAGCCCGCTGTAGCCGCCGCCGACGACCAGCAGGTCGCAGGTCTCGGCGGAGGTGAGGGCGGGCTCGGCGGCCGGCTTGCCGGGGTCTTCCAGCCAGTACGGGACCGGCTGGGCTTCGGAGAGAGAGGCGATCCAGTTGTCTTTGCCACGGCTCATGGCGCTTGGGGCCATGATTTCAACTCCCTACAGAGACTGCGTGAGAAGGCTTATGCCTTTTGCTTGTTCCGGCGATTGCCGACGACCATCGAGACGAGGACGAGGAGGACGGCGACGAGGAACATGGCCGTACCGATCACATTGATCTGGACGGGCGTTCCGCGCTGCGCCGATCCCCAGACGAACATCGGGAAGGTGACGGTCGAACCGGCGTTGAAATTGGTGATGATGAAATCGTCGAAGGAGAGCGCGAACGACAGCAGCGCGCCCGCGGCGATTCCGGGTGCCGCGATGGGCAGGGTGACCCGCAGGAAGGTCTGCACGGGCCCGGCGTACAGGTCCCGGGCGGCCTCCTCCAGGCGCGGGTCCATCGACATCACGCGCGCCTTGACCGCGGTGACGACGAAGCTCAGGCAGAACATGATGTGGGCGATCAGGACCGTCCAGAAGCCCAGCTGCGCGCCCATGTTGAGAAACAGGGTGAGCAGCGAGGCGGCCATGACGACCTCGGGCATCGCCATCGGCAGGAAGATCAGCGAGCTGACGGCGCCACGCGCGCGGAAGCGGTAGCGGACCAGCGCGAAGGCGATCATCGTGCCGAGGATCGTGGCGCCGACCGTGGCCCAGAGGGCGATCTGGAGGCTGAGGGACAGCGAGCCGCACATGCCGGCGACGCCGCACGGGTCCTGCCAGGCGTCCGTGGAGAACCGCTGCCATTCGTAGTTGAAGCGCCCCTTCGGCTGGTTGAAGGAGAACACCGTGACGATGACGTTCGGCAGCAGGAGATAGGCGAGCGTGAGCAGCCCGGCGATGACGACGAGATGGCGCTTGAGCCAGTTGACGAAGGGCATTTAGACCAGGTCCTCCGTCCCGGACCGGCGGATGTAGAGCGTGACCATGGCCAGGATCGCGGCCATGAGGATGAAGGAGAGGGCCGCGGCCGTCGGGTAGTCCAGAATGCGCAGGAACTGCGTCTGGATGACGTTTCCGATCATGCGGGTGTCGGTGGAGCCGAGGAGTTCGGCGTTGACGTAGTCACCGGCCGCCGGGATGAAGGTCAGCAGTGTCCCGGAGACCACGCCCGGCATGGACAGCGGGAAGGTGACCTTGCGGAAGGTGGTCCACGGCCGTGCGTACAGGTCGCCGGCCGCCTCGTGCAGCCGCCCGTCGATCCGCTCCAGCGAGGTGTACAGGGGCAGGATCATGAACGGCAGGAAGTTGTACGTCAGGCCGCACACCACCGCCAGCGGCGTGGCGAGGACCCGGTCGCCGGCCGTCCAGCCGAGCCAGCTGGTGACGTCCAGGACGTGCAGCGAGCCCAGCGTCTGCACGACCACGCCGTTGTCCGCGAGGATCGTCTTCCAGGCCAGGGTGCGGATCAGGAAGCTGGTGAAGAACGGCGCGATCACCAGGATCATGATCAGGTTGCGCCAGCGGCCGGCGCGGAAGGCGATGAGGTAGGCCAGCGGATAGCCGAGCAGCAGGCACAGCACGGTCGCGGCGGCGGCGTAGAAGACGGACCGCAGGAACTGCGGCCAGTACTCGGACAGGGCGTCCCAGTACGTCGCGAAGTGCCAGGTGACCTTGTAGCCCTCCTCCAGGGAGCCCGTCTGCACGGAGGTGGAGGCCTGGTAGATCATCGGCAGCGCGAAGAAGACGACCAGCCAGAGGATGCCGGGCAGCAGCAGCCAGTACGGGGTGAACCGGCCGCGCCTGCGCGGGGGCTTCTTCTCCGGTGCGGTGGGGCTGAGAGGCGGGGGCGCCTCGGTGAGCGTGGACATCAGGCGGCGACCTCTTCCTCGGTGCCCGCGTCGATGTCCTGGGCCGCGTCCAGGCCGAAGGTGTGGGCCGGGCTCCAGTGCAGGACGACGTCGGCGCCGGGGACGAGCCGGCCGTCGCGCTCGACGTTCTGCACGTACACCGACAGCTCGTCGCAGACCGGGCTGTCGATCACGTACTGCGTGGAGACGCCGATGAAGCTGGCGTCGGCGATCGTGCCGGTGAGGCGGTTGCGGCCCGCCGGGATCGAGCCGGCGTCGTCGGCGTGGGTGAGGGAGATCTTCTCCGGGCGGATGCCGACCAGCACCTTGCCGCCGGACGTCGCCGGGGCGGAACATCGCGCCTCGGGCAGCACCAGCTTGCCGCCGCCCGCCTTCAGCACGATGTCCTCGCCGCTCTTGGTGTCGACCTCGGCCTCGATGAGGTTGGAGGTGCCGAGGAAGTTCGCGACGAACGTCGTCCGCGGGTTCTCGTAGAGGTCGGCGGGCGCGCCGAGCTGCTCGACCCGGCCGCCGTTCATCACGGCGACCGTGTCGGCCATGGTCATGGCCTCCTCCTGGTCGTGCGTGACGTGGACGAAGGTGATGCCGACCTCGGTCTGGATGCGCTTCAGCTCCAGCTGCATCTGCCGGCGCAGCTTGAGGTCGAGGGCGCCGAGGGGCTCGTCCAGCAGGAGCACCTTGGGGTGGTTGATCAGCGCGCGGGCCACGGCGACCCGCTGCTGCTGGCCGCCGGAGAGCTGGTGCGGCTTCTTGCGCGCCTGCTCGCCCAGCTGGACCAGCTCCAGCATCTCCTCGACCTGCTTCTTGACGCTCTTGATGCCGCGCCGGCGCAGGCCGAAGGCGACGTTCTCGAAGATGTCGAGGTGCGGGAAGAGGGCGTAGGACTGGAAGACCGTGTTGACCGGCCGTTTGTACGGCGGCAGGTGGGTGACGTCCTGGTCGCCGAGCCGGACCGTGCCGGTCGTGGGCTCCTCCAGGCCGGCGATCATGCGCAGGGTGGTGGTCTTGCCGCAGCCGGAGGCGCCGAGCAGGGCGAAGAAGGAGCCCTCGGGGACGGTCAGGTCCAGCGGGTGTACGGCGGTGAAGGAGCCGTAGGTCTTGGAGATACCGGAGAGGCGGACGTCGCCGCTGTTGTCTGGTGTCGTCTTCATCGTCGTCACGCCCCTGTGAGCTTCGCGAACTTTCCTTCGTAGGCCGTCTCTTCCTTCTGGCTCAGGGAGCGGAAGGCATGGGACTTCGCCTGCATGGCCTTGTCGGGGACGATCAGCGGGTTGTCCGCCGCGTCCCGGTCGATCTTCGCAAGGTAGGGCTTCACCCCGTCGACCGGCGTCACGTAGTTGATGTAGGCGGCGAGCGCGGCGGCCTGCTCGGGCTCGTAGAAGAAGTCCATGAGCCGCTCGGCGTTCGTCTTGTGCCGGGCCTTGTTCGGGATGCACATGTTGTCGGTCGACGTCATGTAGCCGCTGTCCGGGATGACGAAGTCGACGTCCGGGCTGTCGGCCTTGAGCTGGACCACGTCACCGGCCCAGGCGATGCAGGCCGCGAAGTCGCCCTTGGTCAGGTCGGAGGTGTAGTCGTTGCCGGTGAAGCGGCGGATCTGGCCCTTGTCGACGGCCTTCTGGAGGCGGGCGATCGCCGCGTCGTAGTCGTCGTCGGTGAAGTTCGCCGGGTCCTTGCCCATGTCGAGCAGGGTCATGCCGACGGAGTCCCGCATCTCCGACAGGAAGCCGACGCGTCCCTTGAGCCTGGGGTTGTCGAGCAGGTCGGAGACCGAGGTGACCTCGATGCCGTCGAGCGCCTTCTTGTTGTAGGCGATGACGGTGGAGATGCCCTGCCAGGGGTACGAGTACGCCCGGCCGGGGTCCCAGTCCGGGTTGCGGAACTGGGGCGAGAGGTTGGTGTACGCGTGCGGCAGGTGGGAGGGGTCCAGCTTCTGCACCCAGCCCAGGCGGATCAGCCGGGCGGCCAGCCAGTCGGTGAGGACGATGATGTCGCGGCCGGTGTCCTGGCCCGCGGCGAGCTGCGGCTTGATCTTGCCGAAGAACTCGTTGTTGTCGTTGATGTCCTCGGTGTAGTGGACCGTGATCCCGGTCCGCCTGCGGAAGGTGTCGAGCGTCGGGTGGTGCTTGCCGCTGTCGTCGACGTCGATGTACTCGGTCCAGTTGGAGAAGTTCACCACCTTCTCCCGGGCGGAGCGGTCCTCGGCGGAGGTGCCGCCCGGGCTCTTGCCCGCGGCGGGGATCCCGCAGGCGCTGAGCGCCCCGAGGCCGCCGGCCGCGAGCGCGCCGCCGGCGGAGGCCCGCAGCAGCGACCGGCGGGTCAGGGCGGCCCGGCCGCCCAGCAGGCTGCGCCGCATGGCGGCCACTTGGGGCGGGGTCAGGCGTTCGGGCTCGTACTGCTCCATGCGCGTGGTGCCCTTTCGGGAGGGATCGGCCTGGTCGGTGGCCTGGTCGGTCTCTAGCGGTCCCCGAAGACGGTGCGGTGCCAGTCCTTCCTGGCCACCGCGGTGTTGTCGAACATTACGTGCTTGACCTGCGTGTACTCCTCGAAGGAGTACGCCGACATGTCCTTGCCGAAGCCGGAGGCCTTGTAGCCGCCGTGCGGCATCTCACTGATGATCGGGATGTGGTCGTTGACCCAGACGCAGCCCGCCTTGATCTCGCGGGTGGCCCGATGGGCGCGGTAGACGTTGCTGCTCCACGCGGAGGCGGCCAGGCCGTACGGGGTGTCGTTGGCCAGCCGGATCCCCTCATCATCGCTGTCGAAGGGCAGCACGACCAGCACGGGGCCGAAGATCTCCGACTGGACGATCTCGCTGTCCTGGGCCGCGCCGGCGATCAGCGTGGGCCGGTAGTAGGCGCCGTCCTTCAGCTCGCCCCGGGGAGCCTCGCCGCCGGTGACCACGCGCGCGTAGGCCCGCGCCCGGTCCACGAAGGCGGCGACCCGGTCGCGCTGGGCGTGCGAGATCAGCGGCCCGAGGTCGGTGCCGGGGGCGAAGGGGTCGCCCAGCCGGACGGTCTCCATCAGCGCGGCGGTCCGCTCCACGAACGCCTCGTACAGCGGACGCTGCACGTACGCGCGCGTGGCGGCCGTGCAGTCCTGCCCGGTGTTGATGAGGGAGCCCGCGACCGCGCCGTGCACGGCGGCCTCCAGGTCGGCGTCGTCGAAGACCACGAAGGGCGCCTTGCCGCCCAGCTCCAGATGCAGCCGCTTGACGGTGGCGGTGGCGATCTCGGCGACGCGCTTGCCGACGGCGGTGGACCCGGTGAAGGAGGTCATCGCCACGTCCGGGTGTCCGACCAGGTGCTCGCCGGCCTCCTTCCCGGTCCCGGTGACGATGTTGATCACGCCGTCCGGGATGCCCGCGTCCGTGGCGGCCTGCGCGAACAGCAGCGAGGTCAGCGGGGTCAGCTCGGCGGGCTTCAGCACGATGGTGTTGCCCGCGGCGATCGCCGGGAGGATCTTCCAGGCGGCCATCTGGAGGGGGTAGTTCCAGGGCGCGATGGAGCCGACGACACCGATGGGCTCGCGCCGCACGTACGACGTGTGGTCGCCGGAGTACTCACCGGCCGACTGCCCTTGCAGGTGCCGGGCGGCGCCCGCGAAGAAGGCGGTGTTGTCGACGGTCCCCGGCACGTCGAACTCGCGGGTGAGCTTGAGCGGCTTGCCGCACTGGAGGGACTCCGCGCGGGCGAGGTCCTCGGCGCGGTCGGCGAGCACGGCGGCGAACCGGTGCAGGGCGTCCGAGCGCTCGCCCGGGGTGGCGGCGGCCCAGCCCGGGAAGGCGGCGCGGGCGGCGGCCACGGC
>NZ_MUMF01000469.1 GCF_002155905.1 Streptomyces tricolor | reverse complement strand
AGGTGCGCACGGGCCCGCCGTCCACGGAGGCCGTGCGGATCCGGTACGAGCCCGGGGTGTGCCGGTGGGCTCCGGCGAAGACCTCCACGGGGCCGGTGACATCGAGGCTCTGGACGCCGTCGAAGACGGTGACGAGAACGGTTCGCTGCGTCATGACCTCGATTCTGGGCGGCCCCGCGCAGGGCAGCAACGACGGATTTCCCACCTTTCCTGCCATGGGTTTCCCGCGTCGATGCGAGGTACCCGGTGGCCAGAGCCCACGACGAAAGGAGTTCGTTCCGTGTTCCGTGCCATCGCTGACGTCCTGCGGCAGATCGGCGGCGCCATCGCCACTGTCGTCACCCTCCCGTTCCGGGCGCTCGCCCGCCTGTTCGGCGGAGCGTCGTCCTCCGCGCGCGGCAGCCGGGCCTGACGCCGGGCCCGGTGGCCCGCCGGGCGCCGCCCTGATCCCCGGTTGTCGGTGTCACCTGCCACAATTGCCGCGCAACCTCAGTGAGAAGGCGGTACGGGATCGTGACGACACCCGGGTCCCTCGGAGCAGGGTCCATCGAAAGCAGGATCGCCGTAGAGCTCGGCGTACGGGAGCGGCAGGTGAAGGCCGCGGTGGAGCTGCTCGACGGCGGCTCCACCGTGCCCTTCATCGCTCGCTACCGCAAGGAAGCGACCGAGATGCTCGACGACGCGCAGCTGCGCACCATCGAGGAGCGGCTGCGCTATCTGCGGGAGCTGGAGGAGCGCCGGACCGCGATCCTGGAGTCGGTGCGGGAGCAGGGCAAGCTCACCGAGGAACTGGAGGCGCGGATCCGCGGCGCCGAGACGAAGGCGCGCCTGGAGGACGTCTACCTCCCCTACAAGCCCAAGCGCCGCACCAAGGCGCAGATCGCGCGCGAGGCCGGCCTGGAGCCGCTCGCGGACGGGCTGCTGGGCGACCCGACGGTCGAACCGCTGGCGGCCGCCGCCGCGTTCGTGGACGCGGACAAGGGCGTCGCCGACCCGCAGGCCGCGCTGGAGGGCGCGCGGGCGATCCTCACCGAGCGGTTCTCCGAGGACGCCGACCTGATCGGCGAGCTGCGCGAGCGCATGTGGGTGCGCGGGCGGCTCGCCGCGAAGGTGCGCGAGGGCAAGGAGGAGGCGGGCGCCAAGTTCGCCGACTACTTCGACTTCACGGAGCCGTTCACCGAGCTGCCCTCGCACCGGATCCTGGCGATGCTGCGCGGTGAGAAGGAGGAGGTGCTCGACCTCGTCCTGGAGCCCGAGGAGCCGACGGACGGCCCGTCGTCGTACGAGGGGATCGTCGCCGCGAAGTTCGGGATCGCCGACCGCGGGCGTCCCGCCGACAAATGGCTGAAGGACACGGTCCGCTGGGCCTGGCGCACCCGCATCCTGGTCCACCTCGGCATCGACCTGCGCCTCAGGCTGCGCACGGCCGCCGAGGACGAGGCGGTGAACGTGTTCGCGGCGAACCTGCGCGACCTGCTGCTGGCGGCCCCGGCCGGCACGCGCGCGACGCTGGGCCTGGACCCCGGTTTCCGCACGGGCGTGAAGGTGGCCGTGGTCGACGCGACCGGCAAGGTCGTGGCGACGGACGTCGTCCACCCGCACGTCCCGGCGAACAGGTGGGACGAGGCGCTCGCCAAGCTGGCCCGGCTCGCCGAGGAGCACGCGGTCGAGCTGATCGCGATCGGCAACGGCACCGCGTCCCGCGAGACCGACAAGCTCGCCGGCGAACTCATCGCGAAGCACCCGGAGCTGAAGCTCACCAAGGTGATGGTGTCCGAGGCGGGCGCGTCGGTGTACTCGGCGTCGCAGTACGCCTCGCAGGAACTGCCGGACATGGACGTGTCGCTGCGCGGCGCCGTCTCCATCGCCCGCCGGCTCCAGGACCCGCTGGCCGAGCTGGTGAAGATCGACCCGAAGTCGATCGGTGTCGGCCAGTACCAGCACGACCTGTCCGAGGTGAAGCTGTCCCGCTCGCTGGACGCGGTCGTCGAGGACTGTGTGAACGGCGTCGGTGTGGACGTCAACACGGCGTCCGTGCCGCTCCTCGCGCGGGTGTCGGGCATCTCCGCCGGGCTCGCCGAGAACATCGTCGCGCACCGGGACCAGAACGGCCCGTTCAAGTCCCGCTCCGAGCTGAAGAAGGTGGCGCGGCTCGGCCCGAAGGCGTTCGAGCAGTGCGCGGGGTTCCTGCGCATCCGCGGCGGCGACGACCCGCTGGACGCCTCCAGCGTGCACCCCGAGGCCTACCCGGTGGTCCGCCGCATGGTGAAGACCACGGGCCAGGAGGTGGCGTCCCTCATCGGCAACACCAGCGTGCTGCGCTCGCTGCGGCCGGCCGACTTCGTGGACGACACCTTCGGTCTGCCGACCGTCACCGACATCCTCAAGGAGCTGGAGAAGCCGGGCCGCGACCCGCGTCCCGCCTTCAGGACGGCCACCTTCAAGGAGGGCGTGGAGAAGATCTCCGACCTGTCCGCCGG
The DNA here is from genome assembly GCF_002155905.1 of Streptomyces tricolor. Taxonomy (GTDB): domain Bacteria; phylum Actinomycetota; class Actinomycetes; order Streptomycetales; family Streptomycetaceae; genus Streptomyces; species Streptomyces tricolor. The sequence goes on along the minus strand of NZ_MUMF01000469.1, from coordinate 2,660 downwards.
GATGGTCCTGGAGGGCGTGGTCACCAACGTGGCCGCCTTCGGCGCGTTCGTGGACATCGGCGTCCACCAGGACGGCCTGGTGCATGTGTCGGCGATGTCCAAGTCGTTCGTCAAGGACCCGCGCGATGTGGTGAAGCCCGGTGACATCGTCAAGGTGAAGGTGCTGGACGTCGACATCCCGCGCAAGCGGATCGCCCTGACGCTCCGGCTGGACGACGAGGCCGCCCCGCAAGGCCAGGGCGGCGGCCGGCAGCAGCGCGGCGGCGGCGCCCGTCCGCCCCAGCAGCGGCAGGGCGGCGGCCAGCGGCAGGGCCGGGGCGGCGGTGACCGCGGCGGCCGGCAGGCCCCGGCGCCGGCCAACAGCGCGATGGCGGACGCGCTGCGCCGCGCGGGCCTGCTGGACCCGAAGAAGCGCTGACGAGCGGGGCCGGGCCGGACACGGTGAGCCGTGTCCGGCCCGGCCCCGAAAACCCGTGGACACCGGCCGCGTGATCGTCACACTCGGGGCATGACCGCATCAGATCCCAAGGCCGACCTGCGGCTGTACCTCCAGGACGCCCGTGACGTCCTGCTCTGGAAGCTCGACGGCCTCCCGGAGTACGACATCCGGCGTCCCCTGACGCCCACCGGCACCAATCTGCTGGGCCTCGTCAAGCACCTGGCGGGCGCCGAGGCACTGTACTTCGGCGCGACCTTCGGCCGGCCCTTCCCGGGCACGCCGCTGTGGATCACGGGCGACGCCGAGCCGGACGCGGACCTGTGGGCACGGGCCGACGAGACGCGTGAGGACATCGTCGGGCTGTATCGGCGGGCGTGCGCCCACGCGGACGAGACCATCGCGGCGCTCCCCCTGGACGCGGTCGGCCGGGTGCCGGGCGCGCCGGGCGACATGACCCTGCACCGGATTCTGACCCACATGATCGCCGAGACCCAGCGGCACGCCGGGCACGCGGACATCGTGCGCGAGCTGATCGACGGGGCCGTGGGGCAGCGGCCGGGCGGCCTCAACGTGGCACCCCACGACCCGGAACACATCGCCCGGGTCGAGCGGGCGGCGAAGGAAGCCGCGGCACGCGGAGACCGGCGTACGTAGGCGGGGGCTGACGTGCCGTCACCCTGCGTGCCGGCCGACGGAGGTCAACGCTCCGTCACCTTGCCGTCGGCCACCTCCAGGCGCCGGGTCACCCGGACCGCGTCCAGCATGCGGCGGTCGTGGGTGACCAGGAGCAGGGTGCCCTCGTAGGCGTCGAGGGCCGACTCCAGCTGTTCGATGGCCGGCAGGTCCAGGTGGTTCGTCGGCTCGTCCAGGACGAGGAGGTTGACGCCCCGGCCCTGGAGCAGGGCGAGCGCGGCGCGGGTGCGCTCGCCCGGGGAGAGGGTCGCGGCCGGGCGCAGCACATGGCCGGACTTCAGGCCGAACTTGGCGAGCAGGGTGCGGACCTCGACCGGTTCGGTGTCGGGGACGGCCGCGCAGAAGGCGTCCAGCAGGGCCTCGGGGCCGTGGAACAGCTTGCGGGCCTGGTCGACCTCGCCGACCAGGACGCCGGAGCCGAGGGCGGCGTGGCCGGAGTCGAGCGGGACCCGGCCCAGCAGGGCGCCGAGCAGGGTGGACTTCCCGGCGCCGTTGGCGCCCGTCACCGCGATCCGGTCCGCCCAGTCGACCTGGAGCGACACCGGCCCGAAGGTGAAGTCGCCGCGCCGCACCTCGGCGTCCCGCAGCGTCGCCACGACCGCGCCCGAGCGCGGGGCGGACGCGATCTCCATGCGCAGTTCCCACTCCTTGCGGGGCTCCTCGACCACCTCCAGGCGCTCGATCATGCGCTGGGTCTGGCGGGCCTTGGCGGCCTGCTTCTCGCTGGCCTCGCTGCGGAACTTGCGGCCGATCTTGTCGTTGTCGGCGCCGGCCTTCCGGCGGGCGTTCTTGACGCCCTTGTCCATCCAGGTCCGCTGCATCTGGGCGCGTTCCTGGAGGGCGGCCCTCTTGTCGGCGTACTCCTCGTAGTCGTCCCGGGCGTGCCGGCGGGCCACCTCCCGCTCCTCCAGGTAGGCCGCGTAGCCGCCGCCGTAGAGGTTGATCTGCCGCTGGGCGAGGTCCAGTTCGAGCACCTTGGTGACGGTGCGGGTGAGGAACTCGCGGTCGTGGCTGACGACGACGGTGCCCGCGCGCAGGCCGGTGACGAAGCGCTCCAGGCGCTCCAGGCCGTCCAGGTCCAGGTCGTTGGTCGGCTCGTCCAGGAGGAAGACGTCGTAGCGGGACAGCAGCAGGGAGGCGAGGCCGGCCCGGGCCGCCTGGCCGCCGGACAGGGCGGTCATCGGCTGGTCCAGGTCGACGGCCAGGCCGAGGGAGTCGGCGACCTCCTCCGCGCGCTCGTCCAGGTCGGCGCCGCCCAGGCCGAGCCACCGCTCCAGGGCGGCGGCGTAGGCGTCGTCGGCGCCGGGCGCGCCGTCGACCAGCGCCTGGGTGGCCTCGTCCATCGTCCGCTGGGCCTCGGCGACCCCGGTGCGGCGGGCCAGGAACTCCCGGACGGTCTCCCCCGGCCGGCGCTCCGGCTCCTGCGGCAGATGGCCGACGGTCGCGGACGGCGGCGACAGCCGGAGTTCGCCCTCCTCGGGCGCGGCGAGTCCGGCGAGCATCCGCAGCAGGGTCGACTTGCCCGCGC
>NZ_MUMF01000468.1 GCF_002155905.1 Streptomyces tricolor | reverse complement strand
CACCTTCGCCGGGGCCCCGACCATGGCCCCGCCCCCGCCGGCGTACGCGCCGCCCGCCACGGCCCCGGCGCGTCGTACGCCGACCGTGGGCGTCCTCGTGGGCGCCGCCGTGGCCGTCGTGCTCGCGGTCGTGGCGACTTGGACGCTGACCCGGCCGGACGGCACCTCGGGCGAGGTTCGAAGCGGCGGCAAGGAGCCGTCCGGGCACGGCTCCTCCGCCCCGGCGGATCCCTCACCGGCCACGGGAGACGACGCCGGGTACGCCGTGGTCTTCAAGGACCGGCCCCTCGCCCTGCGGTCCCCGAGCGGAGCCAACATCGTCACGGTCGACCTCGACGTCCCCCAGGTCGTCCAGGACACTCCGGGCCGGGAGATCAAGCTGAGCGAGATATCGGGCGGGCGCTGGGAGTTCTACACGCCGATGGGCAGGAGCACCGGCACGACGCCCGCCGAGTGTCTGGCGGGCGCCCGGTCCGACGTGCTCCCCCAGGAGATCGAGGCCGCCGACCTGCGCACCACCATCCCGGTCGGCACCCGGCTCTGCACCGTCACCACCGACGACCGGCTGGCCCTGCTGAAGGTCACCCGCATCACCGCGGCCACCGACGGCAATCTGCCCGACTACACCGCCGAGCTGACCCTCTGGCAGAAGCGCTGAGCCGCCGCTCGGTGGGCGTCCGCCGCCGGGGCCAGGGGCTTTGTCCTCTCCGTGGAAGAAGTTCCGGGAATCCGTGCAGGACTTCTTCCCAGCCTCGGCGGCCACTGCTACGTTCCCTGTCGAAAGCCCGACACTGGTGGCCGAAACTGGCGGGGAGGGGCTCGTGAGACGCATGACGGCTCGACCGGCGAACGCGCACCAGGCCCGCCTGCTGAAGCTGCTGCGTGACGGCGGGCCCAACTCCCGCGCCCAGCTCGGCGACCAGGTCGACCTGTCCCGGTCCAAGCTGGCCGTGGAGGTGGACCGGCTGCTGGAGACGGGCCTGGTGGTGGCCGACGGACTCGCCGCCTCGCGCGGCGGCCGGCGCTCCCACAACGTCCGGCTCAACCCGGACCTCAGGTTCCTCGGCGTCGACATCGGCGCGACCTCGGTCGACGTCGCCGTCACCAACCCCGAACTGGAGATCCTCGGCCATCTCAACCAGCCGATGGACGTGCGGGAGGGACCGGTCGCGGTCTTCGAGCAAGTCCTGGCGATGGCCGGTAAGTTGAGGGCCACGGGACTCGCCGGGGGCTTCGACGGCGCCGGCATCGGCGTCCCCGGGCCGGTCCGCTTCCCCGAGGGCGTGCCGGTCGCCCCGCCGATCATGCCGGGCTGGGACGGCTTCCCCGTCCGGGAGGCGCTCAGTCAGGAACTCGGCTGCCCGGTCATGGTGGACAACGACGTGAACCTCATGGCGCTGGGGGAACAGCACGCCGGAGTCGCCCGCACCACGGCCGACTTCCTGTGCGTCAAGATCGGCACCGGGATCGGCTGCGGCATCGTCGTGGGCGGCCGGGTGCACCGGGGCACCACCGGAAGCGCCGGCGACATCGGCCACATCCAGGCGGTGCCCGACGGCCGCCCCTGCGCCTGCGGCAACCGGGGCTGCCTGGAAGCCCACTTCAGCGGCGCGGCACTGGCCCGGGACGCGACGCAGGCGGCCGGGCAGGGCCTGTCCGCCGACCTCGCGGCCCGGCTGGCGGCGAACGGCACCCTCACCGCCGTGGACGTCGCCGCCGCTGCCGCCGCGGGCGACGCCACCGCGCTCGAACTGATCCGCGAGGGCGGCACCCGCGTGGGCCAGGTCATCGCCGGACTCGTGTCCTTCTTCAACCCCGGCCTGGTGGTGATCGGCGGCGGGGTGACCGGCCTCGGGCACACCCTGCTCGCCGCGATCCGCACCCAGGTCTACCGCCAGTCGCTGCCGCTCGCCACCGGCAATCTGCCCATCGTCCTCGGGGAGTTGGGCCCGAGTGCCGGTGTCATCGGCGCCGCCCGGCTGATCAGCGACCACCTCTTCTCACCCGCGTAGACACCCGCTCGGACGCACCGCCCGCACACGGCACGCCCGTCTCACCCGCACCCGCGCACCACGCCCCGTCTCACCCGCACCCGCACCCGGTCGGCGCGAGCGATCACCGCGCCCTCGCGTACACCGCACCCGCTGACTCGTCGAACGCCGCCCCCTGCCCGCGGCGCGCTCGCCCCCCCGACCTCCGACGTCGTGACAGGTCTGCCCGCGCGCAGGCACCGCAACGCCCTGACACCGGCCCGCACGCCCGCCGAGGGGACTCACATGGCACCAGAACCACCGCTGCTCACCATGTCCGGGATCACCAAGTCGTTCCCCGGCGTCCGCGCCCTGGACGGCGTCGACCTCGACGTCCAGGCCGGGGAGGTGCACTGCCTGCTCGGCCAGAACGGCGCCGGGAAGTCCACGCTCATCAAGGTGCTGGCCGGCGCCCACCAGCCGGACGGCGGTACCGTCCGCTGGCGCGGCGAGCCGGTCACCCTGCGTTCCCCGATCGCCGCGATGCGCCTCGGTATCGCCACCATCCACCAGGAACTCGACCTGGTGGAGCACCTGTCGGTGGCGGAGAACGTCCATCTCGGGCACGAGCCGACGGCCGCCGGGTTCCTCGTCCGCGCGAAGGCCGCCCGCGCCGCGACGGCCGCCCTGCTGAAGCGGCTCGGGCATCCCGAGATCGAACCGGGGCGCCGCGTCGGTGAGTTGTCGGCCGCGCAGCAGCAGATCGTGTCCATGGCCCGGGCCCTCTCCCACGACGTACGGCTCATCGTCATGGACGAGCCGTCCGCCGCGCTCGATCCCGGCGAGGTGGACAACCTCTTCCGGATCGTCGCCGACCTGACCTCCGCCGGGGTCGCGGTCGTCTACATCTCCCACCGGCTGGAGGAGATCCGGCGCATCGGCGACCGGGTGACCGTGCTCAAGGACGGCCGGGCCGTCGCCGGCGGGCTGCCCGCGAGGACCACCCCGACCCGGGACGTCGTCGCCCTGATGACGGGCCGCACCGTCGCCTACGTCTTCCCGCAGCGGCCCGCGCGGGCGCCCGGCGCCGAACCGGTCCTCCAGGTGCGCGGACTGGCCCGGGACGGCGAGTTCGCGCCGTTCGACCTCGATCTGCGCCCCGGTGAGATCGTCGGGCTCGCCGGGCTGGTCGGCTCGGGCCGCTCGGAGATCCTGGAGACCGTCTACGGGGCGCGCCGGCCCACCGCGGGGCATGTCGTCGTCGCCGGACGCCGGTTGCGCCCCGGCAGCGTCCGTGCCGCCGTACGCGCCGGGATGGGGCTCGCGCCCGAGGAACGCAAGGCCCAGGCCCTGCTGTTGCTGGAGTCCGTCACCCGGAACGTGTCGGTGTCCTCCCTGTCCCGCTACGCCCGGGCCGGGTGGATCGACCGGCGCGGCGAGCGGGAGGCCGCCCGGGCCGCGGCCCGGGAGCTGTCGCTGCACCCCGGCAACCCGGACGTGCCCGTGCGCACCCTGTCCGGAGGCAACCAGCAGAAGGCCGTACTCGCCCGCTGGCTGCTGCGCGGCTGCCGGGTGCTGCTGCTGGACGAGCCCACCCGGGGCGTCGACGTCGGCGCCCGCGCCGAACTGTACGCGGTGGTGCGCCGGCTGGCGGACGAGGGCCTGGCCGTCCTGCTGGTCTCCAGCGAGGTGCCCGAGGTGCTGGGTCTCGCCGACCGGGTGCTGGTGCTCCGCGAGGGCCGGGTCGTGCACACGGCACCCGCCCAGGAACTGGATGAACACCGAGTCCTCGACCTCGTCATGGAAGGAAGCCCGGCGTCATGACGCAGCACGCCTCCCCGCCCCGGGACACCGCCGGCCCCACGCCTCCGGCCGGCCGGCTCCCCGGCCGGCGCGGCCTGCCGGCCCGCGCCGACGTCCGCACCCTCTCCCTGCTCGGGGTGCTCGCCGCGCTCGTCGGCATCGGCGGCGTCACCGAGCCGGACGCGTTCCTCGACACCCGCAACCTCCAGCTGGTCCTCACCCAGGCGTCCGTGATCGGCGTGGTCACCGTCGGCATGACCTTCGTCATCACCTCCGGCGGCATCGACCTGTCCGTCGGCGCCGTCGTCGCCCTCGCCTCCGTGTGGGCGACCACCGTCGCCACCCAGGAGTACGGCTTCGCCGGGATCCTCTTCACGGCGGTGGTCGTGGGCCTGGGCTGCGGACTCGTCAACGGTCTGCTCATCGCCTACGGCGGGATGGTCCCCTTCGTCGCCACCCTCGCCATGCTGGCGTCGGCGCGCGGACTCGCCCTGCAGATCACCGACGGCAAGACGCAGATCGTGACCGTCGACGGCATTCTCCGGCTCGGCGAGCGCGACTCCTATGTGCTGGGCCTGCCGCCGCTGGTCCTGGTGTTCGCGGGCGTGACGGTCCTCGGCCGGCTGCTGCTCAACGGCACCACCTTCGGCCGGCGCACGGTCGCCGTCGGCGGCAACGCCGAGGCCGCCCGCCTCGCCGGCATCGACGTCCGCCGCCAGCGGCTCTACCTCTACCTGCTGTCCGGGCTGTGCTGCGGCATCGCGGCCTTCCTGCTGATCGTGCTCTCCGGCTCGGGCCAGAACACCAACGGCAACCTCTACGAACTCGACGCCATCGCCGCCGCCATCATCGGCGGCACCCTGCTCAGCGGGGGCCGCGGCACCGTCACCGGGTCCGTGCTCGGCGTGCTGATCTTCACGACGATCACCAACATCTTCGCCCTGAACAACCTCCAGAGCGACGTCCAGCAGATCGCCAAGGGCGCGATCATCGTCGCCGCCGTCCTGGTCCAGCGCCGCAGTGCGAGCACGAGCTGAGGAAGGGTTCACCGCCATGTCCCCCATCACCAGTCGCCGAGGACTGCTCTTCGGCACCGCCGCCGTCTCCGCCGGAGCACTGCTCACCGCGTGCACCAGCAACGAGGCGAAGGACGACGGGCCCGCCGCGAACGAGCGGCCGGCCAGCGGCGACACGCCCGGCAAGCACGTCACCATCGGGTTCGCCGGGCCCCAGGCCGACCACGGCTGGCTCAACGCCATCAACGACAACGCCGAGAGCCGGGCGAAGAAGTACGCCGACGTCACTCTGGAGATCACCGAGGGCTCCAACGACACCGCCCAGCAGATCGGCCAGATCGAGACCCTGATCAACAAGAAGGTCGACGTCCTGGTCGTCCTGCCCGCGGACGGCAAGGCCCTCACCCAGGTCGGCCTGAAGGCGATGCGCGCCGGCATCCCCGTCGTCAACCTCGACCGCGTCTTCGACTCGGCGCAGGCCTACCGCTGCTGGATCGGCGGCGACAACTACGGCATGGGGCTCAACGCCGGGCACTACATCGGCGAGAAACTCAAGGACCAGCCCGACGCCCGCGTGATCGAGCTGGCCGGCCTGGACAACCTGGAGCTGACCAAGCAGCGCACCCAGGGCTTCGACGACGCCCTGAAGAACTACCCGAACATCACGAAGGTGGCCCGGCAGGCGGCCGAGTTCACCGTCGAGTCCGGTCAGGCCAAGATGGCCCAGCTCCTCCAGGCGCAGCCGAGGTTCGACGCGCTGTGGAACCACGACGACGACCAGGGCGTGGGCGCGCTGCGCGCCATCGAGCAGGCCGGACGCGACGACTTCCTGATGGTCGGCGGCGCGGGCGCGCTGTCCGCCTTCCAGGCCATCGAGCGGGACGACGGCGTGCTCAAGGCGACGGTCCTGTACCCGCCCACCATGGCCGCCTCCGCCATCGACCTCGCCCGCGCCCTCGGCCAGGGCAAGGGCGTCGGCGGCCTCGCCGAGTTCGAGATCCCGGCGTCCCTCACCCTCTACTCGGCCGTGGTCGACAAGACCAACGTCGACCGCTACATGCCCACCGGCTTCCGGTGAGCCGGCCCGCCCGCTCCCCCCACCGCGCCACGACGAACGCGCCCCGACGACGAGGAGGACGAGCGCATGGAACAGCCGCAGCAGCCAGCGGGCCCCGCGGCCGCACCGGAGACGGCACGGTTGGCCGCACCGGAGGCGGCACACGAAGCGGCGCCGGCACCCGCACGCGAGGCGGCCCCGGACGCGGCACGCGAGGGCATGACGGAGCCGGCACGCGAGGGCATGACGGAGCCGGCACCGAGGCCGGCGCTCGCGGCGGCACCGGGCGCGGCGCCCGGGGCCGGGTCGGAGCCGGTGCCCGGATCCGGAAAGCCACCGCTGCGCGTCGGCATGGTCGGCTACGCCTTCATGGGCGCCGCCCACTCCCAGGGCTGGCGCACCGCGGGCCGCGTCTTCGACCTGCCCCGCCGGCCGGTGCTGGCCGTGCTCTGCGGACGGGACGGGGCCGCCGCGCGGGCGGCGGCCGAGCGGCACGGCTGGGCGGCCGTGGAAACCGACTGGCGTGTCCTGGTCGCCCGGGACGACATCGACCTCGTGGACATCTGCACCCCCGGTGACAGCCACGCCGAGATCGCCGTCGCCGCGCTCGCGGCCGGCAAGCACGTCCTGTGCGAGAAGCCCCTCGCGAACTCCGTGGCCGAGGCCGAGACCATGACGCGCGCGGCCGAAGCCGCGTACGGACGCGGGCAGTTGGCGATGACCGGCTTCAACTACCGCCGCGTGCCCGCCGTCGCGCTCGCCCGCCGGATGATCGCCGACGGCCGGCTCGGCACCCTGCGCCATGTACGGGCGACGTACCTCCAGGACTGGCTGGCCGACCCGGCCTTCCCGCTGACCTGGCGGCTGCGCAGGGAGCACGCCGGCTCCGGCGCGCTCGGCGATCTGGGCGCGCACATCGTGGACCTCGCCCAGCACCTGGCGGGCGAGCCGCTGGCCGGGGTGTCGGCGCTCACCGAGACCTTCGTCCGGCGGCGCCCGCTGCCCGGCGGCCCGAGCCGGGGCCTGGCCGCCGTGTCCGCGTCCGGCACCGGCGCGGTCACCGTGGACGACGCCGCCGTGTTCACCGGCCGCTTCACCTCCGGCGCCCTCGCCTCCTTCGAGGCCACTCGGTACGCCACCGGCCGCAAGAACGCCCTGCGCATCGAGCTGAACGGGGAGCGCGGCTCGCTCGCCTTCGACCTGGAGCGGCTGAACGAGCTGTGGTTCCACGACGCCACCGCCCCCGGCGCCGAGGCGGGCTTCCGCCGTATCCTCGTCACCGAGCCCGAGCACCCCTACCTGGACGCCTGGTGGCCGCCGGGCCACGGCCTCGGCTACGAGCACACCTTCGTCCACCAGGCCCGCGACCTGGTGCACGCCATCGCCGCGGGCACCCGCCCCGACCCCTCCTTCGCCGACGGGCTCCAGGTGCAGCGCGTCCTGGCGGCGGTGGAGGAGAGCGCCGAGAAGAACTCCGTCTACACGCCCGTCGCGAGCTGAAGGAGGACCCCCGCATGCCGCGCCCGTTCACCCTCTTCACCGGCCAATGGGCCGACCTGCCCCTGGCGGAGGTCTGCCGGCTCGCCCGCGACTTCGGCTACGACGGACTCGAACTCGCCTGCTGGGGCGACCACTTCGAGGTCGACAAGGCCCTCTCCGACCCCGGTTACGTCACGTCCCGCCATCAGCTCCTCGACTCCTACGGCCTGAAGTGCTGGGCGATCTCCAACCACCTGGTAGGGCAGGCGGTCTGCGACGCCCTCATCGACGAGCGCCACCGGGCGATCCTGCCGGACGCGGTGTGGGCCGACGGTGACCCGGAGGGCGTACGGCGGCGCGCGGCCGACCGGATGAAGGACACCGCCCGGGCCGCGGCGGCGTTCGGCGTCGACACCGTCATCGGCTTCACCGGCTCGGCGATCTGGCACCTGGTCGCCATGTTCCCGCCCGCGCCGGAGTCGATGATCGAGCGCGGCTACGAGGACTTCGCCGCCCGCTGGAACCCGGTCCTCGACGTCTTCGACGCCGAGGGCGTGCGGTTCGCGCACGAGGTCCATCCCGGCGAGATCGCCTACGACTACTGGACCACCCGCCGCGCCCTCGAAGCGGTCGGCCACCGCCCCGCCTTCGGCCTGAACTTCGACCCCTCCCACTTCGTGTGGCAGGACCTCGACCCGGTCGGCTTCCTGTGGGACTTCCGCGACCGGATCTACCACGTGGACTGCAAGGAGGCCCGTAAGCGCCTCGACGGCCGCAACGGGCGCCTCGGCTCCCACCTGCCCTGGGGCGACCCGCGCCGCGGCTGGGACTTCGTCTCCGCCGGACACGGCGACGTGCCCTGGGAGGACGTCTTCCGCATGCTGCGCTCCATCGGCTACACCGGGCCGCTCTCGGTCGAGTGGGAGGACGCCGGCATGGACCGGCTCCAGGGCGCCCCGGAGGCCCTGGCCCGCCTGAGGGCCTACGACTTCGAGCCGCCGTCGGCCTCGTTCGACGCGGCCTTCTCCGCCTGACCCCGGCCGGCCGGCTGTTCCGACCGCGTCCGGTCAGCGGCGCACGGCACCGGGATGACGGCGCATCCGGACAGGCCATGTCCGGCCCCGTGCGCGCGCAGGGCCTCCCGGGGGTCCGAGAGGCCCCGCGCACGCCTGTGCCGCCGCTCCACGCCGCTAGTTCCGCCAGGTCCCGTGGAGGGCGGAGACGGAGAACCCCGGCCCGTAGGCGACCATCAGCGCGCTGTCCCCGTCGGCCGGTGGCCGGCCATGGGTGCGTTCGAGCACCCGGAGGACCGACACCCCGCCGAGGTTGCCCTCTTCGGCGAGGGTGTCGAGGGAGTGGCGGGCGTCGGTCTCGGCGAGGCCGAGCGCGGTGGCCGTGTCGAGGATGATGGGCTTCGATCCGGGGTGGATGAGGGGCACGTCGACGGTACGGCCGGCAAGCCAGTCGAGGACGGCGGGCATCACGCGCTTGGCTCCGCCGGTGGCCTGCTTCGTACTGTCGAAGTGCAGGCCCGCGCTGTCGATGCGGCCGGCGTACATGGTGAGGCTGTCGGGGAGGGCGTACTCGAAGAGTCCGTCGGCCTCGACGGCCAGGCCGGGTCCGAGGGGATCGCTGGAGACGACGGTGGCGGCTCCGCTGTCGCCGAACAGCGCCTTGTAGATCATGTGCTCGATCGCGGAGTCGGCGTGGTTGTAGGCGGTGGACAGGACTTCGGCGGCGACGACGAGGACCCGGGATCCCGGGTGGAGGAGGGCCTGCTCCACGGCGCGGAGGAGGGCGTGGGCGCCGCCGGCGCAGGCGGTGGTCGTCAGGGCCGTACGGCGGACGGTGGGCCGCAGGCCGAGCCGTGCGGTCAGGTGGATGTCGAGGTTGGGGACGGCCCAGCCGGTGGCGTGGGTGGTGATGAGGCCGGTGATGTCCCCGGGCTGGAGGCCGTACCGGTGCAGGGTGGCGCAGGCGGCCTGTTCGGCCAGGGCGAGGCCGTCGGTGAAAGCGCGGGTGGCGCGTTCCCCCACGCCCGCGGTGCCGTTGATGGTGGGGGCGTCCAGGGGCTGGGTGAAGTAGCGGGTTTCCACGCCGCAGTTGTCGATGACGCGGAGGATCGCGCGGAGGCGGGGG
>NZ_MUMF01000047.1 GCF_002155905.1 Streptomyces tricolor | reverse complement strand
TGTCAATCCACCCTCGGCGGGCCGGGGGCACACGCGCGCTCAAGCGCCGTCCCGCCGGGGTGGATTGACAGCCGCTTCCGCCTCGGGCGAGAGTCCCGCTGGTGGAGATCAACCAACTGACGGCGGCCGAGGAACGCGTGTGGCGGGCGTTTCCGCGCGGGGAGGCCGTGGACTTCCGGGAGTCGGCCGGCGAGGATCCCGCCGACGGCGGCAGCTGGGGCGCCGAACGGACCGTGCGTGCCCAGGTGCTGCGGGCGCTGCTGCTCGACGGGCCGCGGCAGGACGGGGAGATACCGTCGCTCAGTCTGGCGGGGGCCCGGATCACCGGCCGGCTCGATCTGCAGTACGCGACGATCGACCACCCGGTGCGGCTGCGGCACTGCCACTTCGAACAGGCCCCGCGGTGCTACGCCGCCCGGCTGCGGGAACTCAACCTCAGCGAGTCCGTCCTGCCCGGTCTGGTCGCGCACGCCGTGCACGTCGACGGCGTGCTGCGGCTGACCCGGACCCGGTGCACCGGCGCCGTACGGCTGGGCGGCGCCCGCATCGCCGGCAGCCTCTACCTGGAGAGCGCGGAGGTGGCCGCGCCCGGCACCGACGAGCCGGTGCTCCAGCTCAACCAGGCCGCCCTCGACGCCGACCTGTGGGCGCCGGGACTGCGCACCCAGGGGCAGATCCGGCTCCACGGCGCGGCCGTGGCCGGGTCGGTCAACCTGAGCGAGGCGCGGCTCAGCCACCCCGGACAGGCCGCGCTCGACGCGGAGACGTTCGCCGTCGAGGGCGACATGCTGGTCCGGCACGCCGAGGTGCGCGGCTCGCTGGGGCTGCGCGGCGCCCGTATCGCGGGGCGGCTCGACCTGTCGTACACCCTCCTGGCGCATCCGGAGGGATCGGCGCTGCGGGCCAGCAGCACGACGATCGGCGAACTGTGGCTGCGCAAGGGCCCGCCCATGGAGGGCGGCCTCAATCTGCGCCGCGCCCAGCTGGACGTCCTGTTCCTGGAACCGGAGTCGGCGCCCGGCGAGGTGCTGCTCAACCATCTGACCTACGGCTCCCTCGTCCCGCACGAACCGGCCGAGCGCCGGCTGCCGCTGCTGGAACGCGACCGCGACGGCTATGTCCCGCACGCCTACGAGCAGTTGGCCGCCGCCTACCGCCGCATCGGCGACGACCACGCCGCCCGGCTCGTCCAACTGGCCAGACAGCGCCGGCACCGCCGTACGCTGCCCTGGTACGGCCGGCTGTGGGGCCTGGTCCAGGACGTCACCGTCGGCTACGGGTTCCGGCCGATGCGGGCCGCCGGATGGCTGCTGTCGCTGCTGGCGATCGGTTCCGTCGCGTTCGCGCTGCACCATCCACAGCCCCTGAAGCCGGGCGAGGCGCCGCCGTTCCACCCGGTGTTCTACACGTTCGACCTGCTGCTGCCGGTGATCTCCTTCGGGCAGGAGAACGCGTTCGCCCCGCGCGGCGGCTACCAGGTGCTCGCCTACGTCCTCGTCCTGACCGGCTGGATCCTGGCCACGACGGTGATCGCGGGCGTCACCCGCACGGTCAGCCGCCAGTGAAGCCGCGCACCGCGTGCGGGGCCGCCGGCCGCACCGGCGCGATCACGGCGCCGTGTCCCCGGCAGGCGGGGGCGCGCCGGACCGGTGCGAAGAAGACCCGGCCGACGGTCGCCGTGCAGCGGTGCCGCAAGGCGCCGCCCGGCTCGCGGTCGCCGAGGATGCCGATGTCGCGCCGACGCCCTGCTTCTACAATCACCGGCACGCGAACGAGCGCGCCGCCCCGGCGGCTCATGGCCCGAAGGACAGCGATGACCAGCGTCGAAGAACCGGTACGTCCCGGCGGACGGGTGCGGGACGCCGCCCGCACCAAGGCCGAGATCCTCGACGTGGCCACGCAGGAGTTCGCCCGGGCCGGCTACGACGGCGCCCGCGTGGACGAGATCGCGGCCCGCACCCGCACCACGAAGCGGATGATCTACTACTACTTCGGCGGCAAGGAGCAGCTGTTCACGGCCGTGCTGGAGCGCGCCTACGAGGCGATCCGGGACGCCGAGCAGCAGCTCGACGTCGAGCACCTGGACCCGGTGGCCGCGATCCGGCGGCTGGCCGAGCTGACCTTCGACCACCTAGAGCGGCACCCGGACTTCGTGCGGCTGGTCAGCATCGAGAACATCCACGGCGCCGAGCACATCGCGGCCTCCGGGAAGCTCGGCCGGATCGGTTCCCCGGCGCTGGACGTGATCCGCCGCATCCTCACCGCCGGGCAGGAGTCCGGGCTCTTCACGGCCGACGTGGACGCGGTCGACCTGCACGCGATGATCAGCTCGTTCTGCTTCTTCCGGGTGGCCAACCGGCACACCTTCGGCGCCCTGTTCGGCCGGGATCTGGTGGATCCGGCGCGGCGCGAGCACTACCGGACCATGCTCGGGGACATGGTGATCGCCTACCTGACGGCGGAGCGGACGGCCGGCTGACGGGTTCACGCACGGGCTCGTGAACACCCTGCGACTGACTGTCCGGTGGGCTGATCGGCCGAGACCCTGCCCGGCCGGTCCCCGCCGGTCCGTGCGGGCGAGCCGCGGGTGCTCAGCGGCGTACGGCGGCGTCGAGCAGGGGGCCGAGTTCCCGCACCGCCGTGGTGAGGGGGCGTACGTCCCGTTCCGCGCGGGACAGCAGGATCGCGCCCTCCAGCGTGCTGATCATGAGGGTGGCCAGGGACGCGGCACGCGCCGCGGGGACGCCCATGTCCGTCAGGGCCGCGGCGACCGGTGTGCACCAGGCGGCGAACGCGGCGGCCGCCGCCTCGCGGGTGGAGTCGCCGGTGGCGCAGTCCACGGTGGCGGCGGCGACCGGGCAGCCCGCGGCGAAGCCGTCCGCCGCGTACTCGTCGGTCCACTGGGCGGCCATGGCCGCGAACAGGCCGCTCGGGGTGGGCTGCCGGAGGCCCGCGACGAAGCGGGCGACGCGCTTGCCGGCGTACCGGCCGGCCCATCCGACCGCCTCGTTGACCAGCTGCTCCTTGCCGCCCGGAAAGTAGTGCTGGAGGGAGCCGCGCGGCGCCCGCGCGTGCGCGGCGACCTCGCGCATGCCGGTCGCGGTGACCCCGTTCCGCCGGATCAGCTGGGCCGCGCTGAACACCATCCGCTCCCGCGGTCCGTGCCCCGCCTGCGTCATCTGTGGACCTCCGTTCCTCGCCCTCCACCCTATGACCACCGTCATAACGGCGGCTACTATGACCAGTGTCATACTCGACCGGCGGCAGCGGAGGGCAGCCCCATGCAGGTCGGATTCATCGGTCTCGGAGTGATGGGGCAGCCCATGGCCCTGCGCCTGGCGTCCGCCGGCACGCCCCTGGTGGTCTGGAACCGGACCGCGGACCGCGCCGAGCCGCTGCGCGCGGCCGGTGCCGAGGTGGCCGCCGACGCCGGTGAGGTGTTCGCGCGGGCGGAGGTCGTGCTGCTCATGCTCGCCGACGAGACGGCGGTGGACGCGGTGCTCGGCCGGGGCACGCCCGCACTGTCCGCCCGGGTCACCGGCCGGACCGTCGTGCACATGGGCACGACCTCCCCGGAGTACTCCCACGCCCTGGAGACCGACATCCGCGCCGCCGGCGGCCGGTACGTCGAGGCGCCCGTCTCCGGGTCCCGGGTACCGGCGGAGCAGGGGCGGCTGGTGGCCATGCTCGCCGGCGAGGAGACCGCCGTGGCCGCCGTACGGCCGCTGCTGGCGCCGCTGTGCCGGGAGTCGTTCGCGTGCGGGCCGGTGCCGGGCGCGCTGCTGATGAAGCTGGCGGTGAACATCTTCCTGATCACCCAGGTGACCGGGCTGACCGAGGCGTTCCACTTCGCCGAGCGGCAGGGCCTGGACCCCCGGCTGTTCCTGGACGTCCTGGACGCGGGCCCGATGGCCAGCGCGGTGTCCCGGATGAAGGCGCCCAAGCTGCGCGAGCGGGACTTCGCGGTGCAGGCGGCGGCGCTGGACGTGCTGAAGAACAACCGGCTGATCGCCGAGGCGGCCCGCAAGGCCCGTCTCGCCTCACCGCTCCTCGACGTGTGCCACACCCTGTTCGAGGAGACGGTGGCGCGGGGCCACGGCGGCGAGGACATGGTCGCCGTGCTGCGGGCGATCGAGGCGCGGACCGCCGAGGCGCCGTAGCTCAGCCCTTCGGGATGCCGTACGCCCGGTCGACGTGCAGCCGCACCACCAGGCGGCGGTCGCGGACCATCGCGGCCCGGTAGTCGTCCCAGTCCGGGTGTTCGCCGAGGATGTCCCGGTAGAGCCGGATCAGCTCCTCCACGGTCTCGTCGTGCGGGTCGGCGGCGACCGGCGACAGCTCGGCGGTGCCCTCGGCGACGGCGTACGCCCAGCGGTCCTCGCTGGTGACGTGGTACGAGGCGCGCGGGTCCCGGCGCAGGTTGCGGGTCTTGGCGCGGTCGTCGGTGACCGAGATCCGGATGATCCGCTCGTCGGGGTAGTAGGCGTGGCTGACGTTGGACAGCTGGGGGCGGCCGTCGCGCCGGAGGGTGACGAGTACGCCGCCGTGGCCTTCGGAGAGCAGGCCGAGCAGCGCGTCCTGCGTGAGGTCCTGAGTCATACCCGGGTCAACTCGCTTCGCCGCCTTGCGCATTCCCCGCCGGTCAGCATCGGTAGACACTGTCTACGGCAGCTGGTAGACAGTGTCTATGAGTGATTCCGACGCGGGCCTGCGGGCCCGGCTGGTCGATGTGGGCGCGCGGCTGCTGGCGACCGAGGGCCCCCAGGCGCTGACCCTGCGGGAGATAGCCCGGCGGGCGGGCGTCTCGCACGGGGCGCCGCGCCGCTACTTCCCCACCCACCGGGACCTGCTGTCCGCCATCGCCCGGCGGGGCTTCGCCGACCTGGCCGAGCGGGTGCGCACGACGCTGGGGCGGGAGACCGGCGGCGCCCGCGCCCGGGTGACCGCGCTGGCGCGGACGTACCTGGACTTCGCGCTGGAGCAGCCCGGCATGTACGAGTTGATGTTCCGCCACGATCTGCTGGAGAGCGGCCACTCGGGGCTGCGGGACACGAGCCTTCCGCTGTTCTCCCTGCTGACAGAGCTGATCGGCGAAGCGGACCCCGGTGCCGACGCCCGGCGCGTGGCGGGCGCCCTGTGGGCGAACCTGCACGGGATGGCCCAGCTGTGGCGCTGGCGCAGCCTTCAACTCGCCTTGGGCGAGGAGGACTCCGGCCCGCTGCTCGACACCGTCCTGGCCGCGCACCTGGGCCCCGGGGACGGCCGGTGAACCGGCCCTGGACGCTGGCGAGCAGTGTGGCGGGCGCGGTGGTCGTGGCGCTGGACGGTACGGCCCTCACCGTCGCGCAGCCCAGCCTGCACCGGGAGCTGCACGCGACGTTCGCCGAGGTGCAGTGGACCAGTACGGCCTATCTCGTCGCGGTGGCGAGCCTGCTGGTGTTCGCCGGGCGGCTCGGTGACCGGTACGGGCAGCGGCGGGTGTTCGGGCTCGGCATGCTCGGCTTCGGCGCCGCCTCGGTCGGCATCGGCCTCGCGCCCGGGGTGGGGTGGGTGATCGGACTGCGCGCGGTCCAAGGGGTGTTCGGGGCCCTGTTGCAGCCGGCCACGCTGGGCATGCTGCGGGCCGCGTACCCGGCGGACCGGCTCGCCTCGCCCCTGGCCGTGCGGACCGGCGCGATCGGGCTGGCGGCGGCAGCGGGCCCGCTGGTCGGCGGGGCGCTGGTGACGGGACTGGGCTGGCGGGCGGTGTTCTTCGTCAACGTGCTGCCCGCGCTCGCCTTCGGGCTGCCCGCGCTGCTGCGCCCGGAGCCGGGCCCGGCGCCCGCCCCGACCCCGTCGGCACGACCGTCCCTGGACCTGCCGGGGGCCGCGCTTCTCGCGGTGGCCCTGGCCGGCCTGGTGTACGCCGTCACCGCCCGGCCCGTCTCCGGCGTGGGCCTCGCCCTGTCCCTGCTGGCGGCCGCCCTGCTCGTCCGGCACGAGCGGCGGGCGGCGAGCCCGCTGCTGCCGCCGGAGGTGATCGGCTCGCGTGCGGTCGGGGCGGCGCTCGGCATCCTGGTCGCCGTGTCCGCGTCCCTGGTCGGCACGCTGTTCCTCGCCACGTACGTCCTCCAGCGCCGCCTGGGACTCGATCCGTTCCACAGCGCCCTGTGCAGCCTGCCGCTGGCGGTGCTCATGGTGCTGTCGGCCGCGCTGTGCCCCGCGCTGCTGCACCGGTACGGCGCCCGGCTGACGACGGCCGGGGCCACGGCGCTGCTCGTGCTCGGCGTGCTCGTGCTGTCCGGGGCCACCGTCCCCGTGGCCCTCGGCTGCGGGTTCGCGCTGCTGGGCGCCGGGTTCGGCACGGTGATGGTGGCGGCCACCCAGGTGATCGTGCGGTGGGCGGAGGTGACGGTGGCCGGGGTGGCGGGCGGTCTGCAGCAGACCGCGCTGAACGTCGGCCCCGCCGTGGGCGTGGCCGGGGCGACCGCGCTGCTGGCCGCGGGCACCGGGCCGGCGCTGCTCGCCCTGGCGGCCGTGGCGGCACTCGCGCTGCCCGCGGCCCGCGCCCTGCCGGGCCCGACGGCCGTCACCACACCGCGCGCCCCCGCCCCGGACGATCCGGTTCCGGCGAGCGGACCTGCCGCACGATGACACCCCCGACCGACCGCCCTCACGTCCCCGGCACCAGCCGACGTCACGTCGATCACACCCTCCGGACGATCCGGTTCCGGCGGGCGAGGCCCGCGGACGCACAACAAACCCCGGCCGACCCCACACCCACCACCACCCTCACAACCCCCGGCACCAGCCGACGCCACACCGACCACACCCTCCGAACCAGCCGGTTCCAGCGGGCGAGGTTCGCGGACGAACACAACAAACCCCGGCCGACCCCACAGCCACCACACGACCCCCGGCACCAGCCGGCGTCACATGGATCACACCCTCCGGACCAGCCGGTTCCGATGGGCGGGCCTGCGGGACGATGAGAGAGGGTGCGCTGTGGCGGGGCGGCCGGGGACGCACCGTGGACGACGTGAGCGGAGGAGAGCGATGGCACAGCTGCGACAGGACGTGGAACCGGCGGAGGCGGGGCTGGACGCCGAGGCGCTGGACCGCCTGGACCGGCACTTCGCCCGGCACGTCGACGCGGGACGGCTGCCCGGCTACCTGGTGGCCGTGGCCCGCGGCGGCCGGGTCGCCCACCTGACCACCTACGGCCTGCGGGACGTGGCGGCCGGACTGCCGGTCGAGCCGGACACGCTGTGGCGGATCTACTCGATGACCAAGCCGGTCACCGCGGTCGCGGTGCTGCTGCTGGTGGAGGAGGGCCGGCTGTCCCTGGACGACCCGCTCGACCGCCATCTGCCCGCGTTCGCCGAGCCCCGCGTGTACGAGGGCGGTGCGGGCGCCGACGTACGCACCCGCCCGGCCGCCGGCCCGATCCTGATCCGGCACCTGCTCACCCACACCGCGGGCCTCACCTTCGGCTTCTACCACCGCCACCCCGTGGACGCCCTCTACCGCGAGGCGGGCCTGGAGTACTCGGTGCCGCCGGGTGCCGCACTCGCGGAGACCGTCGAGCTGTACGCGCGGATGCCGTTGCAGTTCGACCCCGGCACCCAGTGGAACTACTCGGTCGCCTCCAACGTGCTGGGCCGGGTCGTCGAGGTGGTCTCCGGGCAGCCCCTGGACGCGTTCTTCGCCGAGCGGATCCTCGGTCCGCTCGGCATGACCGACACCGGCTTCCACATCGCCCCCGGACAGGCGGACCGGCTGGCCGAGTTGTACGGCGAGACGGACGAGGGCGGGATCGAGCCGGTGCCGGGTCTGCCGGTGCACGGCCGACCGCGGTTCCTGTCCGGCAGCGGCGGCCTGGTCTCCTCCGCCCACGACTTCCACCGGTTCATGGAGCTGCTGCGCCGGGGCGGCGAGCTGGACGGCGTACGGCTGCTGGCGCCGCAGACCCTCGCGCTGATGACCCGCAACCAGCTGCCGGGCGGGGCCACCATCCGTTCCTTCGGCGCCCCGGTCCATCGGGAACCGGGCAACGACGGCCTCGGCTTCGGCTTCAACGTCTCCGTCGTCACCGACCCCGCGCGCACCCTCGCCCCGTCCCACCTCGGCACCTACGGCTGGACCGGGGTGGCCACCACCGCGTTCTGGGTCGACCCGGCCCACGACCTGACCGTGCAATTCATGACCCAGGTGCGCCCGAAGAGCCTGAAGGTCTTCCCCGAGCTGCGGCGGCTGGTGCACGCGGCGGTGGCGGACTGACCCGGCGGCCGGCTACTGGCCCAGGGTCAGCGTGAACTCCAGCCCCTCGTCCGCGAGTTCGGCCAGCCAGCGGTCCGCGCGCTGCGCACTCTCCGCCGCCCGGTGCAGCCCGGCCGGCAGGCTGCCGTCCAGGATGTGGCGGACCCCGAGGGCGAGCGGGCGGGAGACGCAGCGGGCCATCGCGGACTCCTCGGCGTCACCGGTCAGGTCGAGCAGGTAGGCGCCGGTCCAGTCGCGGCCCGCGCCCGTGTCGACCTCCAGCGCGACGGAGAGCACGACCCGGTCGCGGTCGGCCGCCGTGGTGGGGTGGGCCGCCGCCAGCTCCCGGGCCAGCGCGGCGATCCGCTCGTCGTCGCCCGCGGTCAGCTCCTCGAAGACCGGCTGCCACGCCTTCAGCCAGCCGTCCAGCCGCAGCGTGCCGCGCACGAAGGTGCGCGGGGTCCAGGCGGCGGGCAGCCCGTACTGGGCGAGGAACGGGATGCTGTCGCGGTTCGGGTACGCCTCGAAGGTCTCGCCGTCCAGGACGAGTGGCCGGGTCGCCTCCCAGGGGCGGTCCGCCGTGGTCCGCGTGCCGTCCTCCAGGTAACGCGCGGGCGAGCGCAGCGCGTTGAGGACGCCGAGCGGGGCCCAGCTGAAGCGGTAGCGGAAGTCGTTCGGCACCGCGGGGACGCCGCCGCAGTAGGAGGTGAGCCGGTAGGCGGCCGGGGTGTGCTCGCCGATCCGCGCCCGGGCCCGGCCGATGAGACTGTGCGCGAAGAGGTGGTCGATGCCCGGGTCGAGGCCCGCCTCGGCGAGTACGACCACGCCCGCCTCCCGCGCCGCCGGCACCTGCGCCGTCACCTCCGGCGACACATAGCTGGAGCAGGCGAAGTGCGCCCCGGCCCGCACGCACACGGCGAGCAGCTCGGTGTGGAGCGACGCGGGCAGCATCGACACGACGACGTCCCCGGGCTCCAGCGAGGCGGCGAGGGCGCCCGGGGTGAGGGCGCGGGGCTCGGCGCGCCCCGTCAGGCCCAGGCCGGCCAGGGCCCCGGCCGCGCGGTCCGCGGTGCGGTGCCACAGCAGGACCCGGCCGGCCGTGGCGCACAGGGCCGCCAGGCCGCTGCCGGTGGACAGTCCGGCGCCGACCCAGTGGACGGTGCCGCTCGCCGGGACACGGTCGGTCATGACTCCTCCCGTTCTGCGCTGCCGAGTTCACGGCAGGCCTGGTGGAACCGGTCGAGACAGCGGCCCCAGGCGCCGCCGGTGCCGAAGGCGAGCAGCTGCGGCAGCAGGGCCGCCGAGAAGTCGGCGCTGGACTCCCGGGGCAGCAGGGACGGCAGGTTGTCGATGGCGATCAGGTCCAGCGGGGGCTCCTTGCGCAGCCGGCGCACCGGCTCCGTCCAGTCCGTGGTGCGGTCGTAGACCGGCAGCACGTTGAACGGGGAGCCGACGTCGCAGGTGACGTCGCACAGGGTGCGCAGCCGGCGGGCCGGGGAGTCCAGGTCCTCCTCGCGCAGGAACGGCGGGACCAGGGTGGTGGCGAGGACCGCGTTCACCAGCACGTCGTGCCCGAGCAGGGCCCGCCGGTCCAGGTCGCGGGTCTCCGCCAGGTCCCAGCGGGTCGCCTCGACGCCCGCCGTGCGGAAGGCGGTCCAGGCGCCCCGCCCGCTGCGGCCCAAGGCGCCGATGACCAGTGCCGTGAACGGTGCCGCCCCGGCCTCCGGCCGCAGTACGGCGTCCAGGTCGTCCTTGGTCGTGGGGGTGAGCGGTGCCGTCAGCCGGCCCCGGTGCTGGAGCACGGCGAGGGCGGCGCCCAGATAGCCCGCCCAGAACCCGAAGGCGGCCAGCCGACGGCCCTCGTCGTCCACCAGGTACTCCAGGTCCAGCAGCGCTCCGCCGCCGGCCGTGAACCGGCGCAGCAGCTCGGCGGCGCCCGGCTGCTGCTTGTAGGCGTGTCCGAAGAAGATGTGCCGGTGCGGCAACACGGGCGGCTCGTCGGGGAGTTCCTTCAGGCCGAGGATCACGGCGTCCCGGGGTGCCGACACCCAGGAGCCCGCCGGGGCGCGGCGGCAGCCGGCCGCCTCGTACTCCTCGACGGGGAAGATCCGCTGCTCGGACTCCTCGACGGTCAGCGTCACCCCGCTGTCGACCAGCCGGCGGGCATCGGCGGGCACGACCGGCGTGCGGCGTTCGGTCGTACGGGGCTCGTGGCGCAGCCACAGGTGCAGCTCGGTCATACCAGGTTGGCCTCCGGGCGCGGCGCGTCGGCCGCGAACCGGCCGGCGCTCAGCGGGCTGATGTCCAGGAAGGGTACGCGGCCCAGGTACAGGTCGCGGACGATCTCGCCCACGGCGGGTCCCTGGAGGAAGCCGTGCCCGGAGAAGCCGGTCGCGTACAGAAACCTCGACACCGTCGACGCCTCGCCGATCAGGGCGTTGTGGTCCGGGGTGTTCTCGTACAGGCCCGCCCAGCCGCCGGTGCGGCGCAGCTCCAGCAGGGCGGGCGCGCGCTGCTGCATCGCCTCGGCGAGCCGCGGGATCCAGCGGTCGTGGGTGTCGGTGGCGAAGCCCGGCCGCTCGTCCGGGTCGGACATGCCGAGCAGCAGGCCGGGACCCTCCCGGTGGAAATAGAGGCTGGTGGTGAAGTCGATGGTCATGGGCAGGGCGGGCGGCAGGCCCGGCACCGGTGCCGTGACGGCGATCTGCCGGCGCAGCGGCCGTACCGGCAGCTCCACGCCCGCCATCGCGCCGACCGCGCGCGACCAGGCGCCGGCCGCGCAGATCACCGTGCCCGTCTCGATCCGGCCGAGGGTCGTGCTGACCGCGGTGATGGTGTCGCCGTGCAGCTCGATGCCGGTGGCCTCGGTGTGGCGCAGGATGCGGGCGCCGTGGGCCCGGGCGGCACGCGCGTAGCCGTGCACGACGGCCTCGGGGGTGCAGTGGCCGTCGTCCGGGGAGTACGCGGCGGCCAGCAGGCCGTCGGTGCGGATCAGCGGGGAGAGGCGGCGGGCCTCCTGCGGGGAGATGAGGCGGCTGGGCACCCCGAGGGAGTTCTGCAGCCGCACACCCGCCTCGAAGGAGGCGACCTGCTCCGGTGTGGAGAGCAGGAACAGATAGCCGACCCGGTGCAGCCCGATGTCCTGCCCGACCTCCTCCTCGAAGCGGCCGAACGCCTCCAGGCTGCGGGCGCCGAGCTGGATGTTCAGCTCGTCGGAGAACTGCGCCCGCACGCCGCCGGCCGCTCTGGAGGTGGAGCCGGCGGCGAGTTCGTCGCGTTCGACGAGGACGACGTCCCGCACTCCGGCGCGCGCCAGGTGCCAGGCGATGCTCGTGCCCATCACCCCGCCGCCGACGATGACCACCTCGGCCCGAAGGTTCACCCCGCCGCCTCCTCCACCGCGCTGCCCGTCCGTCGTCTGATCCTTTCCGGACGACCGCCCGCCGAATCGGCGACGGGGCGTCAGGAGCCGTGGGCGACGGCGTCCAGGTGCGGCAGGTGGTGGTCCATCCGCTCCCGCTTGGTCCGCAGATACGTGATGTTGCTCTCGCACGGCTCGATCAGCAGCGGCACCTGCTCGGCGACCTGGACGCCGTGCCGGACCAGCGCCTCCCGCTTGCGCGGGTTGTTGGACATCAGCCGTACCGAGCGCACCCCGAGGTCGCGCAGGATCTCGGCGGCCACACCGTAGTCGCGGGCGTCGACCGGCAGGCCCAGCGCGAGGTTCGCCTCCACCGTGTCGAGGCCCTCGGCCTGGAGCGCCATCGCGCGCAGCTTGGCGAGCAGACCGATGCCCCGGCCCTCGTGCCCCCTCAAGTAGACGACGATGCCGCTGCCTTCGGCGACCACCGCGCGCATCGCGGCCTCCAGCTGGTCGCCGCACTCGCAGTGCCGGGAGCCGAACGCGTCCCCGGTCAGGCACTCCGAGTGCAGCCGGACCAATACGTTCTCGGTGCCGATCTCGCCGTACACCAGGGCCACTTGCTCGTCACCGCGGTCGTGGTCCAGGTAGCCGATCGCCTGGAATTTTCCGTACACGGTGGGCAGCGGTGCATTCACTACGCGTTCCGCGCCCGAACGCCGCGGGGACTTCTTGCCGAGAACGCCGATGTTGACGCCGGTGTTTTCTGTCATGATCTGATTCCTAAGCAGAGACGAAAGGCCGTGAAAAGATGAGTGGTTCGGGCGCGCGGGCGGCGTACGGAATGGTGAACGGTGTGCTGCCGGCGGACACCACGGAGGATGTACGGACCCGGGGGGCGGGCGTGTCAGCACAGGTCGCCGTCCTTCCCGTCGGGAGCTTCGAGCAGCACGGTCCGTTCCTTCCGCTGGCGACCGACACGCTGGTGGCCTGCGCCGTGGCGCGGGAGATCGCCGCCGCGTACCCGGTGCACCTCCTTCCTCCGCTGACGGTCTCCTGCTCGCACGAGCACGCGGCCTGGCCGGGGACCGTCAGCATCTCCGCGGTGACCCTGCACGCGGTGGTCTCGGACATCGCGGCCTCGCTGCGCCGCTCCGGGGTGGACGCGCTGGTCGTGGTCAACGGGCACGGCGGCAACTACGTGCTGGGCAACGTCGTCCAGGAGGCCTCCGCGCGCGGCGAGCGGATGGCGCTGTTCCCGGCCGCCGAGGACTGGGAGGCGGCGCGGGAGCGGGCCGGAGTGGTCACCTCGCTGCTCACCGACATGCACGCGGGAGAAATCGAGACCTCGATTCTGATGCATGCTCACCCCGAATTCGTCCGCCCTGGCCATGAGTCCGCCGATTTCACCGCCGACGACCGTCGTCATCTGCTCACCCTGGGAATGTCCGCCTATACCGAATCGGGCGTCATCGGCCGTCCTTCCCTGGGTTCGGCGGAAAAGGGAAAGGAGCTGCTGGCGAGTCTGGCGGAATCCTTCGAGCCGTATGTCGCACTGCTCACCTCGGCCCCGGGCCGGCAGTAGCCCGGAGCGGACCCGCGGCCGGGGCCCGTGGGGGCGGCCCCGGCCGGCGGGCGATCGGCGGGCTCGGGCCCGTCCGCCGAGAGGCCGGCCGACGGGAGGCCGGCCGGCGGGAGGCCGGCCGGCGCGGTGGCGGTCCCGGTGCGCACGCTCGCGTACCAGCGCCGCAGCAGGACGGCGGCGCCGGGCAGGCTCGCCACGAAGCTCAGCACGCCGTAGACCACGGCGACCGCGACTCCGGTGTCCGCGCCGAGCCCCGCCGCGCCGAACGCCCAGGCGGTGACGCCCTCGCGGGGGCCGAAGCCGCCGATGTTCAGCGGCAGGCCCATGGCCAGCAGGGCGAGCACCGCGAGCGGCAGCAGCACGGCGACCGGGGCGGCCGAGCCGGCGATCCGGGCCGCGACGACGAACATGGCCAGGTGCCCGGCCAGCACGATCGCGGAGGACAGCGCGACACCCGGCCCGCCGCGCCGGGACGCGAGGCCCGCGCGGGCCTC
>NZ_MUMF01000467.1 GCF_002155905.1 Streptomyces tricolor | reverse complement strand
CCGCCCCCGCGGCCACCCCTCATCCGGGCCGCCGGGCGTGCCGCACGGGCCGCGTCCGGAATCATGACCTCCCGTCAGATCCCGTACGCTGCTCGTGGGTTCCTGGTGCTCAGTCCTCGCGCAGGGCGCGGACCGCCTCCTCCACACGCTTGCCGTACTCGGGGTCGGCGGCGTGGAAGTGGGCCAGGTTCTTCTCGATCACGTCGTCGCGGGAGACCTGCGAGAGGCCGCCGGCGATGTTCGCGACCAGACGGGACTTCTCCTCCTCCGACATCAGGCGGTACAGCTCGCCCGCCTGGAAGAAGTCGTCGTCCTTGGTGTGCAGGGGGGCCTCGTGGGTGCCGGTGTAGCCGGCCACCGCCAGCGGGGCCGACAGCGGGCGGCCGGTCTCGACCGGGCCGTCGTAGGAGTTCGGCTCGTAGTTCTTGGCGTGGCGGCCCTGGGCGTTGGTGGCCATGAAGCCGTCGCGGCCGTAGTTCTGCACGGTCGTCGCCTTCGGCGCGTTGACCGCCAGCTGGGTGTGGTTGACGCCGAGGCGGTAGCGGTGGGCGTCGGCGTAGGCGAACAGCCGGCCCTGGAGCATCTTGTCCGGGGACGGTCCGATGCCGGGCACGAAGTTGTTCGGGGAGAACGCGGCCTGCTCGACCTCGGCGAACACGTTGTCCGGGTTGCGGTCGAGGACCAGGCGGCCCACGCGCTGGAGCGGGTAGTCCTTGTGCGGCCAGACCTTGGTCAGGTCGAAGGGGTTGAAGCGGTAGTCGGCCGCCTCGGCCGCCGGCATGATCTGGACGTAGAGGGTCCAGGACGGGTGCACGCCCCGCTCGATCGCCTGGAGCAGGTCGGTCTGGTGGGAGTTGGGGTCCTTGCCCGCCAGCTCCTGCGCCTGCTCGGTGGACAGGCAGCGGATGCCCTGGTTCGTCTTGAAGTGGTACTTGACGAAGAAGGCCTCGCCCTGGGCGTTGGTCCACTGATAGGTGTGCGAGCCGTAACCGTTCATGTGCCGGTACGACGCCGGGATGCCGCGGTCGCCCATCAGCCAGGTCACCTGGTGCGTGGCCTCGGGGGCGTGCGCCCAGAAGTCCCAGACGTTGTCCGGCTCCTGCTTGCCGGTGAACGGGTCCCGCTTCTGCGAGTGGATGAAGTCGGGGAACTTGATCGGGTCCTTGATGAAGAACACCGGGGTGTTGTTGCCGACGAGGTCGTAGTTGCCCTCCTCGGTATAGAACTTCACCGCGAAGCCGCGCGGGTCACGGACGGCGTCGGCGCCGCCGAGGGAGTCGGCGACCGTCGAGAAGCGCAGGAACACCTCGGTGCGCTTGCCGATCTCGCTCAGGAAGGCGGCGTGGGTGTAGCCGGTGACGTCGTCGGTCACCTCGAAGTGGCCGTACGCGCCGGAGCCACGGGCGTGCACCACGCGCTCCGGGATCCGCTCGCGGTTGAAGCGCGCGAGCTTCTCCAGGAGGTGCTGGTCCTGGATCAGGAGCGGGCCTCCGACGCCGGCGGAGGCTGAGTTCTGGTTGTCGGCGACCGGGGCGCCGGACTCTGTCGTGAGCACGCGCTTCGACATCGTGGACCTTCCGTGCGGGTGTCAGCGGAAACCTGTTTCCGCTTTGTGGAGCCTAGAAGTGGGGCGATCTGAGCGTCAACAGTTTGTTGAATGGAATCAACATTCTGTTGAAGTCGATTCCGGGCCGCGGCGACGCCTGGGCGCGACAGGACAGGTGTCAGCGGCGCCGCGGCCCGGAAGTCTCGAAGGGGCTGTCAGACCTGGGCGCCGGACAGGCGCTCCACGGCCCGCAGCAGAGCCGAGTGGTCCAGGCCGCCGTCGCCCTGGGCGCGCAGCGAGGCGACCAGCTGGGCGACCACGGCGCCGACCGGCAGGGCCGCGCCCACATTGCGGGCGGCGTCGGTGACGATGCCCATGTCCTTGTGGTGCAGGTCGATGCGGAAGCCCGGCTTGAAGTCGCGGTTGAGGAAGTTGTCCTTCTTGCGCGTCAGCACGGTCGAGCCCGCCAGGCCGCCGTTGAGCACGTCCAGCGCGGCCGCCAGGTCCACGCCCGACTTCTCCAGGAAGACCACGGCCTCGGCGCACGCCTGGATGTTCACGGCGACGATCAGCTGGTTGGCCGCCTTCACGGTCTGGCCGGAGCCGTGCGGGCCGCACAGCACGATGGTCTTGCCGAGCGCTTCGAAGATCGGCTTGGCCTGGTCGAAGTCGGCCTGCTCGCCGCCGACCATGATCGACAGAACCGCCTCGATGGCGCCGGCCTCGCCGCCGGACACCGGGGCGTCCAGGACGCGGATCCCCTTCTCCTTGGCGTTCTTCGCGAGGTCTACGGAGGTCTGCGGGGTGATCGAGGACATGTCGATCAGCAGGGCGCCCTGCTTGGCGTTCTCCAGGATGCCGTCCGGGCCGTAGGCGATGGCCTCGACCTGCGGGGAGGCGGGCACCATGGTGATCACCACGTCGGCGTCCCGCACGGCCTCGGCGATCGAGCCGGCGGCCGTACCGCCCGCGGCGGCCAGCCGGTCCAGCTTCTCCTTCTCCAGGGTGTAACCGGTGACCTGGTAGCCCGCCTTGATCAGGTTCTCGGACATGGGGGAGCCCATGATGCCGAGGCCGATCCAGGCGATCGCCGGGCGGGAGGAATCTGCAAGAGTGCTCATGACTAGGGGGGTGCCTCTCTGACTGCTGTGCAAAGTCGGGGGGTTCAGCGGGCGGCGCGGGCGTCGCGCGGGAGCCAGTCGAAGGCCTCGGCGCTCGGGCGGTCGCCGGGCTTGTACTCCAGGCCCACCCAGCCCTCGTAACCGGCCTTCCGCAGCTGGTCGAGCAGCTCCTCCAGCGGGAGGGTGCCCGTACCGGGCGCGCCGCGGCCGGGGTTGTCGGCGATCTGCACGTGCCCCGTCCTGGCCGCGTACCGCTCGATGACCGCCGGGAGGTCCTCGCCGTTCATGGACAGGTGGTAGAGGTCCATCAGGAACTTGGCGTTCCCGAGGCCCGTCGCCGCGTTCACCTTGTCGACGACCCCCACCGCGGCCGGTGCCGACACCAGCGGGTACAGCGGCGACTCGGGCTGGTTGAGGGCCTCGATCAGCAGGATCGCGCCGATCCGGTCGGCCGCCCGGGCCGCGAGGACCAGGTTCTCCAGGGCGAGCGCGTCCTGCTCGGCCGGGTCCACGCCCTCGACCCGGTTGCCGTAGAGCGCGTTGAGCGCCGTGCAGCCGAGGGAGGCCGCGAAGTCGGCGGCGACGTCGATGTTGGCGCGGAACCTCTCCGACTCCGCGCCGGGGACCGACAGGGCGCCGCGGTCCGGGCCCGGCAGCTGTCCGGCGTAGAAGTTCAGGCCCGTGAGCCGGACGCCGGCGTCCTCCACGGCCTTCTTCAGGGCGTCCAGCTCGGACTGCTCGGGGGTGGGTGAGTCGATCCAGGGCCACCACAGCTCGACCGCGGAGAAGCCCGCCGCGGCGGCGGCCGCGGGGCGCTCCAGGAGCGGGAGTTCCGTGAAGAGGATCGACAGGTTGACGTTGAAGCGCTGGTCTGCAAATCCCATTCGGGCCGCGCTCCCTTCCGTGTCGTGATTCCGTATTACGGAAGTTCGTTTCTGCGTAATGGAAGATTGCCGCCGGGTGTCGTCGCTTGTCAAGGGGGGTCGGTCACCGGCCGCCCGAAAAGCCGCGCCGGGCGTTAGGTTGAGCGCGTGCGATTGAGAGTGGAGTTCACGACCGAACCCTTCGACCTGGACGAGGCGCCCGCGCACGCCCTGGTGGCGCGGGAGGTCATCGAGACGGCCGAGCTGGACGCCGTGGATGTCGGCCCCTTCGGCAACACCGCCGAGGGCGGCGCCGACCGGGTGCTCACCGCGGTGGACGCGCTGCTGCGCAAGACCCTCCAGGCCGGTGCCACCCGGGTCTCGCTCCAGGTCAACGTGATCGGCGACGGGACCGAGGAGGGTGATAGGTGACCGGGGAAGAGCCCTTCATCGCGGCCGTGAAGCCGCTGGTCGATGCCATGGGCGCGGAGCTGCTGCCGCCCGACGAGGCCGGCCCCGAGGACGTCGTCCTCGCCTGGGAGGGCGTCGACGTCGTCGCCGTACGCCTGCCCCAGCTCGCCGACTCCCTCGATCACATCCTGGCCGCCATGGAGCGCAGGCAGGGCCGGCCGCTGGCCGATCTGGACCGCAAGGCCAAGCAGGAGGTCGTACGGAGTCTGGAGGCGCGCGGCGCGTTCGCCGTGCGGCACGGGGTGGAGACCGTGGCGAGCGCGCTCGGCGTCAGCCGGTTCACGGTCTACAACTACCTCAACCGGGAAAAGGGCGTATAGCGCGCCCCGAAGGGGGCGCCGGCAGCCGCGCGACCGGCCACGACGGCGCGGCGGAGGCACGACGGCGGCCGTGGCGCCCCGCCGCCGCGCCCGGCCTCGGCTTGTTACGCGGAATTTTCAACAAAGTGTTGACGTGATGTTTCCGAGGGCGTTAGCTATCGGCAGCCCGTTCAGCACGACGGCCCATCGTGGCCACGGAGGCTCCCGTGACGTCGACTTCCACGCCCTCGGGCCTGGCCCGGTTCAACGATCTGGAGGAGCGCGCGGCCCTCGCCGCCCTCCACGAGGCGTGTGCCTCCACCGAGTGGGCCCGGCGGCTGCTCGCCGGCCGCCCCTACGCCACCGCGGAGGACCTCTACGCGGCCAGCGACGCCGCCATGGCCGAGCTGACCACCGCGGACCTCCAGGAGGCGATGGCCGGGCACCCGCCGATCGGGCGCCCCAAGCCCGGCGACCCGACCTCCGCCCGCGAGCAGCGGGGCATGGCCGGCGCCTCCGACCAGCTCAAGGCGGAGATGCTCGAACTGAACCTGGCCTACCAGGAGAAGTTCGGCCATGTCTTCCTCATCTGCGCCACCGGCCGGACCGGCGAGCAGATGCGGGACGCGGTCAAGGAGCGGATCGGGAACTCGCCGGAGCAGGAGCGGGAGATCGTCCGCACCGAGCTGGGCAAGATCAACCGCATCCGACTGGCCCGACTCGTCGAAGAGGACGCCTGACACCATGAGCACCAGCACCACCGCCTCCGTGTCCACGCACATCCTGGACACCTCGATCGGACGCCCCGCCGAGGGCGTCGCCGTCCACCTCTCGGCCCGGTCCGGGCGCGCGGCGGACTGGCAGGCGCTCGGCGGCTCCGCGACCGACGCCGACGGCCGGTGCAAGGACCTGCCGGCACTGCCGGAAGGGGCCACCCACGTACGGCTGGACTTCGCCGTCGAGCCGTACTTCGAAGAGAAATCTGCGAAGAAGCAAGCCGATGCGCAGCAGGACGCCCCCGCGAATCGGGACAGCGGTGCGCCGTCCGTGTTCTTCCCGGAGGTGGCGATCACGTTCGCCGTCGTACCGGGCGAGCACTACCACGTACCGCTGCTGCTCAACCCGTTCGGCTACTCCGTTTACCGAGGGAGCTAGCTACATGCCGACCATCCTGGGACAGAACCAGTACGGCAAGGCCGAGAACCGAGTCGTCAAGATCACGCGGGACGGCGCCACCCACCACATCAAGGACCTCAACGTATCGGTCGCGCTGAGCGGCGACATGGACGAGGTCCACTACTCCGGCTCCAACGCCAACGTCCTGCCGACCGACACCACCAAGAACACGGTGTTCGCGTTCGCCAAGGAGTACGGCATCGAGTCCGCCGAGCAGTTCGGCATCCACCTCGCCCGGCACTTCGTCACCAGCCAGGAGCCGATCCACCAGGCGCGCATCCGCATCGAGGAGTACGCCTGGGAGCGGATCGAGACCTCCGACGCCAAC
The DNA here is from genome assembly GCF_002155905.1 of Streptomyces tricolor. Taxonomy (GTDB): domain Bacteria; phylum Actinomycetota; class Actinomycetes; order Streptomycetales; family Streptomycetaceae; genus Streptomyces; species Streptomyces tricolor. The sequence goes on along the minus strand of NZ_MUMF01000467.1, from coordinate 17,984 downwards.
AGCAGGTTCATCGGCGCCGACGACGTCAAGCACTCCTTCGTCCGCAAGGGCCAGGAGGTCCGCCTCACCCAGATCACCTACGACGGCGAGAAGTGGGAGGTCGTCTCCGGCCTGAAGGACCTGGTCGTGATGAACTCGACCAACTCCGAGTTCTGGGGCTACGTCAAGGACAAGTACACCACCCTCCAGGAGGCGTACGACCGGATCCTCGCCACCCAGGTCTCCGGCCGCTGGCGGTTCAACTGGACCGACGACGAGCAGAAGATGCCCAACTGGGAGAAGTCCTACGAGCAGACCAAGAAGCACATGCTCCAGGCCTTCGCCGAGACCTACTCCCTCTCGCTGCAGCAGACGCTGTACCAGATGGGCTCGCGCATCATCAACAACCGCAGCGAGATCGACGAGGTCCGCTTCTCGCTGCCGAACAAGCACCACTTCCTGGTGGACCTGGAGCCGTTCGGACTGAAGAACGACAACGAGGTCTACTTCGCCGCCGACCGCCCCTACGGCCTCATCGAGGCCACCATCCTGCGGGACGGCTGTGAGGCCCGTATCCCGGTCGACATGACCAACCTCTGACGCGGGACGCGCGCCCCCGGCCCCGCCACCCGGGCCGGGGGCCCGCAACACCGGAGGGAACAAAATGGCACAGCCTGCGAAGGGGCCCGCCACAGCCCCCTGTTCCACCCCGCCGGTGCACACCGAGGACGCCGTCACGTCCGTGCACCCGGTGGACGAGAAGCTCCACCTCTCGCGGCTCGTCCCCGCCGCGCTCCAGCACATCGCCGCGATGTACGCGGGCGTTGTCACTCCTCCGCTCATCATCGGCCAGGCCTGCGGACTCGACATCGCGGCCCGCACCCGGCTCATCGCCGCGAGCCTGCTCATCGCGGGCATCGCGACCGTCCTGCAGACCATCGGCGTCAAGGGCCTCGTCGGCAACCGGCTGCCCTTCGTCAACGCCGCCTCCTCCGCCGGCATCGCCCCGATCCTGGCGATCGCCGAGACCAACGACAAGGGCCACCAACTCCCCGCGATCTACGGCGCGGTGATGGTCGCCGGCGCCTTCTGCCTGGCCCTCGGACCCTTCTTCGGCCGGCTGCTGCGCTTCTTCCCGCCCCTGGTCACCGGCGTCGTCATCACCCTGATCGGCGTCACCCTGATGCCCGTACCGGTCGGCTGGGCGCAGGGCGGCGACAAGACCGCCGCCGACTTCGGCGCCATGCGCCACCTCGCGCTCGCCGGGTTCACCCTCGCCGTCATCCTGCTGATCCAGCGCTTCGGCAAGGGCTTCGTCAAGCAGATCGCCCTGCTCTTCGGACTGCTCATCGGCACCCTCGCCGCGATCCCGTTCGGCATGGCCGACTTCAGCGGCCTGAAGTCCGCGCCCGTCGCCGCGCTGCCCACCCCCTTCGCCTTCGGCGCCCCCGAGTTCCAGCCCGCGGCCATCCTCTCCCTGTGCATCGTCATGCTGGTGCTGATGACCGAGTCCTCCGCCGGCATGCTCGCCCTCGGCGAGATCTGCGACCGCCGCGCCGACGGGCGGACCATCACCCGCGGCCTGCGCACCGACGGCCTCGCCACCCTGTTCGGCCCGGTCTTCGGCGGCTTCCCCACCTCCGCCTTCGCCCAGAACGTGGGCGTGGTCTCGCTCACCCGGGTCCGCAGCCGGTACGTCGTCGCCGTCGCCGGAGCCGTCCTGCTGGTCCTCGGCGCCTTCCCGGTCCTCGGGGCGGTCGTCTCCCTGGTCCCCATGCCGGTCCTCGGGGGCGCGGGCATCGTCCTGTTCGGCTCGATCGCCGTCAGCGGCATCCGTACGCTGTCCGAGGCGGGCCTCGACGACAGCTCCAACATCATCCTGGTGGCCGTCGCGCTCGGCGCCGGCATCATCCCGCTGGCCGCGCCCACCTTCTACGCCGACTTCCCCGCCTGGGCGCAGACCGTGCTCGGCTCCGGCATCAGCGCGGGCGCGCTCGTCGCGGTCCTGCTCAACCTGTTCTTCCACCACCTCGGCACCCGGAGCCGGCAACCGGCCCCGGCACTCAAATCCTCCTAGGGTCCTGCCGTGCCCTTCCCGTGGATCCCCCTGGTCCACGGGCCGCCACTGAAAGACAAGGAAGCACGATGGCACCATCGGCAGCCCAGCGCATCGTCATCGAGAACTGCGCGATCGCGACCGTGGACGCGGGCGACACCGAGTACGCCTCCGGGTACCTCGTCCTCGCCGGCAACCGGATCGAGTCGGTCGGCGCGGGACGGGCCCCCGAGGGGCTGGAGAACGTGGTGCGCCGGATCGACGCCACCGGCCACCTGGCCACGCCCGGCCTGGTCAACACCCACCACCACTTCTACCAGTGGATCACCCGGGGCCTGGCCACCGACCACAACCTGTTCAACTGGCTGGTGGCGCTCTACCCCACCTGGGCGCGCATCGACGAGCAGATGACGTACGCCGCCGCGCAGGGATCTCTGGCCATGATGGCCCGGGGCGGTGTCACCACCGCCATGGACCACCACTACGTCTTCCCGCACGGCTCCGGCGACCTGTCCGGCTCCATCATCCGGGCCGCCGCCGAGATGGGCGTGCGCTTCACGCTGGCCCGCGGCTCGATGGACCGCAGCGAGAAGGACGGCGGACTGCCGCCGGACTTCGCCGTCGAGACGCTGGAGGGCGCCCTCGCCGCCACCGAGGAGACCGTCAGGAAGCACCACGACGCCTCCTTCGACGCGATGACCCAGGTGGCGGTCGCGCCCTGCTCGCCGTTCTCCGTCTCCACCGAACTGCTCGCCCAAGGTGCCGAGCTGGCCCGGCGGCTGGGCGTACGGCTGCACACCCACGGCTCGGAGACGGTGGAGGAGGAGAAGTTCTGCCACGAGCTGTTCGGCATGGGCCCGACCGACTACTTCGAGTCCACCGGCTGGCTCGGCGAGGACGTGTGGATGGCGCACTGCGTCCACATGACCGACTCCGACATCGCCGCGTTCGGCCGCACGAAGACCGGCGTCGCCCACTGCCCGTCCTCCAACGCCCGCCTCGCGGCCGGCATCGCCCGCGTCCCCGACATGCTCAAGGCGGGCGTCCCGGTCGGCCTCGGCGTCGACGGCACCGCCTCCAACGAGTCCGGCGAACTCCACACCGAACTGCGCAACGCCCTGCTGATCAACCGGCTCGGCGCGCACCGCGAGGCGGCGCTCGACGCACGGCAGGCGCTGCGACTCGGCACCTACGGCGGCGCCCAGGTCCTCGGCCGGGCCGAGCAGATCGGCTCGCTGGAAGCCGGCAAGCTCGCCGACCTGGTGCTGTGGAAGATGGACACGCTCGCCCACGCCTCCATCGCCGACCCGGTGACCGCGCTGGTCTTCGGCGCGGCGGCCCCGGTCACCGCCTCGTTCGTCAACGGCCGGCAGATCGTGGAGAACGGCCGCCTGCTCACCGTCGACGAGGACGCCGTCGCCGCCACCACCCGCGCGGAGGCCCAGCGCCTGGCCCGCATCGCCGCGCAGGCCTGACCCCAGGCCGCCGCCCGGGCCTGAGCCCGGGCCGCACAGGCCCGACCCGGGCCGCACAGACTCCGGCCGGGAGGGACGGCTCCCGGCCGGGACCCGTGGATCCGAGCGGGATCCACGGCACGCCGTCTCCGGGGCACGTGTGGACGCACGCGCCCCGGAGACGGTCACCCCCACACCGTCCGCTCAACCGCTCGACCGCTCAGCTGCCACCCCCCGACCGGTCCTTCCCCCGAGCCCTCGACTCCGTTTCGAGCAGGGGATGTCCCAGACCATCTGCCCCACCTCCCTGAAACCCACGTCGACGGTGACGTGTTACCCGACCGGAGGAGCCGCCGTGGCCGCCCATCCAGTTGACGAAAAACTCCCCGCCCTCAAAATGGCGACCAGCGGTCTGCAGCACGTGGCCGCCATGTACGCCGGAGTCGTCGCCCCACCGCTCATCGTCGGCGCGGCGATCGGCCTGTCCGCCGCCGACCTGACCTTCCTCACCGGCGCCTGCCTGTTCACCGCGGGCCTCGCCACCTTCCTCCAGACGCTCGGCTTCTGGAAGATCGGCGCCCGCCTGCCCTTCGTCAACGGCGTCACCTTCGCCGGTGTCGCCCCCATGACCGCGATCGTCGTCGCCACCGAGGACAAGTCCGACGCCCTGCCGATCATCTTCGGCGCGGTCATCGTCGCCGGTCTCCTCGGCTTCCTCGCCGCGCCCTTCTTCAGCAAGGCGATCCGCTTCTTCCCGCCCGTCGTCACCGGCTCCGTCATCACCCTGATCGGCGTGTCCCTCCTCCCCGTCGCCTTCGGCTGGGCGCAGGGCCCCGACCCCCGGGCCGACGACTACGGTTCGACCACCTACCTCACCCTCGCCGGCACCACCCTGCTGATCGTCCTGCTGCTGCGCCGCTTCACCCGCGGCTTCGTCAAGCAGATCGCCGTCCTGCTCGGCCTGATCGCGGGCACGCTCGTCGCGATACCGTTCGGCGTCACCGACTTCGGCCCCGTCGCCGACGCGGACGTGGTCGGCTTCCCCACCCCGTTCCACTTCGGCGCGCCCCAGTTCCAGCTGGCCGCGATCCTCTCCCTCTGCGTGGTGATGGTGGTCTCGATGACCGAGTCGACCGCCGACATGCTGGCGCTCGGCGAGATCGTCGAACGTCCCGCGGACGAGCGGACCATCGCGGCCGGCCTGCGCGCCGACACCCTCGGCTCCGCGATCAGCCCGCTGTTCAACGGCTTCATGTGCAGCGCCTTCGCCCAGAACATCGGCCTGGTCGCGATGACGCGGATCCGCAGCCGGTACGTCGTCGCGACCGGCGGCGGTTTCCTGGTCCTGATGGGCCTGTGCCCGATGGCCGCCTCGCTCATCGCGGTCGTACCCCGCCCGGTCCTCGGCGGCGCCGGAGTCGTCCTGTTCGGCTCGGTCGCCGCGAGCGGCATCCAGACCCTGGTCCGGGCCGGCCTGGACAAGGACAACAACGTCCTGATCGTCGCCGTGTCCCTCGCGGTCGGCATCGTCCCGATCACCGCGCCGGAGTTCTACCACGCGTTCCCCGAGACCGCGAAGATCGTCCTGGACTCGGGCATCTCCACGGGCTGCGTCACGGCGGTGGTGCTCAACCTGCTCTTCAACCACCTCGGCAGGGGCCGCGAGGCCCAGGACGTCACCCATCCGATGGAGGCGGGGGAGGAGATCGCCGCTGCGCACTGAGACCGACGCTCAGGACTTAACCGGCCGGGGGAGACTCAGGACAGGGTCGCCCCCGGCCACTTCATGAGGTTGGCGAACAGCTCGGCCTGCTCGATCGCGTCGTCCAGCGCATGATGGGTGTGCCGGCGTCGCGACAGCAGTTCCCGCGGCATCGTCCCCTTCGCCACCGCCCGCAACGGCAGCCCGGCCTTCGTCGCGTACAGCGTCTTCATGTCCAGGCACCCGGAGTGCCCGAACGGGCTGGACCCGGTGAAGCGGATCAGATACCAGTACAGGAACGTCCAGTCGTACGCCGCCGGATAGCCGCACATCACCGGCTGCGCACCCGCGCTCACCTCACGCACCCACGCGGTGAACTCCGCGAGTGCCACGGCGGCTTCGGCCCCCTCGGCGGTCAGCCGGGCCCGGTCCAGCCCGCTCACCGCCAGCGCCTCGGGCACGAACTCCTCGCTGATCGGCCGCAGTTCACGGTAGAAGGTCCGCTCCTCGGGATCGGCGGCCGTGAAACCGCCCCCGTCCTGCACCCCGGCGACCGCGGCCCCGAGGCTGAGCATCGAGTACGGCCCGGGAATCGGGCCGTCGGCCTCGATGTCGACGGAGATGTACAGACTGGGCTTCACACGACGTGCGGACATGACCCGGAAACATCCCATCAGCGCCGCACGCCCGCACCCGAATTCCGGGCCACCGACACGACCGGTACGCAGCCGTCGGACGCGGTGCCGCCGCAGGAACAGGCGGCCTACAGACCGAGCAGGCCGACGTCCGCGGCCAGTTCCTTGAATATCTCCCGCGGGTCGGCCACCAGCCTGCGCCGCTCCAGGTCCAGCAGGCCGACGACCGAGGTCACCTCGGCCGACACGGTGCCGTCGGTCTTGCGGACCTCCTGCCGGAACCGGAAGGTCTTGCCGTCGCCCCACTCGAACACGCAGGTCACGTCCACCTCGTCGCCGGCGAGCAGTTCGCGCAGGTGGCGGATGTTCGTCTCCAGCGCCACCGGGCCCACGCCCCGGCCCAGCAGTGCGGCCTGGGTGATCCCGGCCGCCTGGAGCAGCATCCAGCGGGCGTGCTCCACGTAGTTGAGGTACACCGCCTGGTTGAGGTGTCCCTGGGTGTCGGTCTCGTAGCCGCGGACGGTCACGCGGACGGAAAACGGCTCGGCCACTGCTTGCCCTTCTCGTGTGCGAATCTCCGGTCGACCGATCTTGGCACGCCGGTCACACCCGGCGCGGCGAGGCCAGCAGATACCGGGCTCTGGTCCGGGGCTCGGTGTACTCGCCCGTCTGCCAGCCCGCCCCCTCCAGCGTGGCCGCGCACGCCGCCAGAGTCTCCGGGTCCGGCGCGTACACCGCGACCGCCTCCGGCTGCGGGGTCGCCCGGACCCGGTAGCCGTCCGCGTCCCCGCCCGCCGGACGGTGCCCGGCCGCCTCCAGCGCGAGCGCCGCGGCCCGCACCAGATGTGTCCGCTCCCATCCGCACGGGCGGTCCACGGCGCCGTCGGGATTCGTCATCCGGCGCAGCTCCAGCAGCCCCTGCCAGGCGCTGTGCACCTCGCGCCGCCGGGCCGGACCGGACGCGGGAGGCTCCTCCTCGCCGCCGACGCGGGCCGCGAACACCCCGGCGTCGTCCGGCGCGGGCGGTGCCGGCGGCTCGGGCACCGCCTCGCGCATCCGGTGGCCCGCCGGGGTGAGGAAGTGGTCGTGCGGCGGGCGCGGATGCCGGAAGGCCAGCCCCCGCTTCACCAGCGCCGCGAGCTGGGTCTCCGTACCGCGCAGCCGGCCGGTGACCGGGTCGGCGGCCTCGATCACCCGCCGCTGCGCGGCGGTCGGCGGTCGGGTCACGGAACGCTCCTTCCTGCACGGTCGGTCCGGGGGACCGCGAGCGGGCGGCCCTCGCGCGCCATCGGGGCCGCGGGCGGGCGGCCCTGCGCACCACGGGGACGGCGGAGGGCAGCCCGCCCGTGCCGCCCGGTGAGGTCACCGGTCGGGTGGTCCATGCGCAGAGTACGGCCCGGGTCTGACAATGCCGGGGGCGCGCCCCGGGCGCTGTCCGCCGCTACGCCGGGGGCCGGATGTTCCAGCCCGCCACCACCGGCCGCCCGTGCTCCGTGCCGAGGCGGCACAGCGTGCCCGTGGCGAGCTGGAAGAGGGCCCCGTGCCGGGGTGACAGGCCCAGGCGGCGGGCGGTGAGGACGCGCAGGAAGTGGCCGTGGGCGATCAGCACCACGGCCCCCTCGGTGTCCGCGACCGCGGCGTCGGCCCTGGCCAGCACCCGGTCGGCGCGCTCCCCGACCTGTTCCGGAGTCTCGCCCGGGTGCTCCGGCGGCCCGGGCACGACCCCGTCCGTGAACAGGAACCAGCCGGGCCGGTCCCGTTGGATCTCCGGGGTGGTCACGCCCTCGTACCCGCCGTAGTCCCATTCGCGCAGGTCCGCGTCGACCCGCGCGTCCGGGATCCCGATGAGCCGGGCGGTCTCCCGGGCCCGCTGAAGGGGGCTGACGAAGGCCGCCCCGATCCGGTGCGAGCGGATCAGCGGCACCAGCCGGCGCGCCTCCTCCCGCCCGTGCTCGGTGAGGGGGACGTCGGTGCAGCCGGTGTGCCGCCCGGACCGCGACCACTCGGTCTCACCGTGCCGGACGAGAAGGAGGTCACCCATGACGGCACGGTGTCACAGGGCGCCGACGGCCCGCAGGACGGACTGCGCCAGACGGCCGTTCTCCACCGAGGCCCCCACGCCCGAGGGGAAGGCGAACCGGCGCCGGGTGTAGCCGTAGGCGATGCCGTTGGCCGGGTCGGCGAAGCCGAGCGAGCCGGTCGCGCCGCTGTGCCCGAAGGTGCCGGGGGCGAGGAACGGGAAGATCGCCGGGAGGTACTCGAAGCCGAGCCCGAAGTGGTCCTCGCTGCCGGTGACCAGGTCGGGCCCGCCGGGCGTGCGCAGCTCCCCGAAGCGGGCGGCGGTCTGCGGGGTGAGCAGCGGCGGCCTGCCGTCCACCGTGCTGATGGCGGCGGCGTACAGCCCGGCGACACCGCGCGCGTTGCCCACACCGCCCGAGGAGGCCGGTCCGAGGGCCCGCACCCGGGGGTGATTGCCGAAGGCCACGAGGTCGGTCGGCTCCGGCGCGTGCGCGTTGAAGGCGATGCCCCGGATGCTGTCCGGGGCCGCCGCCCGCTCCTTCAGCAGCGCCGCCTCCTCGGGCGTCGGCAGCAGCGGCTGGACCTCCACCCAGCGGGACTCCTCGGCGGCGGGCAGGCCGAGGTGGTAGTCGAGGCCGTACGGTGCCCGGACCCGCTCCTCGTACAGCTCCTGGAGCGTCCTGCCGGTGACCCGGCGCACCACCTCGCCGGTGAGCGCGCCGATGACGAAGGCGTGATAGCCGTACGCGGTCCCCGGCTCCCACAGCGGCTTGCGTCCCGCGAGCCGGGCCGCGATGATCCGGTCGTCCGCCAACTCCTCCACGGTGAAGGGCTGTTCGGCGTCGCCGACGACTCCTGAGCGGTGCTCCAGCAGTTCGCGCAGGGTCAGCCGGTCCTTGCCCTCGGCGGCGAACTCGGGCCAGTAGGCGGCCACCGGGCGGTCCAGGTCGAGCACCCCGTCCTGCACCAGCAGCGCGACGACCAGGTGGGCCGCTCCCTTGGCGATGGAGTAGAGGGTCGTCAGCGAGTCGCCGTCGATGCCGTCCCCGCCCCACAGGTCGACCACCCGCCGCCCGTGCCGGTACACGACGAGCTGGGCGCCGGGATCGTCCCGCTCCTCGGCGAGGTGTGCCGCGAACTCCTCGCGGACGCCCTCGAAGCCTTCGGCCACCGTTCCGTGCACGTCGATCGGCATGCGCATCCCCCTGTTCTCGATCACTTGTGGAAGCTTCAACCCAGCGCAGCGGCCGGTCATTCCGTCAGGAGCCGTTCGCCGCGCGCCGCGGTGCCGCCATGGCGATGGTCTCCCCGCACGCGTCGAGCACGGCGGCCTTCCCGTGCGCGTCCTCGACGGGGACGACAGCGGCCCGGGTGTCGTGCGGTGCCCGCACCACGGCGTGGTGCTGCCGTACGCACCAGGTGCCCGCGCCCTCGGTGCCGCGGGGCGTGTAGCGGAGGCCGACGGTCACGGCGGCCTCGCCGGGCAGGGCGAGGGGCGCGGGGTGTCCGGAGCCGGTGCCCACGATGCTCTCCGCCTTGCCGTTGTGGATCTCCAGGCTCGGGTAGCCGGTGAACAGGCATGCCCCGGGGCCCCGGTTGACGGCGGTGAGCCGCGCGTCGGCCCGGTCGGCGCCCGGCCGTCCCGCGTCGCCGTCGAGCAGGGACAGCCGCCAGGTGAGCGAGGCGGTCCGGCAGGGCGGCACGGCGGCGTCCGGCGCGGCCGCCGGGCCGGTGTCGCAGGCCGTCAGGGCGAAGGCGGCCGTCAGCGCGGCGAGGGCGGCCGTGAGTGCGGCGAGGGCGCCGGCCGGTCGGATCGTGGCGGACATCGTTCCCCCTGGGACGGACGGGTGCCGCGGGTCAGGTGCCGGGGTGGACGAGCGGGTGCTCGGTGCCGAGGGCCTGGGCGCCGGTGTCGGCGTACAGCGTGGTCTCCCCGTCGGACCAGCGCACGATCAGGTCGTCGCCCGCGCGGCCGTGCAGGAAGTCACCGGCCGTCAGCACGCGCGCCTGCTGCCACCGGCCGTTCGGGCCGCGCATCCGGGTCCTGGGGCCGAGCCCGGCGGACGAGGTGCCGGCGTACGTGTCGAGCGCGCCGTCCGCCCAGCGCACCAGCAGGTCCCCGGCGGCGGTGCCGCCGAAGTCGCCCCCGGTCAGCTGGGCGGCCTTGGTCCAGGTGCCGTTCGCCGCCAGGAGCCGCTGCCCGGGGCCGAGGCCGCCGGTCCCGACCTGCGGGTACAGGGTGAGCGCGCCGTCGGCCCAGCGCACCAGCAGCCCGGTGCCGCCGCCGTCCCCGAAGGCGCCGGCGGTGAACTGGACGGCTTTCTTCCACGCCGAGCCGGGTGCCGCCATCCGGATCTCCCGGCCCAGGCCGGACGGACCGGGCTGCGGGTAGAGGGTGACCTCGCCGTCGGACCAGCGCACCAGCAGCCCGGCCCGGTCGCCGGCGAAGGTGCCGCCGGTCACGGCGCGGGCGTGGGTCCAGGTGGAGTTGGCCTGCCGCAGCCGCTGCTCGGCCCGGAAACCGCCCTTGCCGTCGCCCGGGTGCAGGGTGACGCCGCCGTCGGACCAGACCACGAGCAGATCGCCGTGCCGGTCGCCGGTGTAGTCACCACCGGCCATGAGCGCGGCCTTCCGCCAGCGCCCGGCGCCGCCGGGCAGGGCGCCCTTCAGACCCCGGTACGGGGGCAGGTCCGCGGGCGGGGTCCGGTCGGCGACGGCGTGGGCGAGGAGGTTCGCGGCGTCGGCGCCGAACGCGGTGGCGTAGCTGATGTAGTCGACGTTGGCGTCGTTGCCGCCCCCGTTGTAGCCGCCGAGGTTGCCGATGACGTGCCCGCCGCGGGCGTCGTCCTTGTAGTCGGTGATCCACGGGCTGCCGGAGACGCCGCCGTAGTAGCCGCCGCAGGTCATCGACAGCTGCCGGTAGCCGCGCAGCCGCGTGGTCGGCACCGTGCACTTGACGGCGCGTCCGGCGCTGTTGTGCCGGTGGGAGGGGTAGCCGACGACGGTGACGTTCCGCAGGGTGTAGCCGGCGGGCCGGGTGAAGGTCAGCCCGCCGCCCACCGCGTCCTGGAGGGACTTCCCCCGCTGGTTGGCCGAGACCCGCGCGAACGCGGTGTCCAGGTCGGACGCGGCCTTCTTGGTGGTGGTCGAGCCGCGGTCGGGCACGTACCGGGGATCGATGAAGATCCGCTGGATGTGGAAGATGCCGTACGGCTGCCGGTCGGGGGCCGCGCCCTTCACGAACCGGGGGACGAAGATGTAGTCGCCCTTCATGTTCAGCGCGCAGTGGGCCGCGGTGAGGACGATGTTCCGCGCCCGGGTGTCGATCACGCTGCCGGTGCAGTGCCAGGTGGTGCCGCGCGGCCCGTCGGCGCCGAAGAACGTCCCCACCAGCCGCGTCCCCTTGAACGCGGTGGCCTGCGGGCGGCGCGCCGCGGCCGGCCGGCCCGGCGCCGGCTTCGGGGCCTGCCGCGCCGCGTCCAGCGGCCGGGCGTCGGCCATGCGCTGCGCGGTCCAGAACCGCGCGGCCTGCCGTGCCTCCTGCCCTGCGGAGGGGCCGGGCGGCGCGGGCTCCGCGGCTCCCGCGGCCGGTACCGCGAGGCCGAACAGCACCGCGCACAGCAGGGCGACGGTGGTGTGACGTCTTCCGTTTCCGTCCGTGAGCACGGCTGATCCCCCTGGTCCTTCCGGTCTGCCGGTACCGGGCCGGGGGAGGCGGGCGGTGCGGCGCTGGTCGGGCGCGCACCGACGGCGGCTGGGCCCGTCTCGCGCGCGGCCCCCGGTCGGCAACGGGGGTGATCTTCGCACGAATGCGCGAAACGGGCCAGGCGGCTACTGCCGGTACCCGCTGAGGAACCTGCCGATCCGGCCGATCGCCGCCTCCAGGTCGTCCGCGTGCGGCAGGGTCAGGATGCGGAAGTGGTCGGGGGAGGGCCAGTTGAAGCCGGTGCCCTGGACCACCTGGATCTTCTCGCGCAGCAGCAGGTCCAGGACGAACTTCTCGTCGTCGTGGATCGGGTGCACCTTGGGGTCGATGCGCGGGAACGCGTACAGCGCGCCCTTGGGTTTGACGCAGGACACGCCGGGGATCTCGTTGAGCTTCTCCCAGGCCACGGTCCGCTGTTCGTGCAGCCGGCCGCCGGGCAGGGTGAGTTCGCGGATGGACTGGCGTCCGCCGAGCGCGGCCTGGATGGCGTACTGGGCGGGCGCGTTGGCGCACAGTCGCATGGAGGCCAGCATGGTCAGGCCCTCCAGGTAGTCCTTGGCGTGCTGCTTCGGGCCGGTGACCACCAGCCAGCCGGAGCGGAAGCCGGCCACCCGGTAGGTCTTGGACAGGCCGCAGAAGGTGAGCACGACCAGGTCGGGGGCGAGCGCGGCGGCCGAGTGGTGGACGGCGTCGTCGTACAGGATCTGGTCGTAGATCTCGTCGGCGAACACCATCAGGCCGTGCCGGCGGGCCAGGTCGAGGATGCCCTCGACGATCTCCTTCGGGTAGACCGCGCCGGTCGGGTTGTTCGGGTTGATGAGGACGACGGCCTTGGTGCGGTCGGTGATCTTCGCGGCCATGTCGGCCAGGTCCGGGTTCCAGTCGGCCTGTTCGTCGCACAGGTAGTGGACGGCCTTGCCGCCGGCCAGCGTGGTGACGGCCGTCCACAGCGGGAAGTCCGGGGCCGGGATGAGGATCTCGTCGCCGTCCTCGACCAGCGCCTGGACGGCCATGGAGACCAGCTCCGAGACGCCGTTGCCCAGGAAGACGTCGTCCACGGAGACGTCGAGCCCCAGGGTCTGGTAGCGCTGGGCGACCGCACGGCGGGCGGAGAGGACGCCGCGGGAGTCCGTGTAGCCGTGCGCCTGCGGCAGCATCCGGATCATGTCCTGGAGGATCTCCTCCGGCGCCTCGAACCCGAAGGCCGCGGGATTGCCGGTGTTCAGGCGCAGCACGCTGTGCCCCGCCTCCTCCAGCGCGTTCGCGTGCTCGATCACCGGGCCGCGGATCTCGTAGCACACCTCGCTGAGCTTGTTGGACTGCCGGAACTCCATGCGCCCCTCCGGAAACTCGTGTTGCTTGGTTTTACCAAGTGGGAGCTTGGAAAGTCCAACAACGCGTCTACACTGCGTCGCATGTCACCTCGCCGAAGCTACGACCAGTACTGCTCCGCAGCCCGCGCGCTCGACCTCGTCGGCGACCGCTGGACCCTGCTGATCGTCCGGGAACTGCTCGCCGGCCCCCGCCGCTACACGGACCTGCACGCGGACCTGCCCGGCGTGAGCACGGACGTACTCGCCTCACGGCTGAAGGACATGGAACGGGACGGCCTCACCACCCGGCGGCGGCTGCCCCCGCCGGGCGCGGCCTACGTGTACGAACTCACCGCGCGCGGACGTGAGTTGCTGCCGGTGCTCCAGGCGCTGGGCACCTGGGGCGAGGCGGAGCTGGGCGAGCGCCGGCCCACCGACGCGGTGCGCGCGCACTGGTTCGCGCTGCCGCTGCTGCGGGCCCTGGAGAGCGAGGGTGTCGGCGGAGTCGCCCTGGCCGAAGCCGCCCTGATCGAAGTCTCCCTGGAGGAAGGCGACTTCCACCTCCGCGTCGGCGCCGGGGACGGGCCGGTGTACGGCGACGGGGCCGCGCCGGGCGAGCCGGACGCGCGGCTGGTGATGGACGCGGCGACCTGCGAGGCCATCGCGCGGGGGGAGACGGGCCTGCCGGACGCGGTACGGGCCGGACGGGTGGCGGTGACCGGGGACGGCACCGTGGCCAAGGCGCTGCGCGAGGCCTGACACAGGCGAAGGCCCGCCGGACGGGCGGGCCTTCACGAGGTGGCGCGTGCCGTACGCGCGGGCCTTCACGAGGTGGCGGTGCCGTACGCGCGGGCCTTCGCAGAGCGGCGCGTGCCGTACGGATCACACGTTCGGCGGCACCCGCGACGGCCGTCCCGACCCCCGCGTCAGCGCGTACCCGCCGATCCCGGCGAGCGCGGCCAGCACCCCGCCGATCCCGGTCCACACCCAGCGGTCGGACCACCAGCCGGACGACCAGCCGTCGTCCTGGCCGAAGCTGGACAGCACGGCGTCCTTCGAACCGTCCTCGTCCCGCGCCGACTTGGCGGCGATACCGGGAACGAGCGGCTTGCCGAGCGAGCCGTCCACCGCCTCCGCGCCGCCGATGTCCTTGGCGTCGACGCGCACCTCGGCCCGCACCGGCTGGCCGAGGTCGGCGGCGCCCAGGTCCACCACCGTCAGCCGGACGTAGTACGTGCCCGGCAGCGGGTCGTCGGCCCACGGCTCCGACCAGCCGCGCACCGTGCGCATGACGCAGGCCAGCTCGACCGAGGCGGCGCCCTGCGCGGCGGTACGGGTCTGGGCACCGTACTGGCAGGCCTGGCGGCGCCGCAGCCCGTCGTACACGTCGAGCTGCCAGGTCTCGGCGCCGTGCGTGGCCGGGAGCTTCACCGTCGCCTTGACGGTGGGGCGCTGCCCGGTGTCCGCGGGGAACGACCAGTACAGGTAGTCACCGGTGGAACCGGAGGCGGTGGCCCGCTGCCCCTGCTCGATCTCCGTCGCCGTGCGGAAGGAGGTGCCCGCCTGGGTGGGCGCGTCCCCGTCCGCGGAGGCGCCCGGCGAGGGCGAGGAGTCCGCGGCGGCCGGCCCGGCGGCCAGCCCCAGCGCCAGCAGCGCGGCGCCCAACGCACGTGTGATCCGCATCAGTTCGTCCTCCAGACCGCGACCCGCCAGCGCGACAGCCAGCCCCACAGCAGACCGGCGAGGAAGCCGATCAGCACCAGCAGACCCAGCAGCCACCAGCCGCGGCCCAGACCGAAGGCGGCCACGTCGTGGTGCCCCGACGGCCCGTCCACGACGTCGACGGTCAGCTCCAGCGGCAGGCCGGGGGTCGTCTTGACCCCGGCGGCGGCCGAGAAGGAGCTGGTCACCTGGAGGCACACCGTCTCCGCGGGCGCCTCGTCGTCGTCGCTGTCCCGCTTCGGATAGCGCAGACCGGTGGAGATGACGTCGGTACGGCCGGTGCCGGCGGCCTCGCCGCGCACGATCTCCCGGCCGTGCACCGTCACCGCCCGCAGCAGCACCCCGTAGTTCGGGTTCACCGCCCGGTCGTCCGCCACGCTCACCGAGGCGCGCAGCTCCTGGCCGGGCTTCACGTCGACCTTGTACCAGCGCTGCTGCCCGAACTCCACGCGGTCCGTGTACAGCCCGGACGTGAGCGCCGGCGCCTTCTCGCACCGGTCCGCGCCCTCGGTCGCCACCGGCGTCACCACCGGATCGGCCGCCCGCTCGACCAACTGGCCCACGCGGTCGGACAGTTCGTCCTTGTGCCGGACGTCGGTGTAGGTGCCGCCGGTCGCGTCCGCGATGCAGCTGAGCTGGTCACGGGTCTTGGCGTCCGGCACCAGGCCGAGGGTGTCGATGGTCAGCCCGATGCCCTTGGCGGCTATCTCCCGGGCCACCTCGCACGGGTCGAGCGGCTGGCAGGTGTCCTCGCCGTCACTGATCAGGACGATACGGCGGGTGCCGGAGCCACCGTCCAGGTCGTCCGCCGCCTTCAGCAGCGCGGGCCCGATCGGGGTCCAGCCGGTCGGCGCCAGCGTGGCCACGGCCGTCTTCGCGTCGGTCCGGTTCAGCGGGCCCACCGGGTAGAGCAGCTCGGTGTCCTTGCAGCCCTCCTTGCGGTCGTTGCCGCGGTAGTTGGCGCCCAGCGTGCGGATACCGAGCTGGACCTCCTCCGGCGTCGCGTCCAGCACCTCGTTGAACGCCTGCTTCGCCGCGGCCATCCGGGTGCCGCCGTCGATGTCGCGGGCGCGCATGGATCCGCTGACGTCCAGCACCAGTTCGACCTTCGGAGCGGCCTGCTCCGTCTCGTCGGCGACCGCTCCGGCGGGGCACGCGAGCCCGGCCGTCAGGGCGGCGAGCAGAGCGCCTACGCCCGCCGCCAGCCGTTGTCTTCTGATCATCGCCGGATCTTATTGATCAGACGGGTCACCCTCCAAAACGAGCGGGTTCGGCAGCACCGTCCACTGGTCGCCCGGTGTCCGCGGGGACAGCCGCATCAGGGTCAGGGCCTTGGTGGGCAGCGGCTGCTGACGCAGTGCCAGGAGATCGGGCGTGTGCGGGAGATCCGGTACGGCCGTGGCCAGAGCGGTGGCGAGCGCCGGGCCCGAGCCCGCCGTGGCGGCCAGGGCGCCCGCCACCAGCGAGCCGAACAGCTTGCGGCGCAGGGCGGTTTCGTCGTCGGTGATCGGGCGGCCGGTGAGGGCGGGCGGCGCGATGCCGTGGCGGGCCAGCCGGGCGGGGCTGATCCGGATGTCGGCCAGGTCGCGGTAGACCAGCCGCAGCGGGGTGCCGTCGGCCGACAGGACGACCAGGAGGTTCTGCCCGTGGGCCTCCAGGGCCACCCCGAGGTCCAGCAGCCGCAGCCCCACGGTGAGCGCCAGCCGGGTGAACGCGGCCAGCCAGGCGGGGGATTCGGGCAGGGACGTGGTGGCGAGGGCGGCCACCGGCAGGACCCGCTCGCCCGGTGCCGCGTACACCTCCGGCGACTCCCGCAGCAGCGCCGCCAGGTCGGGCGAGTCGGCCGTGGCCGCGCCGAGCGTGCGGGTGATGTGCAGCAGGCCGTCGGTGCGCGCCGCCAGGTCCTCGGCGAAGGCGGACAGGGCCGCGGCCGACCGCACCGAGGACACGGAGATGTCCCGCACCGACGACGTCAGCCGGGCGCTCAGCGCCGTCTTCACGTGCGGGCCGCCGGGCAGCGCCAGCGTGCGCAGGGACATCAGCGGCCGGGCCGGGCGCCAGCGGTCGTACGGCCGCTTCAGCACGTGCGCGGCCTGCCACGGGTGCACCGGCAGCAGCAGCCGCGCGCCGTCGCGGAGTTCGTCCGGCCAGGTGCCGGACAGCAGGCAGTCGGCCGCCGCTGCCGGCACCGTGCCCAGTTCCACCACCGGCCCGTGCTCCGGGCCGTATGCCAGCTGGTCCGCCACCGAGAAACCGGGCCGGGAACGGCAGTTGGGGTGGAACGGATGCCCGTCGACCACCCGCTGCTCCCACTCCCAGTCCTTCTCCGGCCACTCCTTCGGGTGATCCGCGCCGGCCCGGGACAGCGCCAGCGAGGCCACGCTGTGCGCCAGTTCCGCCGCGAACGCCGACCCGTGCGGCACCCCGAGCGCCGCGACCAGCCGCGCCGGATCCTCGTACCGCTCCCGGTCCAGACGTACGGCGGTGACGTACGCGCGCGTGGCGTACGGGTCCGCGCGCGGCCCGCGCAGGGTCCGGCCGTCGGCCAGGCGCAGCGCCAGACCGTGCGCCCCGGACTCGCGGCCGGTGAGCCAGGGCAGCGGCTCATGGGCGAGCGCCCGCCACAGCCGGGTCAGCACGGCGGCGCGGGCACCCGGCAGCCGAGCCGTGTACCGCGGCAGCAGGCCGGGCCGGACGGCGGCCAGCTCCTCGGCGATCGCGGCCTCGGCGGTGGGGGGACGGTGCACGGTCGGCTCCTCGGGTACACGGGGCACGGCACGATTGTCCGGGACGGCAGCCATACTGATCGTCACCGGCTCCCGGACGGCGCACCCGGCGTGCGCGGGGAAGACCGCGGGCCCCTGGACGACGAACGAATGGATCGCGTGGACCTCACACCCCCCACCGGTGCCGTCGGCCGCCGCGCCGACGCGTACGCGACCGCGCCCCTGCTGAACTGCCTGCTCAGGGAGGTGGCCGAGCCGCTCCCGGGCACCGGGGAACACCGGGTCCACCGGCTGCCGGGCGGCCGGCTGCTGCGCGTGCGCGCCGGGCGGCGCCCCACGGACCCCGAGCTGTGCACCGCCGGCACCTGGCGCCGGATCGGCCACCCGGAACTGGTGAAACTGGTCGCCGAGGAACTGCGCCGGCACACCGGGCTGCCCGGCGGCGACCTGCCCGCCGAGATGATCGACAGCCGGGAGGCCGTGGCCGCCCTGCTCACCGCCCGCGCGCGGGCCACGGCGCCCGCGGACCCGTATCTGCGCTCGGAGCAGTCCCTGCTCACCGGCCACCCCTACCACCCGGCCCCCAAGGCGCGCGGCGGCGGCCCGGTCACATCCTGGCTGCCGTACGCCCCCGAGGCGCACGCCCGTTTCCCGCTGGTGCTGCTCGGTGTC
>NZ_MUMF01000466.1 GCF_002155905.1 Streptomyces tricolor | reverse complement strand
CCGGCCGGCCCCAGCGCTTGGTCAGGACGGTGCCGGCGGCCATGGCGGCGGTGGACGCGAGGGCCGCGAGGACGCCGACGAGGTCGAGCGCGCCGGCCCCCTTCAGCACGACGAGGCTGACTCCGAGCGCGGCCACCAGCCCGGTGAGCAGCGTGCGCGGCTCCGGCCGCTGTCCGAGGAGCAGCGCGGAGAGCCCGACGACGAGCAGCGGCCCGGCCGAGCCGACCACCGCGGCCATCCCGCCGGGCAGCCGGTACGCCGCGACGAACAGCAGCGGGAAGAAGGCGCCGATGTTCAGCGCCCCGAGCACCGCCGCCTTGGCCCACCAGGTCCCGCGCGGCAGCACCCGGGTGAGGGCGAGCAGCAGCAGACCGGCGGGCAGGGCCCGCATCAGGGCCGTGAACAGGGGGCGGTCCGGCGGCAGGAACTCGGTGGTGACCGCGTAGGTGGTGCCCCAGGAGACGGGGGCGAGGGCGGTGACGGCTATGACGGCGGTTGTTCCGGCCGGACGGGTGGCGGCCATGACGGACCCCTTCCGAGGAGCGTGACTGAGCGACGGGAGAGTGGGTTGCTGTTGATTAGCTTAGCCCTAAGCTACTTACTCGCAAGTGGCTTTCTTGCGGACGAGCGGAAAGGGGCCGATACTTCTGCGCATGCAGCAACAGCCAGCGGACGCCGTCGACGCGATCATCGAGCAGTGGGCCCGGGTGCGGCCGGACCTGGACACCCGGGCGATGGAGGTGTTCGGCCGCATCTTCCGGCTCTCGCGCGCGATGGGCGACCGGATGGAGCGGGCCTACAAGCCGTACGGCATCTCCCGCGGCGAGTTCGACGTCCTGGCCACCCTGCGCCGCTCCGGCGAGCCGTACACCCTCTCGCCCCGCGAGCTGTCGGCCACCCTCATGCTGACCACCGGCGGGATGACCGGACGACTCGACAAGCTGGAGCGCGCGGGACTGCTGCGCCGCTCCCCCGACCCGCACGACCGGCGCGGCCTGAAGGTGACCCTCACCGAGGAAGGGCTGCGGCTGATCGACGAGGCGGTGGGCGCCGGCCTGGCGGAGGAGAGCACCGCCCTGTCCGCGCTGGACGCCGACG
>NZ_MUMF01000465.1 GCF_002155905.1 Streptomyces tricolor | reverse complement strand
GCCGCCGGTGCCCCGGCGCCAGGCCTCCAGCTCGTCGCCGTTCAGGCAGACGATCCCGCACTGCCGGGCGTACTCGAGGGCGGGCGCCGTGAAGTCGCTCGTGGTGACGACCGCCGCGACGTCGGCCTCGTGGATGGTGAAGCAGGTCCCCCCGAAGCGCTGCACGTCCTGCGAGCCGACCTTGTTCCCGTCGCCGTACTGCTTGCACTGGATGACCACGCGCCGCCCGTCCGGGGCGATGGCGACGACGTCCGCCCCGAGGTCGCCGGCTCCCCCCACCACCTCCACGTCGCGGCAGCCGCCGCGGGCGCACAGCTCCGCTATGGCGTACTCGAAGCCATCGGGGTCCAGCTCGGCGTAGTCGGCCGCGAGGAGGGGAGCGGCGGGCTCCTCCAGGATCACGGTCTCCGCGGTCGGTTCGGCCGGCGCGCCGGTCCCCGCGGGGGCGGCCGGCTCCTCCGTCGCCGTGGCGCCGAGGTGCTCGGAAGCCTCGTCGGCGGCCTCCTCCAGGGCCCGGGCGGCCCTGCGCGCGTATCTCCCGGCGGAGAAGCGGCGCCACCCGGAGCGGAACCTCAGCGCGCCGGCCAGGCCGAGGACCGCCAGGACACCGGCCCACACCGGGCGGCGCTCGACCATGACCGCCGCCGTGCGCGCCAGGAACGCAAGGACGCACCAGATGATCGCGAGCAGCAGGAAGAACATCGCGGTGCTGCGCAGGTCGAAGCGCCGGCGGCGCTCCGCCCGTCGGCCCTGGCGCACGGGTATGGTCATGCCGGCTTCCTCCTGACGGCGACGACGATCTCCTGGCTACGGATGCCCAAGATCGCCGGTCGCTCCCACGAGGGGCTCCGGGGAGCGCCGCCGAACGCCGGGGTGCCGGGCGGCCGACCGCGCTCCGGGGCCTGTCGTTCGGATCATGCCGGTGTCGGGGGGGGCAGGCCGCTAGCGGCGCCGCCTCTTGCCGGCGAGGCTGGTCGTGCACTTCGTCCTGGCCTTGTGCCTGTTCGCCCGGGAGTCGTACGAGGAGGTGCTGCGCGTGCTGACCAGCGGCATCCCGGGCAGCCGGGCCCTCGCGCGGGTGATCCGGTCGTCGCTGTGCCGGGCCCGCGCCCGCCTCGGCGAGGACGTGCCGGAGACCGTGTTCCGCCAGGTGGCCGGCCCGCCGTACTGCGCCGCCGTCAGGCGACGGCCGGGCGCCGGCGAGCGAGGCCGGCGAGGTGCTGCTCGCGCAGTTCCTCCCACATCATGGTGACCCTGGCAGGGGCCACCACCGCCTACAGCGGTAGCCGGGTCGGGTACGTCGGGTACAAGGAGGGCACGCCTCGCGCGCCCGGGCGTGAACCGCGGCCCTGTCACGGTAGGCCGCGGGCTCGTCGAGCACATGGGTCCACCGTCTGATGGCACCGCGCCGGGGTACGACCGCAGGAGGAGTCCTGCTTCCTTCCGCGGTCGCACAGCGGTCATTCACCTGGCGTGCCCGACTGCGACTCCGGTTGCATGCGAGAGCGACCCAGGATCGATGTGGCCTTGCGTGTGCCGCCCTGAGGATGACCGGGTGACCGAGATCATCGCGGGGCTGTACATGTCCCCTTTGGAATTCCTTGTCTTGCTGGGTGCCGTCACGCTGGTGGTGGCGCGCTGGCTTCCCGCCGCCCGCGATCGTGCTGGGTGTGGTGGGGGTCCGCTGGCAGATGCTGCCGGTACTGGCGGGTGCTGCCATCGTGTTGCCGTTCGCCCTCTCTCCCCTGCTGCGACGCCGTGCCGGCCGGACGGCGTGGCGGGCCCGATGGTGGCAGGCGTTGCCGGGGTCGGTGGCCTGCGCCGGCCTGATCGCCGCGGGTCCGGTGGCGGCCTGGGCCTTTCCCGTACCCGTGTTCCCCGAACCGTCGGGCCGCTTCGCGGTCGGCACCCGCGTGATGCAGTGGACCGACCCGCACCGCCCCGAGACTGCCACCGCCGACCCGCACGACCGGCGCACGGTCGTGGTCCAGCTCTGGTATCCCGCGCAGAAGAGCCCCGCAAGCGCACAACGGGCCCAGTATCTCGGACGCACGGAGCACGAGGCGCGCACCGTCTCCGACGCTCTCGCCCGCCATGTCGGCCTGCCCGGCTTCCTGGTCGACGGCGTCCCGCACGCCCACAGCCATTCCGTCTTCCACGCTCCGGTGGCCGGCGGGGGCGGACGGTACCCGGTCGTGCTGTTCTCTCCCGGACTGGGCGGCGTGCGCACCCAGAACACCGCCTGGGCGGAGGAACTGGCCAGCCACGGCTATGTGGTTGCCGGCCTCGACCACCCGTACGACTCCGCCGCCGTCGTCCTCGCCGACGGCCGGACGGTCAACTCCAGGGTCGTCTCCACCGGCGACCCTGAGAAGGACGAGAAGCTGGGAGTCGGCTGGGCGACGGTTCGAGCCGCCGACCTGAGCTTCGTTCTCACTCAGCTGGGCCGTCTGGACCGAGGCGAGATCACGGGCCCGCTGACCGGGCGTCTGGACACCGGCCGGGCCGCGGTGACCGGCCACTCCATAGGCGGCGGTTCGGCTCTGCAGGCAGCTCGTCAGGACCGACGGTTCGACGCCGTCATCGATCTGGACGGCTATCCCTACGACCCCACCTCCCGCTCCCTGCACCAGCCGGCGCTCGCGCTCACCCAGGGGATCACCCCGGACACCGACCCGCAGTACATACCCCGCCTCACCAAGGTCCTCAAGCTCAACACCGTGACGAGCTATCGGCTCACCATCCCCGGCGCCGCACATCTCACCTTCATGGACGGCCCCCTGTACCTGCCGCCTGTGCCCTCGATAGTCGGCTCTCTGGGCCGCACCGATGGCTCGCACGTTGTCGCCGCGACCACGCTCGCCTTCCTGGACACCACGCTGCGGCACGAACCCGATGACCTGGCCGCCGTTCTGTCGGCCTACGGCGACCTCAGCGTCTACTCCCCGGACCACAGCCGCTGACCAGCCGCGCCGCGGACGGAGACGACGCCCCGCCGACGGAACGGCCGTTCCCTCGCCAGCTGGTGTGCAGTCCGCGGCGCCGCGCCCGCCGCGGTCCTTCCGCGTGGTGGCCGCGTCTTCCGGCGCGCGAGGGTTGAGCGTGTCTCTTTGATCAGTTGGTCAGTTGATCGGATGTGTCCGTCCGATTAGCGATCACTGATGCGATGTGGGACCGGGTCGAGCCGCTGATGCCGGCCGATCCGGTCCGCGGTCGGCGATGGGCCGACCACCGCCGGACCCTGGAAGCCATCGCGTGGAAGTACCGCACCGGCTCTCCCTGGCGGGACCTGCCGGACGAGCTCGGCTCGTTCCAGACTGCTCACAAACGGCTGATCAGGTGGGCCGTGGATGGAACCTGGGAACGCATCCTCGCCGCAGTTCTGGCAGCGGCCGACGCTGATGCCGACATCGGCTGGACCGTCTCGGTGGACTCCACCGTCTGCCGGGCCCACCAGCACGCCGCCGGAGCCAGGAAAAGGGGGCGCCAAGTCGGGCCGAACCTGACGATCATGGCCTCGGACGCTCCCGCGGCGCCTGAGCACGAAGGTCCACCTTGCCAGCGATAGCCGTGCACGGCCCCTGGCCCTCCGTATCACCGCAGGCCAGGCGGGCGACGCCCCGGCCTTCGAGACCGTCATGGCAGGCATTCGTGTTCCGCGAAGCGGACTCGGACGAGCGAGGACCCGACCCGATGCCGTCCTGGCGGACCGCGCGTATTCATCCCGCGCGATCCGCAATCACCTCCGCCGGCGCGGAATCCGCGCTGTCATCCCCCAGCCGTCCGACCAGGTCGGCCACCGTCTGAGACGAGGCCGCGGCGGAGGCCGACCACCGGCCTTCGACGCCGAGGCGTACAAGCAGCGCAACGCCGTCGAGCGGTGCATCAACCGACTCAAGCAGTGGCGCGGCCTGGCCATGCGAACGGACAAGCTCGCCATCGCCTACCAAGCCGCACTCCACCTCGCCGCGATCCTCATCTGGACCGCCGCTTGACCGCCGAAGCGCCTTGCCCGCGAAGATGGCTGCATGGACGATCTTGTGGAGTTCCTCGTCGCACGTGTCATGGACGACAACCACGCCTATGCCTACGTGGCCGGCACCCTGGGCGGCGAGGCACTTCTCGACAGCCATCTCCCCATGCTCGACCTGATCGAGCAACTGGCGAACGACTACAAAGCCATGGACTCCTCGGACTCCCGCTCGACCGGGCTGGCATACGCGCTGCGAGTCCTTGGCCAGTCATACGCCGAGCACCCCGCCTACCAGCAGGAATGGCGCCCATAGCCCTTCAAGGAGACAGGCCCTAGCCGCGCAACCTGGCCGGCTGTTTCTTCGCGGCCGTCTTCCTCGTCGGCGCCGGCAGGTCATGCACCCCCCGGACCTGCGTCCCCGGTCCGGGACGCCTTGGCCTTCTGCACCGACTCCCGCAGCGCCGCCATGGTCCAGGACCTGCGTCGGCGCCTGCGGCTCCGAGGCCTGCGGAAGCGGCTTCTCCTCCCGCTTCGCCTCGGTGATCTGCGCGATCGCCTCGGTGTACCGGTCGGTGCACTCCTCCCCCCTCCAGCTTGTCGGTGGTCACGGGTGTCCATGAGCGCCAGCGCGCCGGGGATCTCCTCCTCGGTGACCTCGGTCGGCGGCGGGCGCGACTCGGCCGGGTCGCGGATCTCGTCCGGCCGGCGCATGGCGTGCAGGACCAGGACGTCGTCGCGGATCCGGAGGATCCCCAGGCGCTCCCGGCCGGACCAGGCGTACTTCGCCACGGCCACCTCGGCCGAGCGGCCCAGGGCCTTGACCGGCAGCTTGTACGGCTTGGCCGCCACCTGGCCGGGATCCGGGCGGGCATTCCGCAGCCCGCCGACCAGGCCGCCCACCGCAAGCGGCTCGGCCGTCGGGGTGGCCGCCCACCGGCCTTTGACCGCGAGGCCCCGCAAGCAGCGGCACACCGTCGAGCGGTGCATCGACAAGCTCGAGCAATGGCGCGGCCTCGCCACGCGCTACGACAAGGCCGCCACCGTCCACCTCGCAGGACTCCACCTCGCCGCCGTCTTCATCGGGTCAGCCAGGTGATCCGAAGGAAGCAAAACGACCTAGTCGGCCACGGTCGCCCCGCCGGTGACGCCCTCCCCGCTCCGCTGCTGCGGGATCACCGCCGGGCCCTGCTGGAGGGAGACCGTGCGGGTGGGGGCCGGGATGCGGATGCCCTCCTCGCGGTAGCGCCGGTGCAGGCGCTTGATGAACTCGTGCTTGATCCGGTACTGGTCGCTGAACTCGCCGACGCCGAGGATCACCGTGAAGCCGATCCGGGAGTCGCCGAAGGTGTGGAAGCGGATGGCCGGCTCGTGCTCGGGGACGGCGCCCGTGACGTCCGCCATGACCTCCGTGACCACCTCCGCGGTCACCCGCTCGACGTGCTCCAGGTCGGAGTCGTAGCTCACCCCGACCTGCACCAGGATCGTCAGCTCCTGCTCGGGGCGCGTGTAGTTGGTCATGTTGGCCTGGGCGAGCTGGCCGTTGGGGATGACCACCAGGTTGTTGGAGAGCTGGCGGACCGTCGTCTGACGCCAGTTGATGTCGACGACGTACCCCTCCTCGCCGCTGCTCAGCCGGATGTAGTCGCCCGGCTGGACCGTCTTGGAGGCCAGGATGTGGATGCCCGCGAAGAGGTTGGCGAGCGTGTCCTGCAAGGCCAGGGCGACGGCCAGACCGCCCACGCCCAGGGCGGTGAGCAGCGGCGCTATGGAGATGCCGAGGGTCTGCAGGACGACCAGGAAACCGATCGCCAGGACCAGTACCCGGGTGATGTTGACGAAGATGGTCGCCGAGCCCGCGACCCCCGAGCGGGACTGGGTGACCGTACGGACCAGACCGGCGATCACCCGGGCCGCGGAGAACGTCACCACGACGATCAGCCAGACCTGGAGCACCTGGTCGACGTGGTGCTGGACGGTCCGGGTGAACGGCAGCACGGCCGTCGCCGCCGCCGCGCCGCCCGCGATCGCCGCCCACGGGACGACCGAGCGCAGCGCGTCCACGATGACGTCGTCACCGCTCCAGCGGGTCCGCTTGGCGTGCTTGGCCAGCCAGCGCAGCAGGGTCCGCGACATGAAGGCGAGCACCAGTCCCGCCCCCAGGGCGATTCCGGCGAGGACGAGGTCGTCCAGGGTCAGCGTGCGGTTCACCGGTCACCTCCGGGGCGCACGGCCGCTGTGGAGAACCACTTGTGAAGTGTCGTCACGTTGTCACCTGCTCGATGTCCGGGATGTGCGATCGCGCCGGCCGAAGGAACTCCGGTGACCGGCGCGCTCGCTCATCCTGCCGTATCCGGCACACCAGTTCGTACCGGGACCGGCGCTCTTCGGGCACCGCTCAGACGATGCCCTCCGCGAGGTCCGCCTGGTCGCGGTCGCTGCCGTACGCCGCGGTGGTGGGGGTGCCGTACGACCGGCGGGCGACGTACCACCAGGCGGTGGCGAGGACCAGGACCACGGCGAGGGCGACGGAGGCGTAGTTCATCGTGCTGACCGTGACCGGCGACGCCTGCGGCAGGCAGAACAGGACCGTCACACAGGCCACCCACCCGACCGCGATCCAGCCGACCGGCCTGCTCCAGCGGCCCAGGTGCCAGGGCCCCCGCTGGAAGCGGTCGCCGGCGCGCAGCCGCAGGAACACGGGGATCGCGTAGGCCGGGGTGATGCCGATGACGTTGATGGCGGTCACCGCGTTGTACGCCGTCGTCGAGTACAGCGACGGCAGGGCGAGCACGCAGGCCACGGCGACGGACAGCCAGACGGCCGCGACCGGGGTCTGGGTGCGGTCGCTCACCTTGCGCCACAGGTGCGAACCGGGCAGCGCCCCGTCCCGGCTGAACGCGAACACCATCCGGCTGGCCGCCGCGACCTCGGCGTTGCCGCAGAACAGCTGGGCGACGATCACGACGAGCAGCAGGGCGCTCGCGCCGTCGGTGCCGAGGCCGTCGAGCAGGATCTGGGCGGGCGGCACCCCGGTGTCGGTGGTGCGGGTGGCGTCGTAGTCCTGGATGGCGAAGGTCAGCCCGGCCAGCAGCACGAAACCGGCGAGCCAGGACGCCCAGATGGCGCGGACGATGCCGCGGGAGGCGGCCACCGAGGCGTGCGAGGTCTCCTCGGACAGGTGGGCGGAGGCGTCGTAGCCGGAGAAGGTGTACTGCGCCAGGAGCAGGCCGATCGCCGCCACGTACAGCGGGTTGGACCAGCCCGTCTCGTTGGCGAACTCGGTGAACACGAAGGACGGCGACTGGTGGTGGTCGGGGAAGACCGCCAGCGCGCCGACGATCAGCGCGACGCCCGCCAGGTGCCACCACACGCTGATCGAGTTGAGCAGGCTGACCAGGCGGACGCCGAACAGGTTCAGCACCGCGTGCAGCAGCAGGATGGCGCAGAAGATCACGAAGGTCTTGCCGGGCGTCGGCTCGAAACCCCACTGGAGGTTGGCGAACGCGCCGGTGAACAGGGCGGCGCCGTAGTCGATGCCGGCGATCGCGCCGAGCAGGCCGAGCAGGTTCAGCCAGCCGGTGTACCAGCCCCAGCGCCGGCCGCCGAGCCGGTCGGCCATGTAGTACAGGGCGCCGGAGGTCGGATAGGCGCTGGTGACCTCGGCGAGCGCGAGGCCGACGCAGAGCACGAACAGGCCGACCCCGGCCCAGCCCCACAGCA
>NZ_MUMF01000464.1:15921-16133 GCF_002155905.1 Streptomyces tricolor | reverse complement strand
GGGTGGGGCCGGTCGGCGCCGGGCCGGCCGGGGTCGGTGTTTCGTGAACCCTCGGGGCGTTGTGAACTGACCGTTCGGTGTTCACAGGGGTCGAGGCTGGTGATGAGTTCACAGCGGGAGGCGTGACAGCCGAGTTCACACCATCGGGGTCAGCCACAGCGTTCACACCGCCGGCTCCGCCCACAGCATTCCCACCGCCGACTCCGGCCGTG
>NZ_MUMF01000464.1:0-15848 GCF_002155905.1 Streptomyces tricolor | reverse complement strand
CAGCAGCAGCGCGCACCCGGCGTGCACCAGGGCCGTCAACGGGCCGTCCGGGTGACCGGCCAGCTGCTGCCAGACCCGTTCGCGCAGCGGGACTTCGGCGAGTTTCCCCTGCTTGCGCAGCCAGGCCTCAACCTCGGCGAGCGCGAAGGAGGGGCTGGTCTCGGTGCCGCCGACCGGTTTCGGGAAGTCGGCGTGCCGGCGGCGCCAGTTGCTGACCGCGGCACGGCCCACTCCGGCGAGCCGCGCGATACCGGCCGCGGTCACCTCTGTCGCGTTGTCCTGCACCGGCTTTGCTCCCCTCGTCCCGTGGTGCGCCGAGCATACCGGCGTACACAAGTGCCCTGAGTTCACGGGCGTGTACTTCCCTCATCCTGTGAACCGTGTTGACTCGGTTCACAGGCTCTGGTCTTATTGACCCAGCGAACGAGCGGCCACCGGAGGGGGAGGCCGCCGACTCGGGGAGGGGTTCGCCATGGGTATGAAGGCCAAGGTCGCGCTCGGTGCCGTCGTGGGAATCGCCGTCATCGGTGCCGTGTCCGCCAACGCCGGCGGTGACGGCAAGGGCGGCGGCGACAAGGGCGGCGCCAAGGGCTCCTCGGCCTCGGCCGAGCACACGTCCGGCGGCAAGAAGGACTCGGACGGCGCGCAGGCGGCCGAGGAGAAGAAGGCCGCCTTCGGAGGCGACGGCGAGTACCAGGTCGGCTCCGACGTGCAGCCGGGGACGTACCGCACGACCGGCAACACCGACGACCTGTGCTACTGGGAGCGCGCCAAGGACGCCTCCGGCGAGCTGGACTCCATGCTCGCCAACGACAACGTCAGCGGCACGAGTTACGTGACCGTCAAGCCCACCGACAAGCTGTTCAAGTCCCGTGGCTGCGCGGACTGGGAGGCCGTGGACCCGAAGGCGAAGGGCACGCCCGGCTCCTCGATGGACGGCGACGGCGGCATGTACAAGGTGGGCACGGACATCGCGCCGGGCACCTACAGGTCGACCGGGAACGCCGACGACTCCTGCTACTGGGAGCGGACGAAGGACGCCGACCACGGCCTGGACTCGATCATCGCGAACAACAACGTCACCGGCACGGCCGTCGTGACCATCAGCCCGTCGGACGCCTACTTCAAGACGAGCGGCTGCGGCGACTGGAAGAAGGCCTGACCCCCACCGCCGGCCCACGCGCCGTCATCCACACCCCCGTCACACCCCCCACTCCACACACTCCGCTCCACATACCACGTTTCACACACCCCCGTTTCACCACCTCTGAAGGACTGTCAGTCATGCGTCTCTCGTCCCGTGCCGTCACGCTGCTCGCCGTCGCGGCCCTCCCTCTGGCCCTGTCCGCCTGCTCCTCCGGCTCGTCCGACTCCTCCCCGGACTCCGGTGCGAGCGCCAAGCCGGCCAAGGCGAAGAACCCCAACGCCGGTCTCCTCACCGGTACGCAGCTCAAGAAGGCGCTGGCGCCCGCGTCGGCCTTCCCGGCCGGGCTCACCCTCCAGTCCGACGGCGCCTCGGACAGCGGCGACAAGTTCCTCACGCCGTCCAGCAGGAAGACCGCGAAGCCGGACTGCACCCGGCTGCTGGGCACGTCCTGGATCCAGGTGACCGGTTTCGAGGGCGGCGTGTCCTTCGCGCAGAACGACTACGCGAACCAGGACGAGACCGAGGCAGTGGCCCAGGAGATCGACGCGTTCCAGGGCAGCACGGCGAAGACCGTGATGAAGGAACTGCGGTCCGTCGCGACCGAGTGCGCCACCTTCACGGACACGGACACGCACGCCAAGGTGAAGGTGACGGGCCGGTCCACGGCCGGGCTCGGCGACGAGGCCTTCACCATCACACTGACCAGCGGCACGTGGGAGACCGGCACCACGCTGATCGCGGCGCGCTCCGGCAACGACGTGGTCACCGTGCTGTCGACCGCGGGCAGCGACAACGGTGCCGCCGCCGCGAAGAAGGTGACGACCCGGGTCGTGGACTCCCTGAAGGGCAAGTCGGGCGCGTGACCCGCCGGGGGGCCATCAGTGCCCCCCCGGCCTCTGTGACCTGGCGCCGGAGCGGAAGCCCGGCGTCAGGTCACAGCCGGTGCCGCATCCACACGTTGGGTTCGACGTAGACGGCGTACCCGCGCTCCGGTTCGCAGCGGACCGGGACCAGGGCGCCGGGCACCTCGATCTCGCCCGCCGTGTCGAAGGGCAGCCCGGTCCAGCGGCGCCACTCCTCCAGCGAGCCGGCCACGGTCATGGAGGCCGGGGCGACGGAGTCGATGGTGGCGCCGGCCCGGGCGTGGACGCGCAGCCACGGATCCTCGGGCAGTCCGTCGGGGCGGACCCGGCGGGCGTACTCGGTGATCGGGGTGTGCGGCTCGCGGTGCTTGGCGTTCGGGCGGACGGGGGCGACGACCTCGCGGAAGCCGCGGGCGCGGGCCGTGTCCCGCATCGCCGAGAGCATGACGGCCGACAGGCCGCGGCCCTGGGCGTGCGGGGCGATGGTGACCGAGATCGCGCTCACGGTGTCCGGGCGGGTGCCGCGCCGCAGATCGGCGAAGGCCCACGCCAGGACCTGGTCCCACCCCCGGGCCGGCAGCGTGCGCCGGCCCTCGACGTCGAGGGCGAACGGCACGCTGTAGGCGTGGGCGACGACCTGGCCGTCCTCGTCCTCGGCGAACAGCGCGTAGTCCGGCAGCTCGGTGGGGATGCGGCCGTAGTGGGTGTTGCCCACAAGGTCGTTGGTGACGAACTCGGGCCAGGTGTCGGGCATGCCGAGTACCTCCGGCAGCCGGTCGGGCCGCTCGGCGAGGCTGCTCACCTTGATGTCCATACCGGTCACGGTAAGCGGTGATCCTCAGGGGGAGACAGCGATTTACCCGGCCGCCGGGCGGGTCACCGGGCCCGGAAACGCTCGGGTGCCCTGGTCGGGTTGCCGCCGGTCGGGAGCTTCTGCTCCGGGCAGCCGGCGAGGACCTTCTTCATGGCGGCCCGCTCGGCGGCGGTGACCCACAGGCCGTACTTCTTCTTGACCGCGACCTGGGCGGCGACGTAGGTGCACCGGTAGGCCTTGTTGGGCGGGAGCCAGGTGGCCGCGTCGCCGTCTCCCTTGCCGCGGTTGGTGCCCGCGTCGACCGCGAGGAGGTTGAGGGGGTCGTTGGCCAGCGCTATGCGCTTGCCGGGGTCCCAGTACCTGGCGCCCTTCTGCCAGGCGTCGGACAGGGCGACGACATGGTCGATGTCGACCTTGCTGCGGCCCCGCCGGTAGGTGATGTCCTTGCCGGAGTAGGGGTCGGGGTCCAGCAGACCGGAGGAGACCTTGCAGGTGCCGCCGGTGAACCTCACCTCCTTCAGGTCGCGTTTGAGGATGTCGTCGCGGGTGTCGCAGGAGTTGGAGTCGGTGTCCGCCCAGGCGGTGCCGAACCGCTCCCGGGAGTAACCGGTCCTGGGAGCGCGCCCCTTGACGGTCAGTGAGTCGACGGCGGTCAGGGCCGCGCCCCCGCGGCCGACGGGTTCCGGTCCCAGGCCGCCGCCGGTGTGCGTGTCCGTGCAGCCGGTCACGACGGCCAGTACGGTCACGGCCGCGGCGGTGACCGCTCCGCCGCCCCTCAGACGCGTCACGGTACGTCCCTCTCGCTCGCCCTGGTCCGCACCTCGGGTGGGGGGCGGATCGTTCCGCTCACCACGGTAACTTCCCGTCGGCGCACACCACATGGGAGTCAATCAGGCAATTACCGGACAATCTCGGCGCGTTCGTGAGTGCGTGCCGTCGGCCGTGCTTGACCTTGTCACTGGCGTCAGGGTCCGACGATCCCGGCATGAGCGAGAACAGCCACTCCCAGGACCCCCGTATCGTCCTCGTCACCGGAGCCGGCACCGGTATCGGCCGGGCCACCGCGCGCGCGTTCGCCGCCGAGGGCGCCCGGGTCGTCGCCGTCGGCCGCCGGGCCGCGCCCCTGGCCGAGACCGCCGAGGGCCACCCCGGCATCACGCCCCTGCCCGCCGACCTGACCGCCGAGGACGGTCCCGGGACCGTCGTACGGGCCGCCCTGGAGCGGTACGGCCGGATCGACGTGCTCGTCAACAACGCGGGCGTCGTCACCACCGACTCGCTGGGCGGCTACACGCGCGCGTCGGTACGGCCGCTGCTGGAGACCAACCTCCTCGCGCCCGTGCTGCTCACGCAGGCCGCGCTGCCCGCGCTCACGGAGCGCCGGGGCGTGGTGGTGAACGTGACGACCTCGGTGGGGCAGCGCGCCTGGCCCGGCAACTCCCTGTACGCGGCGGGCAAGGCGGCGCTGGAGGTGCTGACCCGCAGCTGGGCGGTGGAGCTGGCGCCGCACGGCATCCGGGTGGTCGCCGTGGCCCCCGGCGCGATCGAGACGCCGATCGCCGACCACTCCGGCTACAGCCCCGAGCAGCGCGCCGCCCTGCGCCGGTGGCAGCTCGACCACACCCCGCTCGGCCGGATCGGCCGCCCCGAGGAGGTCGCCTGGGCCATCACCCGGCTCGCCTCCCCGCAGGCGTCGTTCGTGACGGGGGTGGTGCTGCCCGTGGACGGCGGAGCGGTCGTGGCCTGACGGCCTGACGGCGGCCGGCCGGGACACGCTCCCGCCCCTGCCGTCGGACGACCTCACAGGCTCCCCGGCCTCGCCTCAGACGCTCAGAGGCTCCCCCGCCCGCGCCGTCAGACGCTCAGAGGCTCCCCGAAGCCGCCCTCGGACGCCGTGAGACGTCCTCACAGGCCCCCTGCCTCGCCCTCAGAAGCGCGCAGGCTCCCCAGAGCCGCCCTCAGACGGCCCCGCCCGCCTCCCGCAGAGCCGCCGCCAGGCGGTCGCGTATCGCCGTCTGGGCCGCGATGCGGGCGTCGAGGACGGCCAGCCGGTCCTGGGCGACCTTCAGGCCCTTGGCGGAGGCGGGGGCGGCGATGACATCGCCGTCCAGGCAGGGCAGGAACACGCGTACGTCGTCCAGGGTGAGGCCCGCCTCCAGCAGCCGGCGGATGTTGCGGACCCGGACCGCCGTACCGGAGTCGTACACGCGGTAGCCGTTGGCGGCGCGCGCGGAGGTGATCAGGCCCTGCTGCTCGTAGTGGCGCAGGGCGCGCGGCGTCGTCCCGGTCGCCTCGGCCAGCTCACCGATCCGCACGCGCGCCCCCGTCGCCGTACCCGCCCTCGGCCCAGGCCCCGTCCTGGACGCCGTCTCCGTTCCCGTTCCCGTGCACCGGCCGCTAGCCCAGGATCGAGGTGAGGAACTCGCCGACCCAGGCCAGCAGTTCGCGGCCGACCAGCGGCTTGCCGCCCACCTTCGCGGTCTTCGGGCGCGGGACCAGCACCTGGTGCACGGCCGGCTTGATGACCGTGCCCGGGTACAGCCGCTTGAGCCGCAGCTCCTGCGACTCGCGCAGCTCCACCGGCGCGAAGCGGATGTTGGTGCCCTGGAGGACGATCTCGCCGACGCCGCACGCGCGCGCGAGCATCCGCAGCCCGGCCACCAGCAGCAGGTTCTCCACCGGCTCGGGCAGCTTGCCGTAACGGTCGGTGAGTTCCTCGCGGACGGCCTTGATGTCCTCCTCCGAGTTGGCGGAGGCGATCGAGCGGTACGCCTGGAGGCGCAGCCGCTCGCCGGGGGCGTAGTCGTGCGGGACGTGCGCGTCGACCGGCAGCTCGATCTTGACCTCGAGCGGCGGCTCCTCCTCGATCTCGCCGGTCTCCAGCTGCCGCCGGTAGTCGGCGACCGCCTCGCCGACCATGCGGACGTACAGGTCGAAGCCGACGCCGGCGATGTGCCCGGACTGCTCGCCGCCGAGCAGGTTGCCGGCGCCGCGGATCTCCAGGTCCTTCATCGCGACGTACATGCCCGCGCCCATCTCCGTGTGCTGGGCGATCGTCGCGAGACGCTCGTGCGCGGTCTCGGTCAGCGGCTTCTCCGGCGGGTACAGGAAGTACGCGTAGCCGCGCTCGCGGCCCCGGCCGACCCGGCCGCGCAGCTGGTGCAGCTGGGACAGGCCGAAGGTGTCGCCGCGCTCCACGATCAGCGTGTTGGCGTTGGAGATGTCGATGCCGGACTCCACGATCGTGGTCGACACCAGCACGTCGAACTTCTTCTCCCAGAAGTCGACCACGACCTGCTCCAGCGCCGACTCGGACATCTGGCCGTGGGCCGTCGCGATGCGCGCCTCGGGGACGATCTCGCGCAGCCTGGCCGCCGCGCGGTCGATGGACTCGACGCGGTTGTGGATGTAGAAGACCTGGCCCTCGCGCAGCAGCTCCCGGCGGATGGCGGCGCCGATCTGCTTCTCCTCGTACGGCCCGACGAAGGTGAGCACCGGGTGGCGCTCCTCCGGGGGCGTGGTGATCGTGGACATCTCACGGATGCCGGTGACCGCCATCTCCAGGGTGCGCGGGATCGGGGTCGCGGACATGGTCAGGACGTCGACGTTGGCGCGGAGCTTCTTCAGCTGCTCCTTGTGCTCGACGCCGAAGCGCTGCTCCTCGTCCACGATGACCAGGCCGAGGTCCTTGAACTTGGTCTCGGAGGAGAACAGGCGGTGGGTGCCGATGACGACGTCCACCGAGCCGTCCTTCAGCCCCTCCAGGACCGCCTTGGCCTCGGTGTCGGTCTGGAACCGGGACAGCGCCCGTACGTTCACCGGGAACTGCCCGTACCGCTCGGAGAACGTGCCGAAGTGCTGCTGCACCAGCAGGGTCGTGGGCACGAGGACGGCCACCTGCTTGCCGTCCTGTACGGCCTTGAAGGCGGCCCGCACGGCGATCTCGGTCTTGCCGTACCCGACGTCGCCGCAGATCAGGCGGTCCATGGGGACCGACTTCTCCATGTCCTCCTTGACCTCGGCGATGGTGGTGAGCTGGTCCGGGGTCTCGGCGTAGGGGAAGGCGTCCTCCAGCTCGCGCTGCCAGGGCGTGTCGGCGCCGAAGGCGTGGCCGGGGGCGGCCATGCGCGCGCTGTACAGCTTGATCAGGTCGGCGGCGATCTCCTTGACGGCCTTCTTCGCGCGGGCCTTGGTCTTCGTCCAGTCCGCGCCGCCGAGGCGGTGCAGGGTGGGCGCCTCGCCGCCGACGTACTTGGTGATCTGCTCCAGCTGGTCGGTCGGGATGTACAGCCGGTCGCCGGGCTGGCCGCGCTTGGCGGGCGCGTACTCGACGACCAGGTACTCGCGGGTGGCGCCCTGCACGGTGCGCTGCACCATCTCGATGTAGCGGCCGACGCCGTGCTGTTCGTGGACGATGTAGTCGCCCGGCTCCAGGGTGAGCGGGTCGATGGTCTTGCGGCGGCGGGCCGGCATCCGGGCGCCGTCGCGGGTCGCGGTGCGCTGGCCGGACAGGTCGGTCTCGGTGAGGACGGCGAGCTTGAGTGCCGGGTCGACGAAGCCGTACTCGATCGACCCGCAGGAGACGTGCACCAGCGACGGGCTCAGCTCGCCGAGGTCGGAGTCGAGGCGGGCGGCGATGCCCTCGCCGCCGAGCACCTCGACCGTGCGGGCGGCCGGGCCGTGGCCCTCGGTGACGAAGACCGCGCGCCAGCCGTCGGCGAGCCAGCCCTTGGTGTCGGCGAGGGCCCGCGCGGTGTCGCCGCGGTAGGTCTCGGGGGCGTGCATGCCGAGCTTGAGGGTGTCCGCCTCCAGTTCCAGGTCGGCGGCGAACGGCGAGACGGACCACCACATCATGCCCAGCTCGCGCGCGCGGTCGCGGACGTCGGCGAGGGACCACAGGGAGGCCGCGCCGACGTCGATGGGGGCCTCGCCGCCGCCCGCGGTGGCCGCCCAGGACGCCTGGAGGAACTCCTGGCTGGTGGCGACGAGGTCGGCGGCGCGGGTGCGGACCCGCTCCGGGTCGCAGACGACGGCCATGGCGCCCTTGGGCAGCACGTCGAGCAGCAGCTCCATGTCGTCCACCAGGACCGGGGCGAGGGACTCCATGCCCTCCACCGCGATGCCCTCGGCGATCTTGTTCAGGAGTTCGCCCAGCTCCGGGTGGTCCTCGGCGAGGGCACGCGCGCGTGCGCGGACGTCCTCGGTCAGCAGCAGCTCGCGGCACGGAGGCGCCCACAGGCCGTGCTCGGCGACTTCGAGGGAGCGCTGGTCGGCGACCTTGAAGTAACGGATCTCCTCGACGTCGTCGCCCCAGAACTCGATGCGCAGGGGGTGTTCCTCGGTGGGCGGGAACACGTCGAGGATGCCGCCGCGCACGGCGAACTCGCCGCGCTTCTCGACCAGCTCCACGCGCGCGTACGCGGCGGCGGCGAGGGCTTCGACGACGTCGTTCAGATCGGCGCTCTGGCCGGTTCTCAGGGCCACCGGCTCCAGGTCGCCGAGGCCCTTGACCTGCGGCTGGAGCACAGAGCGCACGGGGGCCACGACGACGGAGACGGGGCCGGTCTCGGGGTCGTCCGGGCTGGGGTGGGCCAGGCGGCGCAGGACGGCGAGGCGGCGGCCGACGGTGTCGCTGCGCGGGCTGAGCCGCTCGTGCGGGAGGGTCTCCCAGGAGGGGTACTCCACGACGCCCTGTTCGGGCAGCAGGGAGCGCAGGGCGGCGGCCAGGTCCTCGGCCTCGCGGCCCGTCGCCGTGACGGCCAGGACCGGGCGGCCGGCCTCGCGGGCCAGGGCGGCGACCGCGAAGGGGCGGGCGGCCGGGGGACCGACGAGGTCGACGTGCGGGCGGTTGCCGTCCGCCGCCGCGCTGATCGCTTCCGCGAGGGCGGGGTCCTTGACGACGGCGTCGAGCAGACCGTGCAGGCTCATGGGGGCTTCCATCCGGGCGGGGGCAACGCAGACAGCCCGACACGTCTCACGGGCCGGGGCTGCCCAGCCTACGACGCCGACGGCGGCGGCGCGGCGCTCGGACGGCTTCGGCCGCTTTCCCCGGGTGCCCTTTGCGCCGCCGGGCCGGGCGCATGCGCCCCGGCGGAGCTGTCGCCGGCACGGGCGGAGCCCGGCGCCCGACGCCCGGCGCCCGGCGCCCGGCGCGCGAGTCCGCGCCGTCAGGCCGCTTCGCCGCTGCCGGCGAAAGCGACCGTCACGCCGCGCCCCGGTTCGACCGACACGAGCAGGGCCGAGCCGAAGGCCCCGGCGATCCGTTCCAGCAAGGCGAAAGTCGGCATGCATCTTCCGTGTTCCAGCCGGGAGATCGCCGCTTGGGTCAATCCGGAGAGTTCCGCCAGCCGCGCCTGGGTCATTCCGGTTCTGCCACGGCATTCACGGACGGCCCGCCCCACCACTTGCTCCAGCTTTTCGGCAGGATTTTCTCCACGCTCGGCACACGTCCAGATCATCCCCCGTCGATGACGCTGCACCATGACTCCCGGATCGCTCGTTGCCGACGCATATCGGCCCAGATACCCCTTCGAAGGCTAGCCGCGCATCGGCCTTGCACAGCGTCTGTTTGAGCAAGATCTGAGGTTGGCCACCCGCCGTCGACGACATCCGGAATCACTTCCTCCACACCGTATAGCGAGAGTGGTATAGCGACTCATCCACACGCAAAAGGCGAGATGAGAGGCGTGGAATTGCGCGTTCCGATTTTTCCTGGAGCGCGCCCGAGGGAAAGGCGATTGCCCGCACGGGGCGGACATGTCAAGATCACCGCCGTCCTCCACGGGAAGGAAGCAGCCTTGACCAAGTTGCGCACCACGCTGTCCGGAATAGCCCTCTCAGGAGCAGTTCTCGCCATCGGAGTCACGCCCGCGCTGGCGGATTCAGCATCCGGCGGAGCCGTTCCGTCTTCGGCGACCGCATCTGTGACGAAGGCACAGAAGCTGTCCAAGCTGAAGAATCTCACCGAGGATTCCTACGCCTCGCAGGGCAGGTGGCTGGACGCCATGAATCAGCACATGGCGCACAAGCAGTCGATCGAGAAGTACAAGTTCAACTGGAAGACCGATTACTGCAGCAACTCCCCGGACACACTGCCCGGTGGGTACAACTTCAAGATGGGGTGCTGGCGGCACGATTTCGGCTACCGCAACTACAAGGGCCTCATCGGCAACTACTACTTCAAGAAGAACGGCCACAAAAAGCGCGTCGACAAGGCCCTCCTCAGGGACCTGTACACCGCGTGCGACTACAAGCCGTGGGCGGACCCCCTGCCGCCCTCGGAGCGCAAGCGGTTGAAGGCGGCCTGCCGCAAGACCGCGAAGACGTACTACGACGCGGTCAGCGCCGCCGGCTGATCCACCGGCACCCACCGGCACCCACCGGCGTCCGCCGCCGGTCGCCAGGGCGGGGGCACGCAAGGACGGCGGGGCGCGGAAGTTTCCTTCCGCGTCCCGCCGTCCGGCGCTCTCGGCAACCGGCTGGTCCGGCCCGCGTGCCTAGTCGGTGGCGATGGCGTTCAGCACGTTCATCCGGGCCGCCCGGAACGCCGGCACCAGGGCGGCGAACAGGCCCACGAAGGCGGAGCCGATGAAGACACCGGTGATCGTCGGCCACGGGATCTCAAGGATCTTCAAGCCCTCCATGGCGAGGAGCTGCTGGGCGGTCGCGCCCCAGCTCATGCCCAGGCCGAGACCGAGCAGCGCGCCGAAGACGGCGATCACCACCGACTCCAGGCGGATCATGCGGCGCAGCTGGCGGCGGGAGAGGCCGATGGCCCGCATGAGGCCGATCTCCCGGGTGCGCTCGACCACGGAGAGGGCCAGGGTGTTCACCACACCGAGGACCGCGACGATGATCGCGAGTGCCAGCAGGCCGTAGATCATGTTGAGCAGCTGGCCGACCTGGTCCTTCAGCTCCTGCTTGTAGTCGGTCTGATCACGCACTGTCAGCTGCGGGAAGTCGTCGTGCAGCGCGGCCTTGAGCGCCTTGTACGCGGCGGCCTCCTGTCCCTCCGCGGCGGTGGCCAGGACCATCTCGTCGAGCGGCATTCTGTCGGCGGGGATGTACTTCGCGAGCGTGTCGATGGAGGTGTACATCGCACCGGCGTCGATGAGCGTGTCGCTGCGGGTGATCGCGCGGACCGTCAGGCGGGCGGTACGACCGTCCTCGTAGGCGACGGTGATCGTGGAACCGAGCCGGATGCCGTGGTCGTCGGCGAACTTCTCAGGCACCGACATCGAGTCGATCCGGTAGGCGTCCCGCACGTCGCCGGCCACCGTCTCGGTCCGTACGTCGGTCGCATAGGCCGGGTCGACGGCCATGACCGCGGTGTTCGGCAGCCGCCGGCCGTCCGGGGTGGTGAGGGCGGCCTCGGTCCACTTGTACTCGGTGACCCGCTTCAGGCCCGGGGTGCCCTTGACGGCCTGCACCGCCTGCCGGGCGACGAGCCCGTTCTCCTGGTCGCTGCGGATGATGAAGTCCGCCCCCACGGTCTTGTCCAGCTGATCGGTGGCCGAGGCCACCATGGAGGAGCCGACCACCGACAGGCAGGCCACCAGGGCGAGGCCGATCATCAGGGCGGCGCCGGTGGCGCCGGTGCGGCGCGGGTTGCGCAGCGCGTTGCGCTCGGCCATCCGGCCCACGGGTCCGAAGATCCGCAGCAGGACCGCGCCGAGGACGCGGACCAGGCCGCCGGCGAGCAGCGGGCCGATGACGACGAAGCCGATCAGGGTGAGCACCACGCCCAGGCCCAGCCAGCCCGAGCCGGTCTTGGCCTTGTCGGCGGTGGCGGCGACGTACAGGCTCCAGCCGCCGGCGCCGGTGAGGAGCAGGCCGAGGACGGCGCGGACGGCTCCGGCCTTGGCGTCGGCCGGGGCGCCCGCGTCCCGCAGGGCGGCCATCGGGGAGACCTTGCCGGCGCGCCGGGCGGGCAGGTAGGCGGCGAGGACGGTGACGACCACGCCGAGGAGCAGGCCGAGCGCGGGGGTGGTCCAGGCGACGGTGAGATCGTCGGTGGACAGGTGCATGCCCATCTGGCCCATGAGCTTCATCAGGCCGACGGCGATGCCGATGCCCGCGCCGACGCCGAGCACGGAGCCGAGCACGCCGAGCAGCAGCGCCTCGACCAGCACGGACCGGTTGATCTGCCGGCGGGAGGAGCCGATGGCGCGCATCAGGCCGATCTCGCGGGTGCGCTGGGCGACCAGCATGGAGAAGGTGTTGATGATCAGGAAGATGCCGACCAGGAAGGCGATCCCGGCGAAGCCGAGCATCGCGTACTTCATGACGTTCAGGAAGCTCTGGACGTCCTTCTGGTTGGCGTCGGCGACCTCCTTGGCGGTCTGCACCTTGTAGTCGTGCCCGAGGACGGCGGTGACGTTCTTCTTCAGCTGGGCGTCGGTCACGCCGGCGGCGGCGGTGACGTTGATGTTGGTGTAGACGCCGGTGCGGCCGACGAGGGTCTGCTGGGCGGTCCTGGTGTCCAGGTAGAAGATGGCCGCGCCGGGGTTGGTGACCTTGAAGGCGGCGGTGCCGGACACGCGCGCGTGGTGCGTGCCGACGGCGGTGATCACGCTGATCTCGTCGCCGATCTCCAGGCCGTGCTTGTCGGCGGTGTCGGCGTCGACCATCACCTGGTCGGGGCCCTTGGGCGCCGTACCGGAGGCGATCTCCATGGTGCGGGCGTCGTTGCGGTTCCAGCTGCCGACGATGGTGGGCGCGCCGCTGCTGGGCGACAGCTTGTCCTTGTCGCCGTCGACGACGGTCACCGAGGTGGAGAACACCGTGCCCTCGGCCGCCTTCACGCCCCGCGCCGTGCGGATCTCACCGACCACGGAGGCCGGCAGCACGGGCGGCTTGCCGGTGCGGGAGGTGGTCTCCCCGGTGTCGGAGGAGCCCTTGGCGCTGACCTGGACGTCCGAGGAGGTGGCCTGGAAGAGCTTGTCGAAGGTGGTGTTCATGGTGTCGGTGAACACGAGCGTGCCGCACACGAACGCCACCGACAGCAGGACCGCGACCGCCGACAGCGCCATGCGGCCCTTGTGCGCGAAGAAGTTGCGCATCGAGGTCTTCAGGACGGTCATGACGTACGCCCCCGGGCGTCGAAGTCCTTCATGCGGTCCAGGACCTGATCGGCCGTCGGCTGGTACATCTCGTCGACGATCCGGCCGTCGGCGAGGTAGAGCACGCGGTCGGCGTAGGAGGCGGCGACCGGGTCGTGGGTGACCATGACGATGGTCTGGCCGAGTTCGTCCACCGAGCG
Organism: Streptomyces tricolor; assembly: GCF_002155905.1. GTDB lineage: Bacteria > Actinomycetota > Actinomycetes > Streptomycetales > Streptomycetaceae > Streptomyces > Streptomyces tricolor. The sequence continues at coordinate 2,763 of NZ_MUMF01000464.1, read as the reverse complement.
GCGCAGGAAGCCGAGGACTTCGGCGCCCGCGCGCGAGTCGAGGTTTCCGGTCGGCTCGTCCCCGAAGATGATCTCCGGGCGGGCGGCGAGCGCCCGGGCGACGGCGACGCGCTGCTGCTGGCCGCCGGAGAGCTGGGTGGGGCGGTGCTTGAGACGGCCGGCGAGCCCGACGGTCTCCACCACCCGGTCCAGCCAGGCCCGGTCGGGCTTGCGGCCGGCGATGTCCATGGGCAGCGTGATGTTCTCGATGGCGTTCAGCGTCGGCAGCAGGTTGAACGCCTGGAAGATGAAGCCGATCCGGTCGCGGCGCAGCTGGGTGAGCTTCTTGTCCTTCAGGCCGGTGATCTCGGTCTCGTCGAGGTAGATCTGACCGCTCGTCACCGTGTCCAGGCCGGCCAGGCAGTGCATCAGGGTGGACTTGCCGGACCCGGAGGGGCCCATGATCGCGGTGAACTGCCCCCGGGCGATGTCCACGTCGACGTGGTCCAGCGCGACGACCCGGGTCTCGCCCGATCCGTACGCCTTCACGACCTGCCGCGCCCGCGCGGCAACGGCCGTACGCCCTCCAGTGCCCCCGTGCCTGGTGATGGTCACAGCCGATGTCACGGTATGTCTCCTATGTCGGTTGACAGGTCGATGCGAAGCACCCGGTGCTCCGGGACGTCGTTCTGGGTACGTCGATGAGTCTCGCGGTCGGCGAGGGCGTCGCGCGCTGGTGCGGAGCCCCGTCTTCGCGGGGGGAAAACCCCACCCTCGCCGGTGCGGTCCGCCGCCCCCCAGCGGCGTAAAGCCAGGTTAAGGACCGGCCCCGGCCGGAATCGTCCTCCGCCGGGACGAGCCCTCCCCCAGCCGTAGTACGGAGGAACCCCTAGGGGTGCTCCACCGTCGGGCGGAGCCGTTCTCGGGGTCGGCTCCACCCTTCGGCGCGCACAGCCTCCACCCTTCCGCCGCGTCAGGCTCAAGCCCGCCGTGCGTGGGAAGCTGACACGGCGTACATAGGTGCAGGGGGCACCTGGGTAGCTTCCGGCGGGAAGCTCGGGGAGGGGTTGCGGTGGGGAGCACGACACCGGCGATACGCGGCGGAGCCGACCGGCGGCAGGACACCCGGCGGCGGGGCGCGGTGGTGGCCGCGCTGATGCTGTCGATGGCCCTGGCGGCGCTCGACTCCACCGTGGTCTCCACGGCCGTCCCGCAGATCGTCGGCGACCTCGGCGGCTTCTCCGTCTTCTCCTGGCTGTTCTCCGGCTATCTGCTCGCCGTCACCGTCACCCTCCCCGTCTACGGCAAGCTGTCCGACACCTTCGGCCGCAAGCCGGTGCTGGTGGTGGGCGCGGCGGTGTTCCTGCTGGGCTCGCTGCTGTGCGCGGTGGCCTGGAACATGGGGGCGCTGATCGCGTTCCGGATCGTGCAGGGCCTGGGCGGCGGGGCGTTGCAGGGCACGGTGCAGACGCTGGCCGCCGATCTGTACCCGCTGGCGGAGCGCCCGAAGATCCAGTCCAAGCTGTCCACGGTGTGGGCGGTGTCCGCGGTGGCCGGGCCCGGACTGGGCGGGGTGCTCGCCGCGTACGCCGACTGGCGCTGGATCTTCCTGGTCAACCTGCCGATCGGCGCCGCCGCGCTGTGGCTGATCGTCCGTCATCTGCACGAGCCGCAGCGGGAGACGGCACGCCACGCGCGCGTGGACTGGGCCGGCGCGCTCGCGGTGTTCGCGTGCGGCGGGGTGCTGCTGACCGCGCTGGTGCAGGGCGGGGTCGCGTGGCCGTGGCTGTCGGCGCCGTCGCTGGCCCTGTTCGGCGCGGGCCTGGCCCTGGCCGCCGTGGTGGTGCGGGTGGAGCGACGGGCCGCGGAGCCGATCATTCCGGGGTGGGTGTGGCGGCGCCGGACCATCGCCGCCGTCAATCTGGCGCTCGGCGCGCTGGGGCTGCTGATGGTGGCGCCCACGGTGTTCCTGCCGACGTACGCCCAGTCGGTGCTCGGGCTGGCGCCGGTGGCCGCCGGGTTCGTGCTGTCGGTGTGGACGCTCAGCTGGCCGGTGTCCGCCGCGTTCAGCCAGCACATCTACCGGCGGATCGGTTTCCGGGACACCGCGCTGCTCGGCATCGGCCTCGGCGCGCTGATCCTGTGCGCGTTCCCGTTCCTGCCGTACCCCGGGTCGTGGTGGCAGCCGACGCTGCTGATGCTGCTGCTGGGCGGGGCGCTGGGGCTGTTCCAGCTGCCGCTGATCATCGGCGTGCAGTCGACCGTGGGCTGGGCGGAGCGGGGCACCACGACCGCGTCGGTGCTGTTCTGCCGGCAGACCGGCCAGACCCTCGGCGCCTCCCTGTTCGGCGCCGTCGCCAACGGGGTGCTGGCCGCGCGGCTGGGCGGAGCGGGCGACCTGGACTCCGTCACCCGGGCACTGGACGCGGGCACGGCCCCGGAGGCGACCCGGCGGGCGATCGCGGAGGCGGTGCACGCGGTCTACTTCGGGGCGGCCGCCGCGGCGGCCGTGGCGTTCGTGGTGCTGCTGCTGGTGGCACCCCGGCGGTTCCCGGTACTGGAGGACCCGGCGGGTTAACCGCGGGTAACACCCCAGGTCGGACCGGTTTTCCCGAGGTAAGCGCATACCGACCGGCCAGTTCGGTGAAAACGCCGCGCGGTCCGCGGCGCGCGAGTAGCGTGCGTGGCCCAGTTCCCCCACCTCCCTGCGGTCCGCCGCCACGGACCCGAGCCGCGCAAGGAGCCCCGGGATGTCCTACGACCCGCCGCAGCCGTCGTACCCGC
>NZ_MUMF01000463.1 GCF_002155905.1 Streptomyces tricolor | reverse complement strand
GTGCACGACGGCGAGGTGGTCCTCGGGATCCTCGTCGTACGGCGGCGCGACCTTCTCGGTCCAGCCCTGGAGGTCGTCCTGCGCCACCTTGCGCAGCACGGCGTTGACGAACTTGGCCCGTCCGTCACCGAGCACCACGCGGGCCAGCTCCACGGAGGCGGAGACGGCGGCGTGCGTCGGGATCCGGGTGCCGAGCAGTTGGTGCACGCCCAGTCTCAGCACGTCGAGCACCGGCGGGTCGACCTCGCGCAGCGGGCGGTCCACACAGGCGGCGATGACGGCGTCGTAGGTGCCCTGCCGGCGCAGCGTGCCGTACACCAGCTCGGTGGCGAGGGCGGCGTCCCGGGCGTCGAAGTCGCCCTTCTCGCGGGCCTTCCTGAGCAGCGGGGGCAGCACGAGGTTGGCGTACGCGTCCCGCTCGTCCACCGCGCGCAGCGCCTCGAAGGCCAGGATGCGGACGGGGTCCTTCTGGGGACGGCGGTAGGGCTTGGCGGGCTTGCGGGGCCGCCGGGAGGGCTCGCTCACGAAAAAGGTGCTCCGGGTTGAAGAAGAGGATGCGACTCCAGCGTACGTCGGCACCCCCTCGGGGCCGCCGCCCGGGCCTGCCTCCGGCGTGCGGAACCGCGCCCGCCGTACGGACAGGGCCCTGCCGTTCGGACAGGGCCCTGTCCGAACGGATCCGCCCCTCCGTACGGCCCGCCTTCTGTGTCAGGGAGCGTCAGCCGCCGAGCGTCTCGCCCTCCGCGATGCGCACCCCGCGGGCCCAGTCGGCCGCGCGCATCGGCTTCTTGCCCTGGGCCTGCACCCACAGCAGTTCGACGGCGTACGAACCGGTGCCCACGTGCACGCTGTTCTTGCCCACCGCGAGCCGGCCCGGCGCGAGGTCGGTCCGCTCGGGCACGGGCGTGACCTGGATCAGCTTGAGCCGCTCGCCGCGGAAGGTGGTCCAGGCGCCGGGTGCCGGAGTGCAGCCGCGCACCACCCGGTCGACGCGCAGCGCGGGCGCCGCCCAGTCGAGCTGGGCGTCCTCGACGGTGATCTTCGGCGCGAGGGTGATGCCCTCGGCGGGCTGCGGTACGGCCTTCAGCGTGCCGTCCTCGATGCCGTCCATGGTGGCGGCGAGCAGCCCGGCGCCCGCGAAGGCGAGCCGGGTGAGCAGGTCGCCACTGGTGTCGGTGGGGCGGATCTCCTCGGTCACGGTCCCGTAGACGGGTCCGGAGTCGAGCCCCTCCTCGATGAGGAAGGTGGAGGCGCCCGTGATCTCGTCGCCCGCCATGATGGCGTGCTGCACCGGCGCCGCGCCGCGCCAGGCGGGCAGCAGCGAGAAGTGCAGGTTGACCCAGCCGTGCGCGGGGATGTCCAGGGCGGCCTTCGGCAGCAGGGCGCCGTAGGCGACGACCGGGCAGCAGTCCGGCGCGATCTCCGTCAGCCGCGCCAGGAACTCCGGGTCCCGCGGCTTCAGCGGCTTCAGCACCTCGATCCCGGCCTCCTCCGCCCGCTCGGCCACGGGCGACGCGACCAGCCTGCGTCCGCGCCCGGCCGGCGCGGACGCAGGCTGGTC
>NZ_MUMF01000462.1 GCF_002155905.1 Streptomyces tricolor | reverse complement strand
GCAACGGGACGTGGCGCAGCTTGGTAGCGCACTTGACTGGGGGTCAAGGGGTCGCAGGTTCAAATCCTGTCGTCCCGACTTGTGCGAGTCGCAGATCAGGGCCGGCTTCGGAGACATCCGGAACCGGCCCTCGATCGTTCTCGGGATGACCGGCGAACCGTGGCCGGCGATGCGTCGCCGGACGTGGACCGGACATCACTCCCACAGCGCGGCGCTCACACGCTGGATCGCCTCGTCCAGTTCGTCACGGTAGGTTGCTACCTGCGTGCGCCATATCTCAGCGCGTTCCTCGTAGGAGAGGGGGCTTCCGTTCCGGCTTTCGTTCCTGACGCGGATCTCGATCAGCTGGCAGACGCGCATGATGCTGAACGCGATGCGGGACACCTCGTCAGGGCCGACCTGCCTGACGATGCTGGGAGCGTTGTGGAGCTCACTGAAGGCGTTGTGCAGTTCATCGATGTCGACGTCACTGGCCAGGAGGCAGCGGCGAAACTGAGCCAGCGAATTCTGGAAGATGGTGTATGCGGCTCTCTGTGCGTCGGCCAGCCAACGCACTCGCTCCCTCTCCACCTGGTGACGCGCCAGCGCCAACGCACTCCGGTGGTTCGCCTCCGCCACTTCCAGCGCGGCCCGGTGGCCGGCCTCCGCGGCCTCCAAGGAGGCCCGGTAGTTGGCCTCCGCCTGAGCCAATCCGGCGCGCATCTGCCAACGCGCGATCAGCACACTCACTGGGATGCCGAGGAGAGCCAGAACGGCGGCTATGCCGGAGAGGTCCATGACAGATCATGATGACCCACTGCTGAACGTGCGTGCGCCGGGGGCTTCGGCGAGCCGGCGGCAGGCGGTGCCGGCCGTCGGCGCCGACCGGAAGCTGTTGCTTTGGATTCCTGATGCGTACACTCCATGCGAAGTGTGATCATCGCGGTCGGAGGACGCGGCATGGGTGCACCTGGGACTCCTCGACGTGAAGTGGTCACGGGGGCTCCGCGTGCCGCGCGTGCGGCCCAGGCGGGTCACGGGCCGGCTCGGCCGACCGGACTGGGGAGTGCCGACTCCCTCGCCGTCCGGGACCTGATGCGTCGTCAACTCAGGCTCGGGCTAGCCGCCTTCGGCGCGCTCGTCGCTCTGCTCGGGCCGCTGCCCCTCGCCTTCTCGGCCCTGCCGGACCCGGCGGTCCGGCCGGGCAGTGCCCTGGTCGTCTGGGCCGTCCTCGGCGTCGCCGCGTACCCCGCGCTCGTCGTCATCGGCCGGTGGTACGTCGTCCGCGCCGAACGCAACGAACGGGACACCGCGGACCGCCTCGAAGAGGGATGACGGTGACCGACGTCCGGCCACGCCGGCCCGGTCGCGCCAGCGGGGCCGCCGGGTGAATCAGACGTACGGCATCGTGGCCGTGTCGGCGGCGGTCGTCGCCACGCTGGTGATCGGCGCGACGGGGCTGCGCATCTCCCGCACCACCTCCGACTTCTACGTCGCCTCCCGTACCGTCCCGCCGTACCTCAACGCCATGGCCATCAGCGGCGAGTACCTCTCGGCGGCCTCGTTCCTCGGCATCGCCGGACTCGTCGCCGCCCAGGGCGTCGAGATGCTCTGGTTCCCCGTCGGCTACGCCGCCGGCTACCTGGTGCTGCTCGTGTTCGTCGCCGCCCCGCTGCGCCGCTCCGGGGCCTACACCCTGCCCGACTTCGCCGAGTCACGGCTGCGGTCGACGGCCGCCCGGCGCGTCGCCGGCGTGCTCGTCGTCGGCGTCGGCTGGCTCTACCTGCTGCCCCAGCTCCAGGGCGCGGGACTCACCCTCGGCCTGGTCACCGGCGCCCCGCGCTGGCTCGGCGGGGTGCTCGTCGCCGTCGTCGTCGCCCTGGCCGTGGCCGCCGGCGGCATGCGCAGCATCACCTTCGTCCAGGCCTTCCAGTACTGCCTGAAGCTGATCGCGCTCCTCGTACCCGCGATCTTCCTGGTCGTCGCCTGGCACGGCGAGCCCGGCCCGGCCGACGCCCTGGACGAGCCGCCCACCTTCCGCCGGCACACCCAGGTCACCGTCGAGACCACCGTCCGGCTCAGGATCGAGGCGCCGCTGCGGGCGGTCGTCACCGGCGCCGTGGACGGGCAGGACCACGACAACGGCCGCCTGCTGCTGGACCCCGGGGTGCACGAGGTGCGGGCCGGTACGACACTCCGGTTCCCGCCCGACGCCCCGGTGCCCGAGCGGGAGAGCGCCGACGGCCGCGGTGACGGAGCCGCCAGCTGGGCGACACCCCTGTCCGGCGGCAGAAACGATCACCCGCTGTACACGACGTACGGGCTGATCTTCGCCACCTTCCTCGGCACCATGGGGCTGCCGCACGTCCTCGTCCGCTTCTACACCAACCCCGACGGCCGCGCCGCCCGCCGCACCACCGTGATCGTGCTCGCCCTGGTCGGCGGCTTCTATCTGCTGCCGCCCCTCTACGGCCTGCTCGGCCGGATCTACGCCCCCGACCTGCTGCTCACCGGCACCACGGACGCCGCCGTGCTGGTCCTGCCGGAACGTCTCGTCGGCGGCCCGGGCGGCGATCTGCTCGGCGCCCTGATCGCCGCCGGTGCCTGCGCCGCCTTCCTGTCCACCGCCTCCGGCCTCACCCTGTCCGTCGCGGGCGTGCTCAGCCAGGACGTGCTGCCCTCGCTCGGCGTGCGCACCTTCCGGCCGGCCACGCTCCTGGCGGTCGCCGTGCCCGTCACGGTGAGCGTGGCCGCGAGCGAACTCCCCGTCGCCGACGCCGTGGGACTCGCCTTCGCGGTGGCCGCCTCGTCCTTCTGCCCGCTGCTGCTGCTCGGCATCTGGTGGCGCGGCCTCACCGCGCCCGGTGCGATCGCGGGGCTGCTCACCGGCGGAGGCAGCGCCCTCACCGCGGTCGCCCTGACCATCGCCGGACCCCTCACCGACGGCTGGGCGCACACCCTGCTCGCCTGGCCGGCCGTGTGGTCGGTCCCGCTCGGCTTCCTGACCATGATCCTGGTCTCGCTCGCCACCCGGGACCGGTTCCCGGCCGGCACCGAGGCCGTCATGGCCCGCCTCCACCTGCCCGAACGCCCGGCCGACCGCAGCGCGCCCACCACCCGCCGAGGAGTGACCACCCCATGACCATCCGCCGGCCCGCCGACGGCAGAGGCGGCACAGCCACGTCGAGCGCGGACAGGTCCCGCGCGTGAACGGGCTCGTCGTCCTCGCCGCCGCGGCGCCTCCGCTGTTCGCCGCCGGCCTCGCCGTCGGACGCCTCCTCGCCCGCCGGACCGCCCGGGGCGACACGGGCCACGGCACCCCCGTGGAACGCGCCACCTTCCACACCCTGCACACCGCGTCCCTGGCCGCGCCCCCGCTGCGCGCCGGACTCACCGAGGACGCGGCCCGCAAGGCGGTACGACGGCTCAGGCCGCTGTTCGGCACGGCCGCGCTCGGCCTCACCGCCGAGGACCGGCCGCTGGCCTGGGACGGGCCGGGCCGGCACCACGAGGACGCCGTCCTGGACCGGGTCCGCCACGTGCTGGACACCGGCCGCACCCAGACCTTCACCGTGGCCTGCGCGGACCCGGACTGCCCCGTGCGCCGGGGCGCCGTCGCGCCGCTCACCGTCGACCAGCGGGTGCTCGGCACCCTCGTCGTGCTGGGCGCCGGGGGATCGGCGTCCGCGGTCCGGGCCACCGAGGAGGTGGCGCGCTGGGTCTCCGTGCAGCTCGAACTCGCCGAACTCGACCGC
>NZ_MUMF01000461.1 GCF_002155905.1 Streptomyces tricolor | reverse complement strand
AAGAACGGCCAGCCCTGGTACCACCTCTACTACCAGGGCTGGCCGTTCTTCGGGTCGTTGTACGCCGGGTCGTTGAGGTCGGTGTCGCAGTAGCCGATGTAGCAGCCGTCGGTGTTGTGCTCCGGCTCCGGGACGTCGTCGGGTACGGCCGGGACGCCGCCGGTGTCCGCGTACACGGCGCCGTAGAAGCGGCGGATCCAGTCCAGGTGCGGGGCGGCGATGGACGGGTCCGCCCGGGCGTCCTCGTAGTCGTAGACGCCGTCGTGGTTGGCGTCCTTGTTCCAGGTCCAGTAGGTCTGGAACTGGAGCTTGAGCACGGAGGAGCGCTGCGGGACGGCCGTGGCGTCCGGCGGGACGTCGTTGATCCGCCCGCCGTAGGAGTCGACCTGGAGCAGCGCCTGGTCGTTCTCGTAGCGTGCGTCGGTCAGGTGGTCGTAGACGGCGAGCAGTTGGGCGTCGGTGAAACCGGCCGTGTGGTACGCCGACTTGTACTTGCCGCACCTGCTGGGGCCGGATTCGTTGAGGTTCTGGGTGGCCGTCAGCCAGGGCAGCCGGGTCGGGATGTAGAGGTCCTCCAGCGGCGGGTGCTCGCCCATCCGCACGTCCAGCGGGCTCTGTGGATAGTCGGCTTCCGGGGCGATGTGCTCCAGGAACCGCCGCAGACGCTCCGGGGAGTCGGCACGGTCCCCGTCCAGCTGCACGATCAGGCCGATCTTGCCGGCCTTGCGGTGGTTCAGCTTGAGCAGCGTGAACATGTCCCAGTAGTCGTACGGGTACGGGAAGTCGCCGCGGGCGCCGCTCTGTTCGCCCTCGAAGAAGCGGCCGTAGCGGCGCACCAGCGCGTAGAACCGCTCCGGCTCGTCGTCGAAGAGCGACCAGTCCCAGGCCACGGTGCGCAGCAGCACCTGGGCGGGCGGCTCGGGCAGGTCCCGGAACCAGAACCGGGTGACGATGCCGAAGTTGCCGCCTCCGCCACCGGTGTGCGCCCACCACAGGTCGCGCAGCACCGGGTCGTCGGAGTCCCGGCGCGCGACGGTCACCGCGGCGTGGGTGCCGTCGCGGACGGTGACG
>NZ_MUMF01000460.1 GCF_002155905.1 Streptomyces tricolor | reverse complement strand
CCCCCAGCACACCCCGGCGTGCGGTGCAGGAGGCACCATGCGACCGCGACCCCCGATCGACGGCCGAGGCATATTCAGCGGCACCGGTCTCGTCATCACCGCTCTGGCGGCCACGGTCGTCGCGCTGCTCGTCCCGCTCTGGTCCTACGCCGACCGGCAGGATCCGGCGAGCGCGAGCGTGCTGAGCGCGCAGACGGTGACGACCCCGTACGGCCCGCTGTCCGCGCAGGACCGCGACTTCGTCGCCAAGGTCCGGCTGGCCGGGCTGTGGGAACTGCCCGCCGGGGAGCTGGCGCTGCGCAAGGGGACCACACCGGCGGTCCGCACGGCCGGCCGGCACCTCGTCGACGGCCACACCTCCCTGGACGCGCACGCCCGGACCGTCGCCACCCAGCTCGGCGTGGCCCTGTCCAACGAGCCGAACGAGCAGCAGAAGCAGTGGCTGGCCGCCCTGAACGCGGCCGAGGGCCAGGACTTCGACCGCCGGTTCGCCGGCATCCTGCGGCTCGCGCACGGCCGGGTCTTCTCCCTGGTCGCCCAGGTCCGGGCCGGCACCCAGAACTCCCTGGTCCGCGATCTCGCCGACAACGCCAACGCGACCGTCCTGGACCACATCAAGGTCCTGGAGGCCACCGGGTACGTCGACTTCGCCGCGCTGGCCGAGGAGTTGGCGGCCTCCCCCTCCCCGGTGCCGGCCCCGCCGGAGGTCGACCCGAGCGCCGCCGTCCCCGTCACGCCGTCGCCGGGCGGGACGTCCTCCCCGCCACCGGCGACGAGCGGCCCCTGAGGCCGCCTGACACCCCTGACCAGGACGGGAAACGGAAGGTCACATACCCGCAACACTCCGTCCGGATCGTGAACAGGGCATGGCGTCCGCCCAGTCCTCTGGCATACAAACACGTCATGTTCTGGGTCCTACTCCTGCTTCTGGCCTGGGCGTTCGCCGGTACGGCCTGCACCCGGCTGTGCCTGGCGGCCGTGCGCGCGGCGGCCGTGGACGCGCGGGACGCACCGGCGGCCCAGGAGCGCGATCTGACGCTGTACGAGGCGGCCTTCCTCTCCGGCGGCCCCGCGCGGGTCGCCGACGTCACCCTGGTCGCCATGGCCCGCCAGCGCCGGCTGCTGCTCGCGCACACCGGCTGGGCCACCGTCGTGGACCCGCGGGGCCGCGACGAGATGGAGCGGTCCGTCATAGGGGCCATAGGGCCCGAGGGGCAGTCGCGGATCGCGCCCGTGCGGGCGCGGGCGGCCGGCGCGGAGGCCGTGCGCCGGCTCGCGGACGGGCTGGTGCGCGCCGGTCTCGCGGTGCCCGAGGGCGCGGCGACGACCGTGGGGGCCGCCGTCCGGCAGGTGCGGGCCGCCGCGCTCGCCGTGGCCGTCCTGGGCACGACCGCGCTGCTGCTGCCCGTCCAGACCGGGACGCCGCGCCTGCTGGTGGCCGCGTGGTTCGCCCTGCCGCTGACGCTGGCGCTGAGCTGCCTGGCCATCGCCCGCTTCGAGGTGCATCCGTACTCGCGCTGGGCCTCCCCCGCCGGTCAGCGGCTGTTGAGCGCGCTGGCCGGACGGCCGGACGGTGACGAGCGGTCGTTCCTCACCTCCGTCGCCGTCCGCGGGATACGCGCGATCGGCGAACCGGAGCTGCGCGCCGCCTTCACCCACCGCGACCAGCCCTGGCGGGAATGAACGGGAGCGAGCGGGAGTGAAGGGGGAGTGAGCGGAGGCGAAGGGGGCTTCGCGGGCGGCGCACGGGGGCATTGGGGCCGACACCGGCCGGGTGGTGCTTGCTTCACCCCACGGCTGACCGAAACATCCCTGTAGTGGCGCCGGGCCGTGGCAGCCGTGCCATCGCCGCCGCGCACCGAAGGGATGCCCGATGAAAGCCGCCGCCCTCTACTCGGCCGCCGGTTCCTTGCTGCTGACCACCCTGGCCGCGGCCCCGGCGGGCGGCGCCCCCGGCACTGCGGGTGTCCCGGGCGTCCCCGGCACGGCCGAACTGCGCGGCACCGCGGTGGCCGTGGCCCGCGCCCGGGCCGCCGGTGTCGACTTCGGCCCCTGCTCCGCCGCCGACGTACCGGAGGCGCCGGCCGGCGTGCGGTGCGGCACGGTGGCGGTCCCCCTGGACTACGCCCACCCGTACGGCGAACAGATCCGGCTGACCGTCAGCCGCGCCCGGGCCACCCACAAGGACCCGCACAACAGCAAGCGGAAGATCCCCCGGCAGGGCGCCCTGCTCTACAACCCGGGCGGCCCCGGCGCCTCCGGCATGTACTTCCCGCTGATCGGCACGGTCCCGGAGTGGAAGCGGATCGCCGCCGCCTACGACCTGGTCGGCTACGCCCCGCGCGGGGTGGGCCGGTCGGCGCCGCTGTCCTGCCAGGACCCGAAGACCTTCGGCACCGCGCCCACCTCGTCACCGACGCACCCCTCGGAGGCGTACAAGCGGCAGCGCATCGCCCAGGCGAAGGCGTACGCGCGCGGCTGCGCCGAGCGGTCCGGCAGCAGGCTCCGGTTCTACCACTCGCTCAACAACGCCCGGGACCTGGACGTCCTGCGGGCGGCACTGGGCGAGGACCGGCTCACCTTCGTGGGGGCGTCGTACGGCACCTACTTCGGCGCGCTGTACGCGGCGATGTTCCCCTCGCACGTGCGGCGCATGGTGCTGGACGCGGCGGTGAACCCGGACCCGCAGCGGATCTGGTACCGCAGCAACCTGGACCAGTCGGTGGCGTTCGAGGAGCGCTGGGCCGACTTCCGGGAGTGGATCGCCCGGCACGACGACGTGTACCGGCTCGGTGCCACCCCCGCGCGGGTGCAGCGCAGTTACGACACCGCGCGCGAGCGGCTGGCGAGGAAGGCGGCGGGCGGGAAGGTGGGCCCCGGCCAGTTGCAGAACGCGTTCCTGACGGCCGGGTACTACGACGACTACTGGCCGAGCCGGGCCGCGGCCCTCTCGGCGTATCTGCACGGCGACCCGAAGCCGCTGGTCCGGCTGGCCGCGCCCCGCCCGGGGACGGCCGTCGCGGCGGAGAACGGCAGCGCGGTGTACACGGCCGTGGAGTGCAACGACGCGCCCTGGCCGACGGACTGGAAGGTGTGGGACCGCGACAACACCCGGCTCGCCCGGGTGGCTCCCTTCGAGACCTGGGACAACGCGTGGATGAACCTGCCGTGCGCCTACTGGCCGGCGCCCCGGCAGCAGCCGCTGGACGTGCGGACCGGGCCCGGTGAGCTGCCGCCGGTGCTGATCCTGGCGGCCGAGCGGGACGCCGCCGCGCCGTACCAGGGCGCCCTGGAGATGAACCGGCGGCTGGCCGGCTCGGTGCTGGTGACCGAGCGGGACGCGGGGACGCACGGCATCGCGGGCGGGCCCAACGCGTGCGTCAACGGATACCTGGACGCGTATCTGCTGGAGGGCCGGGTCCCGGCGCGGCACGCGTCGTGCGCGCCGCGCCGGTTGCCTGCGGCGGTCCGGCCGGCGGCTCAGCGGGACGCCCTGAAGGGGAAGGCCGAGCGCCGGTAGGGCCCGCCTGCGGGGGCGCGGCTCAGGCCAGGCCCGCCACCAGGTCCGCGATGTCCTTGCGGCGGCCCGTGAAGAACGGGACCTCCTCGCGGACGTGCATCCGGGCCTCGGAGCCGCGCAGGTGGCGCATGAGGTCGACGATGCGGTACAGCTCGTCGGCCTCGAAGGCCAGGATCCACTCGTAGTCGCCGAGGGAGAACGAGGCGACCGTGTTGGCGCGCACGTCGGGGTAGCCGCGGGCCATCTTGCCGTGGTCGGCGAGCATGCGGCGGCGGTCCTCGTCCGGCAGCAGGTACCAGTCGTAGGAGCGGACGAAGGGGTACACGCTCACGTAGTCGCGGGGCGTCTCGTCGGCGAGGAACGCCGGGATGTGCGAGCGGTTGAACTCGGCCGGGCGGTGCAGCGCCATGTTCGACCACACGGGCGTGAGCGCGCGGCCCAGCCTGGTGCGGCGGAAGAGGTTGTACGCCTCCTGGAGCTGGTCGCTGGTCTCGGCGTGCCACCAGATCATCAGGTCGGCGTCGGCGCGCAGGCCAGAGACGTCGTAGGTGCCGCGGACGGTCACGTCCTTCGCGGCGAGCTGGTCGAACAGCTCCTGGACCTCGTCGGCGTATCCGGCGCGGTCCTCCGGCAGCACGTCCTTCAGCCGGAAGACCGACCAGAGGGTGTAGCGGATGACCTCGTTGAGGTCCTTGGCCAGCTTGCCCTTGTTCGGGATCCTGCCGGACTCGGTGGTGGGGGCGTCGTCACTCATGGTCCCTATTCTCCCGCTCCGCCGTGCAGGCTCTGCACCGGGTTCGCCGTCAGCTCCGCGACCCCGGCGGGGTCGCCGTCCAGCTGGTCCACCGCCGCGTACGCGCTCGCGATGCACGCGGGGATGCCGACGCCGTCGTACTGCGCGCCGCACACCGCGAGTCCCGGAAGCGCCGCGATCCGCTCCCGGACGCGGGCCACGCGCGCATGGTGCCCCACCGGGTACTGGGGCAGGCCGTCGGTCCAGCGGGTGACCCGGGTCTCCAGCGGTACGGCGTCCAGGCCGGTGGCCTCCCGCAGGTCGTGCCGGGAGATCTCCACCAGGTCGGCGTCGTCCCGGCCGAGCACCGCCGTCTCGCCGTAGCGGCCCACGGAGGTGCGCAGCACCACCACGTCCGGGTCCTCCTCGGCGATCCAGCCCCACTTCTGGGAGGCGAAGGTGGCGGCCTTGATGGTGCGGCCGTCGACGGGCGGCACGAGGAAGCCGCTGCCCGCGGGCAGGCTCAGGTCGGCGCGCCGGTAGGCGAGGCTGACCAGCGCCATCGAGGCGTACTCCACGGCGGACAGCTCGGCGGCGGCCGCGGGGGACTCGGCGCGCAGCAGCCCGGCGGCGGCCGGGGCGGGTACGGCGACGATCACGGCGTCGGCGTGCAGCACGCGCTCACCGGCGGTGATCCGCCAGCCGCCGGCCGCCTCCCGGCGCAGCTCGCGCGCGGGCGTCCCGGTCAGGATGTCGCCGCCCCGCGCGCGCACCGACGCGGCGACCGCGAGCGGCAGCTGCCCGACCCCGCCGGCGATGCCCATGAAGACCGGCCCGGTCTGCTGCTGCGCGGCGGCCTTCGCCTGGATCTCCCGGACGCCCTCCGTGAGGGAGGTGTGGGTGCGCGCGGCCTGGAAGAGCTGCGGGACGGCCGAGCGCATCGAGATGCGGTACGCGTCGCCCGCGTAGACCCCGCCGAGCAGGGGTTCGACCAGCCGGTCGACGACCTCGCGGCCGAGCCGGGCCGCCACGTACTCCCCCACGGCCACGTCGTCGCCGATCTCGGTGCGGGGCAGGTCGGTGTCGCGCTCGATGCGGGCCAGGCCCTCGTCGGAGAGGACGCCGGAGAGCGCGGTCGCGGTGCCGGGCACGCCCATCACATGGCCCTTGGGCATGGGCCGCAGGGCACCCCGGGTCCAGATCGAGGCGGTGGCGGTGGCCGGCGGCTGGAGCCGCTCGCCCAGTCCCGCCTCGCGCGCGAGGGCCACCGCCTCGGGGCGGCGGGCGAGCATGGACTCGGCGCCCAGGTCGACCCGCACGCCGGCGATCTCGCCGGGCAGCAGCTTGCCGCCGACCCGGTCGCCGGCCTCCAGCACGGTCACGCGCGCGCCGCGCCCCAGCAGCCGGTGCGCGGCGGCCAGCCCGGCGATGCCGGCCCCGATCACGACGACGTGCCCCAAGCCCCTACCCGTTGTGCTCATGTCCCCCACTCTCTCAGACCCCACCGGCACCGCGGCCGGGAGGCGGTGTCCGGCGCGCGTCCGGACCGTGACCGCATCGGAACCTGCACCGTCCAACGTTTTCCCGCGCCCCGCCGTCGAAGGACCGTCACAGCCCACAGCCCTCGGGGGGTACCGCCCATGCGCACACCGCACACCGCACGTCGCCTCCGGGCCCTGGCCGGGGTCCTGCTCGCCGCCTCCCTCGCGCTCGCCGGGTGCGGCGGCGCGGACGACGCGGGCGGCGGCTCCGACACGTCCGCCTCGGACGCCAAGGCCGCACAGGCCGGCGCCCCCGGCGGCCCGGCCGAGCGCGGCACGGCCGAGCCCGGCAGGCTCTCGCGCGGGACGCCCCCGCCCACCCCGGACGCGATCATCCGCACGGCGTCCCTCACCGTCGAGGTCAAGGACGTACCCAAGGCCCTCGCGGCGGCCCGGACGGCCGCCGAGGACGCGGGCGGCTACGTCGGCACCGAGACGACGAGCCGGGACACCGACGGACACGAGCGCACCCGGGTCGTGCTGCGGGTGCCCGCCGAGCGGTACGACGAGGNNGGGCCGGCTGGTCGGCCGCACGGCCAAGGCGGTGGACGTCACCGACCAGGTCGTGGACGTGGACAGCCGGATCACGTCGCAGCGGGCCAGCGTGGGCCGGATCCGCGCGCTGATGGACAAGGCGACCAAGCTGAGCGATGTCGTCGCCCTGGAAGGCGAGTTGAGCAGCCGTCAGGCCGACCTGGAGGCGCTGCTGGCCCGGCAGGCGTCCCTGAAGGACCGTACGAGCCTGGCCACCATCACCCTGTCGC
>NZ_MUMF01000459.1 GCF_002155905.1 Streptomyces tricolor | reverse complement strand
CGGGGGCCGCGCGCAGGGCGAACCGCCAGTCGGGGTTCAGCCGGGCCAGCCACAGCGCGCGCGGACCCGCGAACGCCAGCGCCGCCGGGCGCAGATCCGTCCGGCCGCGGGCCGCGTCCAGCAGCGCGGGCAGCGCCTGCGGCGGCGCCGCGTACCCGTGCGCGTTGGCCGCCGCGAGCCACTGCGGAAGCAGCTCCATCAGGTCCGGGGAACTGCCCCGCCGGCCGCCGGAACCGCCGCCGGACCGGTCGGCCAGCAGGGTGGCGAGCCGGCGCGCCGCCGCTGCGGGCAGGGGCGGACGCGGATCGGCGGGCGCTCGCTCGGGCCGGCGCGCCGCCCGCGCGGGCCGCAGCCCGGCCCGCCGCCGGACGGTCGCCACGGCAGCCGCGTCCAGCAGCGCCACCGGAGCCGCGCGGCCGGGCGCGACCTGCGCCGGGGCGCGCCGGTCGGTGCCGAGGAGGGCGGTGGTGACCAGCTCCTCCCAGGAGCTTTCCGGCGCCGTGGTGTCCCCGCCGGTGGGTGCCCCGTTCATCACGTCCCCTTTCCTTCGCCTACGTGCGCGTGAATGCCCGTCATGGGCGCGTGGATGTCCGCGCGGCCGGTCAGCACAGCGGCACCGCCTCGCCCGCCCCCTCCGGCCAGGCCGTGAGCGGGGTGAAACCGCGGTGGCCGCACTCGCCGAAGACCGTGACGGGGGCGCCGCCGGACAGGGCGACCAGCCGCCACAGGCCGGGCCGGGAGCGGGCGGTCCGGCTCAGCGGCAGGGCCGTGTCCGTGTCCGCGTCGGCCAGCTGCCACCGGTCGCCGTCCGGGACCGGTATCACCCGCTCCAGGGTGACCGGCACCGAGTCCAGCCAGGGGTCGTCGCGCAGGGCGTCGCCGTACCGGGCCGTCGCCTCGGCGGTGGTCACGCCCGGCGGGCGGAACCCGGCCGGGGCCGGCGGGGCGAACCGCTCGCCCAGGGCCGCCCGGGTCCGGCCGGAGCCCGGGTACGACGTCAGCTCCGCCTCCAGGGCCAGGCCGACCGGCAGCGACAGCTCCGGCGCCCGGCCCGCCGCGCCGTAGGACAGCAGCAGCCGGGTCCCGCCGGACTCGGCCCCGTGCAGCCATATCCGGCGCGTCGTCAGTTTCGCGTCCGCCGTGTCGTACTGGGCGAGGACCAGCCAGCTGTCGCGCACCGGCGGGCCGTCCGGCGTGGCGGGCAGGCCCAGCCGGGAGCGGACCGTGGCCGCGAGGGCCTCCGGCAGTCGGTCCCGGCGCAGCCAGCCCTGGTCGAGCAGGTGCAGCAGCGCGCACTCCTCCAGCAGCCGCGCCGGCCAGCCCGCGCCGGACGCCGGGATCGCTCCCAGCTCCCGGACGCGCGCGGCCAGACCCGGTGCCTGGGCGTCGACCATGCGGGCCGCCGTCTCGTCCCACAGGCCGTACCCCGCCTGCTCGGCCGCGGCCAGGCCGCCGCGCAGCAGGTCCGCCAGGCGCTGCTCCAGCTCGCTCGCGCCCGCCGTGACCCGCTCGGCCCGGCGCTCGGCCCGCCGCCGGGCCGCCTCCGGATCGGCGGGCGCGGCGGCCGGACCCCCCGCCGCCCGCGTCCGTTCCGCCCCGGCGCGTCTGCGTCGGCCCGCGAGCCACTGCCCGGCCCAGTCCGGCGGCTGCGCGCCGCCCGGCACCGCGCCGTCGTCGCCCGCCCACAGCAGGAGCAGGCCCAGCGCGTGCTTGCACGGGAACTTACGGCTCGGGCAACTGCACTTGTACGCCGGCCCGGCCGCGTCGGCCAGGTCCACCACCGTCTGGTACGGCCTGCTGCCACTGCCCTTGCACAGCCCCCACACCGTCCCCTCTCCGCTTCCGGTACCGGACCACGGCCCGGCCGCGCCGAGTCTGCTCCCCGCCTTGCGTGACGCGGCGTCAGGCGCCAGTGCCAGCACCTGCTCCGCGGTCCAGCGCACCCCCTGCTCAGTCATGCCACCGACGGTAGGTCCCGCCACTGACAATCGGCCCGGCCCGGGCGTTCGCGCAGGTCAGAGCGATTGTCAGTGGCGTGGTGCACGGTGGATGCCAGATCCGAACCGGCCGAGCTGGAGGGGGCCTCAGCCATGTCTGTGTCCGTGGAACCGACGACCGCCGCATCCGACCGCGACGAGACCGCACAGGCGTTGCGACCGCACGCCGAGCACGCCTTCGCGGCCGAACTCGCCGCGCTCGCCGCCCAGGACGACCGCCCGCGCCCGGCCCGCTGGAAGCTGTCGCCGTGGGCGGTGGCGACCTACCTGCTCGGCGGCACCCTGCCGGACGGCACCGTGATCACACCCAAGTACGTGGGCCCGCGCCGCATCGTCGAGGTCGCCGTCACCACGCTGGCCACCGACCGCGCCCTGCTCCTGCTCGGCGTGCCCGGCACCGCCAAGACCTGGGTGTCGGAGCACCTGGCCGCCGCCGTCAGCGGTGACTCGACCCTGCTGGTGCAGGGCACGGCCGGCACCCCCGAGGAGGCGATCCGGTACGGCTGGAACTACGCGCAGCTCCTCGCCCACGGACCGAGCCGTGACGCCCTCGTGCCCAGCCCGGTCATGCGCGCCATGGCCGAGGGCATGACGGCCCGGGTGGAGGAGCTGACCCGCATCCCGGCCGACGTACAGGACACGCTGATCACGATCCTGTCCGAGAAGACCCTGCCCATCCCCGAGCTGGGCGAGGAGGTCCAGGCGGTCCGCGGCTTCAACCTCATCGCCACCGCCAACGACCGCGACCGCGGGGTCAACGACCTCTCCAGCGCGCTGCGCCGCCGCTTCAACACCGTGGTGCTGCCGCTGCCGGAGAGCGCCGACGCCGAGGTCGACATCGTCACCCGCCGGGTCGAGCAGCTCGGCCGCTCCCTCGACCTGCCGGCCGCGCCCGACGGCATCGAGGAGATCCGCCGGGTCGTCACCGTCTTCCGCGAGCTGCGCGACGGCATCACCGCCGACGGGCGTACGAAGCTGAAGTCGCCCAGCGGCACGCTGTCGACGGCCGAGGCGATCTCCGTCGTCACCAACGGCCTGGCGCTCGCCACCCACTTCGGGGACGGCGTGCTGCGCCCGGGCGACGTCGCCGCCGGCATCCTCGGCGCCGTCGTCCGTGACCCGGCGGCCGACCGGGTCGTCTGGCAGGAGTACCTGGAGACCGTCGTCCGCGAGCGCGACGGCTGGACCGACTTCTACCGCGCCTGCCGCGAGGTGAGCGCATGACCGGCACCGGCGACGGCGCGGCGTACGCCGCCGGGCCGCTGCTGCTCGGGGTACGGCACCACGGGCCGGGCTCCGCGCGCGCGGTGCGGGCCGCGCTGGACGCCGCGCGGCCGGCCGCCGTCCTGATCGAGGGCCCGCCGGAGGCCGACGCGCTGATCCCGCTGGCCGCCGACCCGGGCCTGCGGCCCCCGGTCGCCCTGCTCGCACACGCCGTGGACGAACCCGGCCGCTCGGCCTTCTGGCCGTTCGCCGAGTTCAGCCCCGAATGGGTGGCCCTGCGCTGGGCCCTGGACCAGGGCGTCCCGGCCCGCTTCATCGACCTGCCGGCCACGCACACGCTCGCCTGGCAGGAGGAGCCACCCGTGCCGGACGCCGGGGACGGGGACGGGGACGACGCCGGGGACGGCGACGACGCGGTGCGCGTGGACCCGCTCGCCGTGCTCGCCGAGGCCGCCGGGTACGACGATCCCGAGCGCTGGTGGGAGGACGTCGTCGAGCACCGCGGGCCGGGCGACCGCGACCCCTTCGCGCCGTTCGCGGCGGTGGCCGAGGCGATGGGCGCGCTCCGCGAGCGGTACGGCGCCGGCGGGCGCGCCCGGGACCTCGTCCGCGAGGCGCACATGCGGCTCCGACTGCGCGACGCGCGCAAGGAGTTCGGGACCGCCGTGGCGGTGGTGTGCGGCGCCTGGCACGTGCCCGCGCTGCGCGAGAAGACCACCGTCACCGCCGACCGGGCACTGCTCAGGGGCCTGCCCAAGGTCAAGACCGACCTGACCTGGGTGCCGTGGACGCACCGCAGGCTGGCCCGGGCCGGTGGCTACGGCGCGGGCATCACCTCGCCGGGCTGGTACGGGCATCTGTTCCGCGCCCCGGACCGGCCGGTCGAGCGGTGGCTGACCAAGGTGGCCGGGCTGCTGCGCGAGGAGGACCGGATCGTGTCCTCCGCGCACGTCATCGAGGCCGTCCGGCTCGCGGAGACCCTGGCGGCGCTGCGGGGCCGCCCGCTGCCCGGTCTGAGCGAGACCACGGACGCGGTGCGCGCGGTGCTGTGCGAGGGCTCCGACGTGCCGCTGGCGCTGGTGCACGACCGGCTGGTGGTCGGCGACGTCCTCGGCGAGGTGCCGGAGGCGGCGCCCGCGGTGCCGTTGCAGCGCGACCTGGCCCGGCAGCAGCGCTCGCTGCGGCTCAAGCCCGAGGCACTGGAGCGCGAGCTGGAGCTGGACCTGCGCGGGGACACCGACGCCGGCCGCAGCAGGCTGCTGCACCGGCTGCGGCTGCTCGGCGTCGACTGGGGCGAGCCGGCCCGGTCCCGGGGGAGCACGGGCACCTTCCGGGAGACCTGGCGGCTGCGCTGGGAGCCCGAGCTGTCCGTGCGGGTCGCGGAGGCGGGCGTGTGGGGGACGACCGTGCAGGCGGCGGCGCGGGCCAAGGCGGAGGCGGACGCGGCGGCGGCGCGCGCCCTGGCCGACGTCACCGCGCTCGCCGAGCAGTGCCTGCTGGCCGGTCTGCCGGACGCGCTGCCCGTGGTCATGCGGGTGCTCGCCGACCGGGCGGCCCTGGACACCGACGTCGGCCATCTGGCCCAGGCGCTGCCCGCCCTGGTCCGCTCGCTGCGCTACGGCGACGTGCGCGGCACCGACACCGGCGCGCTGGCGGAGGTCGCGGCGGGCCTCGCCGAACGCGTCTTCGTCGGCCTCCCCCCGGCCTGCGTCGCACTCGACACGGACGCGGCGGAGGAGATGCGCGGCCACGTGGACGCCGTGCACACGGCGGTGGGCCTTCTGACGGAGAGCCTGGCCGGGACACCGGCGGGAGGAGATGCCTGCGCGGCGGGCCAGGGCGAGGGCACCCGCGCGTCGGCGGCGGGCGAACCGGCCGCCACCGAGGGGGCAGCCCGGGGCACCGGCGGGTCCGGTGCCGGGGCCGCCGGCGATGCGGGCGGTGCCGATGGGTCCGCCGATGGGCCTGCCGGCCGTGCCGGGGGTGGCCCCGGCGCATCCGGCGAGGGGGCCGAGGCCGACGCCGGTGACTCCGCGCGGGGCGCCGGGGGCGGTGCGGCCGGTGAGGCCGATCGCGGGCACGTGGACGGCGGCGGGCACCGCGAGCACACGGGCGGCGGCGGGCACCGGGGGCACACGCGCGGCGATGGGCTGCGCGCGCGGTGGCGGGGTGTGCTGCGGGTGCTGGCGCTGCGGGACAACGCGCCCGGTGTCATCCGGGGGCGGGCCGTGCGGCTGTTGCTGGACGACGGCGCGCTGCGGCCCGAGGAGGCGGCGCGGCTGATGGGGCTTGCGCTGTCGCCGGGCACGCCGCCCGCCGCTGCCGCCGCCTGGGTCGAGGGCTTCGCCGGCGGCGGGGGCGGACTGCTGCTGGTGCACGACGAGCGGCTGCTCGGCCTGCTCGACAACTGGCTGACCGGGGTGCCGGCGGAGGCGTTCACGGACGTGCTGCCGCTGCTGCGGAGGACCTTCGCGGCGTACGAGCCCGGGGTGCGCAGAACCCTCGGCGAACTGGTCCGGCGCGGCCCCGGGACCCGGCCCGGCGGACCCGCCCGGGGAGCCGCGATCCCCGGCTTCGCCGCCGAACCGGACGCCGGACGGGCCGACGCCGTCCTGCCGGTGCTGCGGCTGCTGCTCGGCCCGGACGCGGACCACGGCGCCCCGTACGGAACGCCGTACGACACGCCGGACGGCGCGGCCCACGACGCGAACCGCCACGCGGCCCACCACCCGGCGCACCCGGCGCACCGCACCGCACCCGGGCCGCCGGACGGAACAGCACGCGGAACAGCGCACGGAACGGCACACGAGACGACACACGGAACGACACAGGGTGACTGCCTCACGGGGGTGGGCACATGACGGAGACGACGGCCGAGCCGGTACCGGTGGAGGTGCCGGACGCGGCGCGGGAGCGGCTGCGGCGCTGGCGGCTGGTGCTCGGCGGGGACCAGGCCGACGGCACCGGGTGCACGCTGTCCGGCCGGGACGCGGCGATGGACGGCACGCTGGCCGCGCTCTACGGCAGGAGCGACAAACCGCAGCAGGGCCGGGACCGGTCGGCGGGGCTCGGCGCCTCGGCACCGTCCGTGGCGCGCTGGCTCGGGGACATCCGCAGCTACTTCCCCTCCTCCGTCGTCCAGGTCATGCAGCGCGACGCCATCGACCGGCTCGGCCTCGCCTCCCTGCTGCTGGAGCCGGAGATGCTGGAGGCGGTGGAGGCCGACGTGCACCTGGTCGGCACGCTGCTCTCGCTGCACAAGGCGATGCCGGAGACGACCCGGGAGACGGCCCGCGCGGTGGTCCGCAAGGTGGTCGACGACCTGGAGAAGCGGCTCGCCACCCGCACCCGGGCCACCCTCACCGGCGCCCTGGACCGCAGCGCCCGGGTCAGCCGCCCCCGCCACCACGACATCGACTGGAACCGCACCATCGCGGCCAACCTCAAGCACTACCTCCCCGAGTACCGAACGGTCGTACCGGAACGGCTCGTCGGCTACGGGCGGGCCGCGCGGTCGGTCAAGAAGGAGGTCGTGCTCTGCATCGACCAGTCCGGGTCGATGGCGGCCTCCGTGGTGTACGCGTCGGTGTTCGGCGCGGTCCTCGCCTCGATGCGGTCGATCAGCACCCGGCTGGTCGTGTTCGACACGGCGGTGGTCGACCTCACCGACCAGCTGGACGACCCCGTCGACGTCCTCTTCGGCACCCAGCTCGGCGGCGGTACGGACATCAACCGGGCGCTCGCCTACTGCCAGGAGCAGATCACCCGGCCGGCCGAGACCGTGGTCGTGCTGATCAGCGACCTCTACGAGGGCGGCATCCGCAACGAGATGCTCAAGCGGGTCGCCGCGATGAAGGCGTCCGGGGTGCAGTTCGTCGCGCTGCTCGCGCTGTCGGACGAGGGGGCGCCCGCCTACGACCGCGACCACGCGGCGGCGCTCGCCGCGCTCGGCGCACCGGCCTTCGCCTGCACGCCCGACCTGTTCCCCGACGTGATGGCCGCCGCGCTGGAGAAACGGCCCCTGCCCATACCGGACACGGCGTGACCGGAGGCGCCCATACCGGAGGCGGCGGGACCGACTCGCCCCGGCCGGACGCGGCGTGCGTGGAATCCGCCTCGCGCGGGCACCCGGTGGACAGCCGGGCCCCGTGCCCGGGACAGCTCCGCGGGGTGGCCGGACCCGGGTGGTCGAAAGCCGTCGGCTCGTCCGGGCGGCGCCGCGCGGACGGGGCGGGTGGTCCCCATTGGGGTGGGGATCAAGCGCCCCGGCCCCGGTCGCGCCGGGGCCACCAGGGGGCCTCACCGGGTCAACCCCAGCCCGGTGAGGCCTCGCACACCGCCCGTACCCGCACCCATCGACGGCACTCTGTGCCAGAGAACCCGGCATCATGTGACAGGTATCACCGCTCAGGTGTGACCCGCGATTTAGAGGGCCCCCGCAAGCAGCGATAACCTGCGAGACGGACATGCCGCGCGCTCGGACACCGTGTGCGCTTCCCTAGTGACAGCGGACGTCACGTTGCCCTTCGCGGCACGCCCACGCATCCAACGAACCGCGAGATCACTGATAGGGACGGAAGCGCGTGGACCTGTTCGAGTACCAGGCGAGGGACCTCTTCGCCAAGCACGATGTACCGGTGCTGGCCGGTGAAGTCATCGACACGCCTGAGGCGGCGCGCGAGATCACCGAGCGGCTCGGCGGCAAGTCCGTCGTCAAGGCGCAGGTGAAGGTCGGTGGTCGCGGCAAGGCCGGCGGCGTCAAGCTGGCCGCCACTCCGGACGAGGCCGTCGCCCGCGCGACGGACATCCTCGGCATGGACATCAAGGGCCACACGGTCCACAAGGTGATGATCGCCGAGACCGCTCCGGAGATCCTCGAGGAGTACTACGTCTCCTTCCTCCTCGACCGTGCCAACCGCACCTTCCTCTCCATCGCCTCCGTCGAGGGCGGCATGGAGATCGAGGAGGTGGCGGCCACCCGTCCGGAGGCCGTCGCCAAGATCGCGATCGACCCGATCGACGGCGTGGACGAGGCCAAGGCCCGCGAGATCGTCGAGGCCGCCAAGTTCCCGGCCGAGGTCGCGGACAAGGTCGTCAACGTCCTGATCAAGCTGTGGGACACCTTCATCAAGTCGGACGCCCTCCTGGTCGAGGTCAACCCGCTGGCGAAGGTCGCCTCCGGCGAGGTCATCGCCCTGGACGGCAAGGTGTCGCTCGACGACAACGCCGAGTTCCGTCACCCCGAGTACGAGGAGCTCCACGACAAGGCCGCCGCCAACCCGCTCGAGGCGGCCGCCAAGGAGAAGGGCCTCAACTACGTCAAGCTCGACGGCGAGGTCGGCATCATCGGCAACGGCGCCGGTCTCGTCATGAGCACCCTGGACGTCGTCGCGTACGCCGGTGAGAAGCACGGCAACGTCAAGCCGGCCAACTTCCTGGACATCGGCGGTGGCGCCTCCGCCCAGGTCATGGCCAACGGTCTGGAGATCATCCTCGGCGACCCGGACGTCAAGTCCGTCTTCGTCAACGTCTTCGGTGGCATCACCGCCTGCGACGAGGTGGCCAACGGCATCGTCCAGGCCCTGAAGCTCCTGGAGGACCGCGGCGAGAAGGTCGAGAAGCCCCTCGTCGTCCGCCTCGACGGCAACAACGCCGAGCTGGGCCGGAAGATCCTCACCGACGCCAACCACCCCCTGGTGCAGCGCGTCGACACCATGGACGGCGCGGCCGACAAGGCCGCCGAGCTGGCCCACGCCGCCAAGTAAGCACTCAGGACGAGGACACAACACACCATGGCTATCTGGCTCAACAAGGACAGCAAGGTCATCGTCCAGGGCATGACCGGCGCCACGGGCATGAAGCACACCAAGCTCATGCTCGGTGACGGCACGAACGTCGTGGGCGGCGTGAACCCGCGCAAGGCGGGTCAGACCGTGGACTTCGACGGCACCGAGGTACCCGTCTTCGGCACCGTCAAGGAGGCCATCGAGAAGACCGGCGCCAACGTCTCCGTCATCTTCGTGCCGGAGAAGTTCACCAAGGACGCGGTCGTCGAGGCCATCGACGCCGAGATCCCGCTGGCCGTCGTCATCACCGAGGGCATCGCCGTGCACGACACGGCCGCCTTCTGGGCGTACGCCGGCAAGAAGGGCAACAAGACCCGCATCATCGGCCCGAACTGCCCCGGCATCATCACCCCGGGCCAGTCCAACGTCGGCATCATCCCGGGCGACATCACCAAGCCGGGCCGCATCGGCCTGGTGTCGAAGTCCGGCACGCTGACGTACCAGATGATGTACGAGCTGCGTGACATCGGCTTCTCCACCGCTGTCGGCATCGGTGGCGACCCGATCATCGGCACCACGCACATCGACGCGCTCGCCGCGTTCCAGGAGGACCCCGAGACCGACCTCATCGTGATGATCGGTGAGATCGGCGGCGACGCCGAGGAGCGCGCGGCCGCGTTCATCAAGGAGAACGTGACCAAGCCGGTCGTCGGTTACGTCGCGGGCTTCACCGCGCCCGAGGGCAAGACCATGGGTCACGCCGGCGCCATCGTCTCCGGTTCCTCCGGCACCGCGCAGGCCAAGAAGGAGGCCCTGGAGGCCGCGGGCGTCAAGGTCGGCAAGACCCCGACCGAGACGGCCAAGCTCGCGCGCGAGATCCTGAGCGCCTGAGCTTCCTGAAGCGCCGCCGGTAGGCCCGTCCCCTCCGCTGGGGCGGGCCTACCGGCGTCTCGCCCGCTCCGGCGCCTCACCGCGCCTGCGGGAACACCCGCTCGGGGCCGCTCGCCTCCGACCGGTGCAGCTTCGTCCGCAGGGTCCGGTCGGCCCGGGACAGCGGCCCCAGCCCGGCCGGCGGCGGAACCCCCTGCACCGCCTGGGCCGGAGCCACCGGTGCCTCGTAGCGTGTCGGCGCCGTCCGCAGCGTGAGCGTGGTCGCGCCGACGATCGTGACCGTGAAGGCGATGGCGGCCCGGGTCCAGAAGACGTTCCGGCGCTCGCACCCGGTCCGCACCACCGTCGGTCTGGCCGCCCGCAGGATTTCCGCCGAGGCCAGCTCGCGCAGCCGGCGGTGCAGTTCGCCCGGGTCGGCCAGGTCCGGCAGCCGTGCGGCCACCGCCTCGCGGGCGTGGATCAGCCGGTTCGCCGCAGCCGGCGTGCTCGCCTCCGTCTCCGCCGCCGTCTCCGGCAGGTCGAGCCCCACCCCGTCGTACAGGACGAGCGTGCGCCGGTACGGGGCCGGCAGGTCGAGCAGCGTGTGCAGCAGCTCGCGGTGGGCCGGGTCGGCGGGCGGGGGCTCCGGGGAGCGGTAGCT
>NZ_MUMF01000458.1 GCF_002155905.1 Streptomyces tricolor | reverse complement strand
TCCGGGCGGCCGATGACCTGTTCGAAGTGCTTCTTGACGTTGTCCCGGACGGTGGCCTCCAACTCCTTGTACGGCGTGCCGGGCTCCACGATCCACTCGCGTTCCCCGGTCTCCGGGTCCGTGCGCTGTACGCCGAGATTGGAGGTGAAGATGAGCACGCACTCGCTGAAGTAGGTGGTGACGCCCTGCCCGTCGGTGAGCCTGCCGTCCTCCAGCACCTGGAGGAACTTGTCCAGGATGCCCTTGTCGGCCTTCTCGATCTCGTCGAAGAGGATGACGCGGAACGGGTTCTCCCGTACGGCGGAGGTCAGTTCGCCGCCCGCCTCGTAGCCGACGTAGCCGGGGGGCGCGCCGACGAGCCGGTCGGCGGAGTGCGCGGCCGAGAACTCGCTCATGTCGAAGCGGAGGTACGCCTGGTCGTTGTCGAAGAGGACGGAGGCCACGGCCTTCGCCAGTTCGGTCTTGCCGGTGCCGGTCGGGCCGGCGAAGAACAGCACCCCGCGCGGCCGGTGCCCGGGGCTGGTGGCCTGGGCCCCGGACAGCCCCAGCGCGGCGCGCTTGAGGATGTCCAGGGTCATCGCCACGGCCGCCTCCTGCCCCAGCACCCGGCGGGGGATGGACCGCTCGTTGCGCGGGTCCTCGCCGCGGAGGATGCGCTGCCTGATCTCGTCGCGGCTCCACGGGTTCTTCTCCACGCCCAGCCGGTAGATCCGTACGGCATCGGGCATGGCGGCGAACGGCAGACCGCGGGAGCGGGCGAGCTTCACGCTCTCCTCCATGGCCCGCAGGCTCAGTCCGGAGGCCGCCCGGGCGAAGGCGGCGACCGCCCGCGCCGTCTCCTCGGCGTCCACGCCGGCGGGCGCGGCGGAACCGTCGCGGCTGCCGCGCCCGTCGTACCGCTCGTACCGCTCGTGGAGGAGGCGGGCCATCGTGCCGCGTTCGTCCGCGTCCGGCTCCGGCACGGCGACCGCGCGGATCCGCTCGCTGCCGGCGATCAGCCAGCTCGGCACGTCCCGCTCCCCCTCCGCGAGCCAGATCACCGGGTTGAACCGGCCCGGTCCCTTCGGTACGACGCCGGGGCCCGTGCGGGGCGGCAAGGGCCTGGCGTCCTCGGCCAGTTTGAGGCAGGCGAGGAAGAAGTCCCGTTCCTCGGGGGTCGGCCGGGAGGGGTCGGCCAGGAGGCGGGAGGCGTGGTCGATCACCAGGGCGACCCGCAGCGGCGGCAGCCGGTGGCGCTGCTCGTCGCGCTGCCGCTCCCAGCCGTCGGTGATGTTCCGCAGCAGGTGCAGCACCGCCTGGCGTTGCCCCGCCGTCTGGCCGGGGAACTCGGGCCGGCCCTGGAGCAGTTCCTCCACGGCGGCCCGCGCCCCGCCCTCGCCGACGTCCGCGACGTGGAAGCCGCTGACCTGGTCGCACAGCACCAGGGCCTCGTAGCCCATGGTCCGCAGCGGGTTCCACAGCACCTCGTACAGGGTGTGGAACCGGTCCCGGCCGCGCCGGCGCACGAGGTGCAGATCACGGATGTTGCCGTGCAGGACGTACTGCGCGTGCACCCCCAGCGTTCCGGTCAGCTCCTCCACGAAGGGCGGGAGCCGGTCGTCCTTGGACAGGTCCATCGTTCCTCCCCGATGCGCGCGGTACGGCGGTACACGCACGCGTAGTACGACGTGACGACGCGTTCGCCGTGCACAGCGGCAGGTACGCGCCGTGCTCAGCGGCGTCCGTCGCCGTCGACGGTCCGGTGCCGGGGTTCCTCCCGGCGTTCGTCCCGGCGCGCGCCGGACGGACGGCCGGTTTCCGCCGGTCCGTCGAGGACCAAGGCGTTCTCCCCCAGCACGCCCGGCACCGCCCCCTCGGTGCGTTCGACCCTGAACTCGAGGTCCAGGCCCAGCGCGCCGGTGATCTCCTCGAACTCGGCGAGCCGCTCCAGGGTCTCGGCGCAGCGGGCGTCGTCCAGGGCGCGCTGCTCGGGCGTCCGCTCCCCCGGCCCGCCCCGGTACATGGTCGCCACGCGCAGGCGGCCGCCGGTCAGGGTCGCCCGGAGCCAGTGGTCCGGATCCCAGCCCTCCGGTGTCCAGTCGAGGCGGATGTCCTGCCCCTCGGGCCGTCCCGCCCCGGCCGGACCGCCGAACCTCCTGGCCAGCTCCGCGACGGCGTCCGCGCACCGCTCCCGGATGTAGATCGCCTCCAGGGCGCGCTGCCGCTCCTCCACCCGGCGTTCGACCAGCTCCCGTTCGGCCGGGGTCAGCGGGGTGCCCTCGTCCAGGGTCCGGCGGAGCAGCGCCACCGCGTCCGGTGCCGGGGCGAGGTCCTCGGCGCCCTCCGGGGTCGCGTAGCTGAGGAAGTCGTGGTGCAGCGCGGCGCGTTCCTGGGCCTCCCGGGTCTCCTGCGCCTGCTTGTTGGCGTCCCGGACGAACTTGCGCGCCTCGGTGAGGTGGATGCGGGCCCGGCGGGGGTCGTCGGCGGCCCGGCGTACGGCGTCCCGGACGGCGCCCGCGGCGAGTTCGGCGGTGTCGGCCGCCGCGTACGGGTCCAGTGCGCCGAGGATCTCCGCCCCGGTGCGGCGGACCTCCTCGGGGTCGAGTGCCGCGGGGACGCGCCGGGCGTCGGCCTGCCGGGGCAGCTGGCGCGCCTCGGCGTCGGCGGTGCGCTCGGCGGTGAACCGCCGCAGCGCCCGCTGCCGGCTCTCGCGCAGGGCGCGCTGCCAGTCGTCGTCCCGTTCCTCGTCCAGCCGGAGCAGCGCGGTGAGCCGTCGCTGCTCCCACGCGGCCTGCCGTTCCTCCGCGTGGCGCAGGGCCTCCTCGACGCGGGCCAGTTCCTGCCGCAGGTCGGCGAGCCGCTCCC
>NZ_MUMF01000046.1 GCF_002155905.1 Streptomyces tricolor | reverse complement strand
GGCGACCAGGGCGAGCGCGGCCGCCGCCAGCCTCGCGGAGGCGGTTGTCCTCATCGCTCCCCGTCGCTCCAGACGGTGGTCATCACCACGCCGGTGATACGCCAGCCGACGGCCGCACGGGCCAGGTCGAAGCGGTAGTCGCCGCCGAGCGTCCACCGGGAGCCGTCGCTCTTAAGGTGGGTGGCCTGGAAGGTGGCGGTGCACACGGCGCCGTCGCCGTCGACCGCGACCAGGTGGCTGCCGAGGAGGTGCTGGGTGGCGTCGTAGGCCCCGAGGCCGGCCCGCCAGCCCTTGATGATCTGCGCGGGGGTGAGGGTGACGGGCTCGCCGCCGTTGAGGCTCGTGTAGTCGAGCGTCACCTTGTCGGCGAACACGTCGGTCAGCGCGTCCCAGCCACGCCGGTCCGCGTACCAGGCCATGCGGTTGCAGGTGTCGATGACGTCCAGTCGGTCCATGAAGGTGATCCTTGGCCTTGGAGGGTGTCTTGCCGATGATGCCGGGCCGTCGCCGGACCGCGTTGCCGTCGCGTCTGCGATTTCTTGCCGCCGCGTCTCAACTCCCTTTTCAAAAGGCCCTTCTCGGGGCGCGGCCGTGTCAGCGGTCCGTCCGGGCGCCTGGCACGGAGGCCGCGACGTGGGTCCGGCGCCGGCCGCGTCCGTCGTACGTCAGACGCCGCAGCACGACTTCGGCCGGTCCAGGCCGGTCGAGGTCGTCGAGGCGGAGGGCGGCGAGCACCGAGGCGGGCCAGACGCTGGGGCGGCGCCGGCCGGGGCGGCGTGCGCGGCCGTCGGGACGAGTGGCTTCCGCCCGCTGGGGGCTACCGCTGCCGGTACGTCACCGACTGGGTGGCCGACAAGATGCGCTGGAGCCTGAGCATCGACACCGGAGAGTAGGCACGCTCGCGGAGACACTCAACGCCTGCCCGAACGTTCCCCTCAACCGTCACACCGGCCCGCTGGCCCGCCGCGGCCATTGGCGCGCTCCGGGCGGAGCTGGTCCGGGGCGGCGTGAGGATGACCCGGCCGTCGGTCCGTGGGCAGGTGCAGCAGAGGAAGACGCCGGCCGCGCCAGCCGACGCGCAAGGCATTCGCTCCTCCGTCTCGCCGACGTCGGCGCGCCGGGACTCGACGGCCAGCCAGTGCACTTCACGGTGCCGGACGATGGCCTCCAGCAGCTCGGCGACGGCGCGCGTCACCTCCTGGCGGTGCGCGTGTTCCCGGGTTCGCCGATCACCGAACCGCTGGATATATCCCGCCAGGGCGGCACTGGCAAGGATGCCGAGCACGGTCACGATGGGGGACCACATCGGTCAGGACTCTTTCGGGGTCCGGCGAGTATCCGCGACGGCTCGTCTTGGCCGTCATGATGGTTCGGCCCTTCCGATGGCTCACACCGTGCTCGGTGTAGCGGATCGTGCCGATCTTGATGCCGACGCCCGCGTCTCCAGTTGGTGGGCGGTGTACGGGTGCTCTGGTCCTAGGGCGGCGGCCTGGCGTTCGATG
Organism: Streptomyces tricolor; assembly: GCF_002155905.1. Taxonomy (GTDB): domain Bacteria; phylum Actinomycetota; class Actinomycetes; order Streptomycetales; family Streptomycetaceae; genus Streptomyces; species Streptomyces tricolor. The sequence goes on along the minus strand of NZ_MUMF01000046.1, from coordinate 16,239 downwards.
GCGCTGCGGTCCTGCACGGCGTACTTCTTGTACCGGCCGCCCTTCCCGGCCGGTGTCGGCCAGGCGGGATGCCGCGCCCAGATCTTGGTCAAGGTGCGGGCTCACCCCATACGTTCGGCGATCTCGGGAGTGATGTCGGAGTCCTGGAGGAGGCGGAGGGGTCCATAGCCGCACTGGCGCGATGGCTCGGGCATTCCCAGCCGTCACGCTTGGTTACTATGCTCACTTCATGCCAGGGCCGGAAGCAAGGGACGTACGGCCATCGATGGACTGCTGGGGAGAGAGGGGACACGAGCGTGCCAGTCGGAACTCCCCAGATTCTCTCCCGGGCTGATGATGGACGTCGGCCCGGACCACAGCGCCTTGGAGATGGCCTTGCAGCGCAAGGCCAGTGAGCGGGAGATCCTTCGAAAATGCTGAGAGAAGTCGCGGCAACCCGCTACATCGAGCCCCTGCACTCCGGCGGCTCCGTCCCCGGCGTCGTGGAGGCCGACGACCTGGGCACGTACGTCGTGAAGTTCACCGGCTCGGCGCAGGGGCACAAGGCGCTTGTCGCGGAGATCATCGTCGGGGAACTCGCCCGCGCGCTCGGCCTGCGCTTCCCGGAGCTGGTCCTCGTCCACTTCGACCCGGCCGTCGCCGACGCCGAACCGCACCAGGAGGTGCGCGACCTGCACAGCGCCAGCGCGGGCGTCAACCTGGGCATGGACTATCTGCCGGGCGCCCGGGACTTCACCCCGGAGATCGCCAGGACCTTCCCGGTGGATCCGCTGGAGGCCGGGCGGATCGTCTGGCTGGACGCGCTGACCGTCAACGTCGACCGTACGGTGCACAGCTCCAACCTGATGGTCTGGCCCACGCTCGGCACCGTGCCGCCACGGCTGTGGCTCATCGACCACGGCGCCGCCCTCGTCTTCCACCACCGCTGGGACACCACGGCCCCGGGGCGGACGTACGACTTCCGGCACCACGCCCTGGGCCACTACGGCCCGGATGTGCGCGCAGCCGACGCGGAACTCGCGCCCCGGGTGACGGAGGAGCTGCTGCGCGGGATCGTCGCCGAGGTGCCGGACGCCTGGCTGGCCGAGGACGCCGGGTTCGCCACGCCCGACGACGTCCGGGACGCCTACGTCGGCTACCTCCTGGACCGGCTCCGGCTCTCGGCCGAGTGGCTGCCCACCGATTTCCCGAGCCGCGACCAGCTCGCGGCCGAGGAGGCCGCCCGCGCGGCGAAGACGCAGGCGGGCCGCCCGGACTGGCTGAAGCGGGTCCCCGACCTGCACGGCAAGCCGGCGGCGGAACAGGACTGGTCGGTGCACCTGGGATGAAGGACGACCCGATGACCCATCGCGTGCAGATCGAGTACTGCACCCGGTGCCGCTGGCTGCCCCGCGCGGCCTGGCTGGCGCAGGAGCTGCTCACCACCTTCGAGACCGAGCTGGCCGAGCTGTCGCTCAAGCCCGGCACCGGCGGCGTCTTCGTCGTCCGGGTGGACGACGAGGTCGTCTGGGACCGCCGCGAGCAGGGCTTCCCCGAGCCGACGGCGGTGAAGCGGCTCGTACGCGACCGAGTGGCCCCGGGCAAGTCCCTGGGCCACTCGGACGGATGAGGCAGGCGGGCGGGCAGCGCGTCAGCCGCGCAGCTGCTGGTACGCCGGCAGGGTGAGGAAGTCGGCGTAGTCCTCGTCCAGGGCCACCTTCAGCAGCAGGTCGTGCGCCTCCTGCCAGTGCCCGGCCGCGAACGCCTCCTCGCCGATCTCCTTGCGGATGGCGTCCAGTTCCTCGGCGGCGACCTTGCGGGCCAGCTCCGGCGTGGCCTTGTCGCCGTTCTCGAACTCGACGCCGGCGTTGATCCACTGCCAGATCTGCGAGCGGGAGATCTCGGCGGTGGCCGCGTCCTCCATCAGATTGAAGATGGCGACCGCGCCGAGGCCGCGCAGCCAGGCCTCGATGTAACGGATGCCGACCTGGACGGCGTTGACGAGCCCGGCGTACGTCGGCTTCGCGTCGAGCGAGTCGATCGCGATCAGGTCGGCCGCCTCGACGTGGACGTCCTCGCGCAGCCGGTCCTTCTGGTTCGGCTTGTCGCCGAGGACCCGGTCGAAGGACTCCATGGCGATCGGCACCAGGTCGGGGTGGGCGACCCAGGAGCCGTCGAAACCGTCGTTCGCCTCACGGTCCTTGTCGGCGCGGACCTTCTCGAAGGCCACCTTGTTGACCTCGGGGTCCTTGCGGGAGGGGATGAACGCGGCCATGCCGCCGATGGCGTGGGCGCCGCGCTTGTGACAGGTGCGGACCAGGAGTTCGGTGTACGCCCGCATGAACGGCGCCGTCATGGTGACCGCGTTGCGGTCCGGCAGCACGAACCTGGCGCCGCCGTCACGGAAGTTCTTGACGATGGAGAACAGGTAGTCCCAGCGGCCGGCATTCAACCCGGAGGCGTGGTCGCGCAGTTCGTAGAGGATCTCCTCCATCTCGTACGCGGCCGTGATGGTCTCGATCAGGACGGTGGCGCGGATGGTGCCCTGCGGGATGCCGACGTAGTCCTGCGCGAAGACGAACACCTCGTTCCACAGGCGGGCTTCGAGGTGCGACTCGGTCTTCGGCAGGTAGAAGTAGGGGCCCTTGCCGAGGTCGAGCAGCCGCTGCGCGTTGTGGAAGAAGTACAGGCCGAAGTCGACGAAGGCACCCGGCACCGGGCGGCCGTCGGCGTCCACGAGGTGCCGCTCGTCCAGGTGCCAGCCGCGCGGGCGCATGACGACGGTCGCCAGCTCCTCGTTCGGCCGCAGGGCGTACGACTTGCCGGTGCGCTCGTCCGTGAAGTCGATGTTCCGGGTGTAGGCGTCGCTCAGGTTGAGCTGGCCGAGGACCACGTTCTCCCAGGTGGGCGCGGAGGCGTCCTCGAAGTCGGCGAGCCAGACGCGCGCGCCCGAGTTGAGCGCGTTGATGGTCATCTTGCGGTCGGTGGGGCCGGTGATCTCGACGCGGCGGTCGTTCAGCGCGGCCGGGGCCGGGGCGACCCGCCAGGAGTCGTCCGCGCGGATCGCGGCCGTCTCGGGCAGGAAGTCGAGCGTGGAGGTGCGGGCGATCTCGGCGCGGCGCTCGGCCCGGCGGGCCAGGAGTTCGTCACGGCGCGGGGTGAACCGCCGGTGCAGCTCCGCCACGAAGGCGAGCGCCGCGTCCGTGAGGACCTCCTCCTGCCGGGGCAGGGGCTCGGCGTCGACGATGGCCAGCGGGGACGGCGCTGGTGCGGACATGAGCTGTCACTTCCTTCAGCGGTGGCACCTAGTGCCAAGTGGCACGAATGGGACAGACAGCGCCGACTGTGCGGGCAGGCGCTTCTGATCAGTGGATACTAGTTTCCTCATCGTGGAACTTCAATGGTTTGTTGATGTCGAGATTCTCTGGGTCGAGGCAAGGTGGCGCCCGGTGCCACCCCGCTCACTCAAGGTGGCTCAGGTCGGCCTCGGTGTCGATGTCGTAGGGCTCGGCGACGTCCGCGCACTCCACGAGCCGGATCTCCGCCGCGTGTGCTGCCAGGTAGGCGCGCGCCCCCCGGTCCCCGGTGGCCGTCTCCGCGATGCCCGCCCAGTGCGCGGCGCCGAACAGCACGGGATGCCCGCGCACCCCCGCATAGGCGGCCGAGACCAGCGATTTCTCGTCCTCGTACGCGCCGAGCACCTGGGCCGCCGCGGCCGGCCCGATGCCGGGCTGGTCGACCAGGCTCACCAGGGCGGCGCGAGCGCCGGTACCGGCGAGCGAGGCCAGTCCCGCGCGCAGCGAGGAGCCCATCCCCGCGGCCCAGTCCGGGTTGTCCACCAGCACGCAGTCGCCCAGCTCGGCGCGGTCGCGCACCTCGGCCGCCGCGGCGCCCAGCACCACGTGGATCCGTCCGCACCCGGCCGCGCGCAGCACCCCCACCGCGTGCTCGACCAGGGGCCGGCCCCGGTGCGGCAGCAGTGCCTTGGGGCGCCCGCCGAGCCGTCTGCCGCCGCCGGCGGCGAGCAGCAGCCCCGCGACCTCTCCCGGAAGGTGCCGCCCCTGAAGATCCTGGTTGTCCGTCATGGCTCCTGCATACCCGACGGCGGCGTAACCGGCCGGATTTCCGACGCCGGTTCCGTTGGGCTGAATTTCGGTCCGCGCTGTGGCGCTCCGGCACGCGGTGGCGTTTACTGACCCGCGCACGAGGGCGTGCCAGGGGGGAGGGCTGTGTTGCGGAGCTTGGGGCAGAGGCCAGTGACCGGCAGCGACGAGGACCCGAGGGTGGCGGAACTACGGACCGCGGTGTCCCGGCTGCGCCGCCAACTCGCCGTACTCCCGGCGGACTTTCCCGACCGGGCGATAGCCGAGGACGAACTCGCCGCCCTGGCCGCGATGGCCGCCGGCGGCCTGCCGGAGATCCCGCGCCTGCGCAGCTCCCTGTTACTGATCGCCGGCGCGATCGGCTCGATGAGCGCGCTGACCCGGGGGCTGTCGCAGGTGCGCGCCGCCGTCGATCTGTTCGGCGAGCCGCCCCGCGCCTAGGGCCTGCCGTTCGGGTCATGCCGGCCCGAGCGGGGCCTGGCACGCACGTCTGCCGCGTTGTCGTCCCTCGCCGACGCTCCGCGTCGACTCCCTCCTCCGCCTTGCGGCCGCACGGACCAAAGCCCCGCTCGGGCCGGCCGAGAGGCAGCGTGCCTCACGGCCGACCTGATCCGGACGACAGGCCCTGGCCCGGGCAGCCCGACGCCGACGGCAGGTCGCGGCAGCGCTGGTCCTGGTGCGACTGCACCGCGGCCCCGCCGAAGACGACGAGGCAGACCAGCACGGCCATGACGGCCTGGCAGGCGACCGTCACGACGGCCCCGGCCCGCGCCGCGAGCGCGGCGGCCACGAGGGCGAGCGCCCCGACTCCCGCGGCGGCGGCCAGATAGCCCCACAGCGAGTCGGCCGTGGCGGTCTCGGCCGGATCAAGGGTGAAACCGGACAGCCACCACAGCCCGAAGATCACCAGCAGGGCGACGGACTCCAGGAGCACCAGCCCGCACCCCGCCCCGATGTCGGCCCCCCGGTCGGCACGACGACGCGGTCCGGGGCCGGCGGTGGCGTCGAAGGCCGGCGGGGCGGTGGGCAGATCCATGCCCGCCACCTTGCCCGCGGGGCGCGCCGGGGCACATGAGTACGGGTACTCAGCTCCGCGTCAGCCGGGGTACGGGAAGGATCCCCGGTAGCCCTGATCGGGCGCGCGGCGCTCGAACTCCTCGCACAGCCAGGTCTCCTGCACGAACTCGGTGCGCGCGTCCCAGAGCCGCATGATCCCCCGCGGCCCGTGCTTGCCCTCCACCTGCCGGTAGACGCCCTTCGCGCCCCGGAAGCAGGCCAGCCCGCCCATCAGACCGTGGCCGGCCGGGTGGTAGTCCGACCAGGCGCAGGCCACGCACGCCCGCAGCCGCTCGCCCGGCGGCAGGCGGCGCTGGAGGTCGTGCAGCGCGTCCTCGAAGTCGTCGTGGCCGCCCGCCGCGGCGTGGTCACACCCGTCGAGCCGCAGCGCGAGGTCCAGCGTCGTCGCGTCCAGGCCGCGCCCGGGTCCGGCCGGGTCGCCGAGCCGCAGTGCGCAGTGCAGCGTCCCGGCCCGCACCCCCCGGCCGAGGGTCTCGACGGGCAGCGGCAACTCCCACTCCAGCAGGCAGGAGCACAGCGCCCCGTCGAAGAAGGAGAACATCTCCTGCGGCGGCTCCCCGCCGAGGGCGCCGAGGTCGTCCATGCCGTCGCCCTCGAAGGGGACGCCCCGGATCGTCGTACGGATCCGTGCCCGGCCGTCGGACGCGAAGACGACGTCCTCGCGGCCGTGCCGGTCGGTGTACCGGCCGGGCCAGTTCTGTAACCCGGTCATCCGGGGTTCTGGCTGGCCAGCGCGGCCGACAGTTCGCCGGCGATCTGCTGGAGCACCGGCACGATCTTCTCCGTGGCCGCCTCCGTGACCCGCCCCGCGGGCCCCGAGATGGAGATGGCGGCGGCCGTGGGGGAGTCGGGCACGGACACCGCGAGGCACCGCACCCCGATCTCCTGCTCGTTGTCGTCGACGGCGTAGCCCAGCCGCCGTACGTCCGCCAGCGCCGCCAGGAACCCGTCCGGCGTGGTGATGGTCTTCTCCGTGGCGGCCGGCATGCCCGTCCGGGCCAGCAGCGCCCGCACCTCGTCGTCCGGCACCCCGGCCAGCAGCGCCTTGCCCACGCCGGTGGAGTGCGGCAGGACGCGGCGGCCCACCTCGGTGAACATCCGCATCGAGTGCTTCGAGGGCACCTGTGCCACGTACACGATCTCGTCCCCGTCGAGCAGCGCCATGTTCGCCGTCTCGCCGGTCTCCTCCACCAGCCGGGCCAGATACGGCCGCGCCCAGGTGCCGAGCAGCCGGGACGCGGACTCGCCGAGCCGGATCAGCCGGGGGCCGAGCGCGTACCGCCGGTTGGCCTGCTGCCGGACATAGCCGCAGGCGACCAGGGTGCGCATCAGCCGGTGGATGGTCGGCAGCGGCAGTCCGCTGGCCGCGGACAGCTCGCTCAGACCCACCTCGCCGCCCGCGTCCGCCATCCGCTCGAGCAGGTCGAAGGCGCGCTCCAGGGACTGCACCCCGCCGGCGGCGGAGGGCTTGGCGGAGTCGGTGGTGCTGGCGCTGGACGTCGGCACGGCGCGTTCCTTTCGGGGCTGGCGGGAGGGCAGAAGCCTACCCGGCAGTCGGTTGACTCCCCGCTCGTACGTAGCTACGTTCTGCTTGCTGGAATTCTAATTCCGCTTTGTGGAAACGTCCAGAGTGGGTGCCTCGTCCCCGCTGCCCAGAAGTGTGCCTCTTGACGGCGGGGAACCGGGAGTGAAGACTCCTTCAACAGAACGTTGAAGTCCGTTACGTGGGTGTAAATCCCGTTTCTTGGACGTAAAACGGCGGTAGAGAGAGGGGTTCGGGTGTCCGACGCTGAACTGGTGCTGCGCTCGACGCGCGTGATCACTCCGGAGGGGACGCGGGCCGCCACCGTCACCGTGTCCGCAGGGAAGATCACGGCCGTGCTGCCGTACGACGCCGAGGTACCGGCCGCTGCCCGGCTGGAGGACCTCGGCGACCACGTCCTGCTGCCCGGCCTGGTCGACACCCACGTGCACGTCAACGACCCGGGCCGCACCGAGTGGGAGGGCTTCTGGACCGCCACCCGCGCCGCGGCGGCCGGCGGCATCACCACCCTGATCGACATGCCGCTCAACTCCCTGCCGCCGACCACCACGGTCGACCACTTGCGGATCAAGCAGGACGTGGCCCGCGACAAGGCGCACATCGACGTCGGCTTCTGGGGCGGCGCCCTGCCCGACAACGTCAAGGACCTGCGCCCGCTGCACGACACCGGCGTCTTCGGCTTCAAGGCCTTCCTCTCCCCGTCCGGTGTGGACGAGTTCCCGCACCTCGACCAGGACCAGCTGGCCCAGTCCCTGGCGGAGATCGCCGGGTTCGACGGGCTGCTGATCGTGCACGCCGAGGACCCGCACCACCTCGCCGCCGCCCCGCAGCACGGCGGCCCCCGGTACGCCGACTTCCTCGCCTCCCGCCCGCGCGACGCCGAGGACACCGCCATCGCGAACCTCATCGCGCAGGCCCGGCGTCTGAACGCGCGCGTGCACGTGCTGCACCTGTCCTCCAGCGACGCCCTGCCGCTGATCCGCGCCGCCCGCGCCGAGGGCGTCCGCATCACCGTGGAGACCTGCCCGCACTACCTCACCCTGACCGCCGAGGAAGTCCCCGACGGCGCCAGCGAGTTCAAGTGCTGCCCGCCCATCCGCGAGGCCGCCAACCAGGACCTGCTCTGGGAGGCCCTCGCCGACGGCACCATCGACTGCGTGGTCACCGACCACTCGCCCTCCACCGCCGACCTGAAGACGGACGACTTCGCCACCGCGTGGGGCGGCATCTCCGGCCTCCAGCTCAGCCTGTCGGCCGTGTGGACCGAGGCCCGCAGGCGCGGCCACGGCCTGGAGGACGTCGTCCGCTGGATGTCCGAGCGGACTGCCGCCCTGGTCGGCCTCGACCGGAAGGGCGCCATCGAGGCGGGCCGCGACGCCGACTTCGCCGTCCTCGCCCCCGACGAGACCTTCACCGTCGACCCGGCCGGGCTCCAGCACCGCAACCGGGTCACCGCGTACGCCGGCAAGACCCTGTACGGGGTCGTGAAGTCGACCTGGCTGCGCGGCGAACGCATCGTGGCCGACGGCGCGTTCACCGAGCCGAAGGGACGCCTCCTCACCAGGACCACCTGACCCCCACCCCACCGAGCTTCGAAAGGCAGACCTGATCACTGTGACGGCGATACCCAGCTTCACCGGCGACGCGAACCCCTACGGAGGCGGCGACCCGTACGCGGACTACCGCACCGCCGACTTCCCCTTCACCCAGTACGCCAACCTCGCCGACCGGCAGCTCGGCGCCGGTGTCATCGCCGCCAACGACGAATTCTTCGCCCAGCGGGAGAACCTGCTGGTGCCCGAGCGGGCCGAGTTCGACCCCGAGCACTTCGGCCACAAGGGCAAGATCATGGACGGCTGGGAGACGCGCCGCCGGCGCGGTGTCTCCGCCCGGCACCCATGGCCGACCGCAGAGGACCACGACTGGGCGCTGGTCCGGCTCGGCGCGCCCGGGGTGATCCGCGGGATCGTCGTCGACACCGCCCACTTCCGCGGCAACTACCCGCAGGCGGTGTCGGTCGAAGGCACCTCGGTGCCCGGCTCGCCCTCGCCCGAGGAACTGCTCGGCGACGACGTGAAGTGGACCACCCTCGTCCCGCGCACCCCCGTCGGCGGACACGCGGCGAACGGTTTCGCCGTCTCGGCCGAGCAGCGCTTCACCCACCTGCGGATCAACCAGCACCCCGACGGCGGCATCGCCCGCCTGCGCGTGTACGGCGAGGTCGTCCCGGACCCGCAGTGGCTGGCGGTCCTCGGCACCTTCGACGTGGTCGCCCTGGAGAACGGCGGCCAGGTCGAGGACGCCTCCAACCTCTTCTACTCCCCGGCCACCAACACCATCCAGCCGGGCCGCTCCCGCAAGATGGACGACGGCTGGGAGACCCGTCGCCGCCGCGACCAGGGCAACGACTGGATCCGCTACCGGCTCGCCGCCCAGTCCCAGATCCGCGCCCTGGAGATCGACACGGCCTACCTGAAGGGCAACAGCGCCGGCTGGGCGTCGGTCTCCGTCAAGGACGGCGAGGACGGCGAGTGGACCGAGATCCTGCCGCGCACCCGCCTCCAGCCCGACACCAACCACCGCTTCGTCCTGCCCGAGCCGGCGGTCGGCACGCACGCGCGGATCGACATCTTCCCCGACGGCGGCATCTCCCGCCTGCGCCTGTTCGGCTCCCTGACCGAGCAGGGCGCGAGCGGTCTCGCCGCCCGCCACCAGGAGCTGGGCGGCTGATCCCCGCCCACGCGCGCGTGGGGCGTCCCGGCCGGACAGCACCGGGCGCCCCACGCGTCACCCGCACGGGCGGGCGTTCCCGCCCACCGGAACTCTTCCCTCCTCCCGACGCGTTCTCCCCTCGTGACCCTTAAGCAAGAGATCGTCGGCAACGCCATGCAGATGGCGGTCGTCAACCTGCACCCCGGCCAGACCGTGTACTGCGAGGCCGGAAAGTTCCTGTTCAAGACCACGAACGTGACCATGGAGACGCGGCTGTCCGGCCCGTCCGGCAGCGGCGGGCAGCAGCAGAGCGGCTCGGGCGGCGGCATGGGCGGCCTGCTCCGCCAGGCCATGGGCACGGCCATGCAGGTCGGCCAGCGCATGCTCGCGGGCGAATCGCTGGCCTTCCAGTACTTCACCGCCCAGAGCGGCGAGGGCACGGTCGGCTTCGCGGGCGTCCTCCCGGGCGAGATGCGCGCCCTGGAGCTGGACGGCACGCGCGCGTGGTTCGCCGAGAAGGACGCCTTCGTGGCCGCCGAGTCCACCGTCGACTTCGGCATCGCCTTCGCCGGCGGCCGGACCGGCATGAGCGGCGGCGAGGGCTTCATCCTGGAGAAGTTCACCGGGCACGGCACGGTGATCATCGCCGGCGCGGGCAACTTCATCGACCTGAACCCGGCCGACTTCGGCGGCCGTATCGAGGTCGACACCGGCTGTGTGGTCGCTTTCGAGGAGGGCATCGAGTACGGCGTCCAGCGCGTCGGCGGCCTCAACCGGCAGGGCCTCATGAACGCCGTCTTCGGCGGCGAGGGCCTGTCCCTGGCCACCCTGGAGGGCAACGGCCGGGTGATCCTGCAGTCCCTCACCATCGAGAGCCTCGCCAACGCCCTGAAGAAGGCCCAGGGCGGCGACAAGCAGGGGCCGACGGGCGGACTCTTCTCCACCCACGCCGGCTGAACCGATGAGTCGCGGGCGGGCGCGGGGTCTGCCCTGATGACAGCAGACCCCGCACCCGGAAGAAGGCACCCGCCATGGGCAGGCTCGTCTCCACGATCTTCATCACCCTCGACGGGGTGTACCAGGCACCCGGCGGTCCCCAGGAGGACACCCGCGGCGGTTTCGCCCAGGGCGGCTGGAGCTTCCCGTACGGCGACGACGACTTCGGCCGGTTCATCACCGAGGTCTTCGCCGGCGCGGGCGGCTTCCTGCTCGGCCGCCGCACGTACGAGATCTTCGCCTCCTACTGGCCGAAGGTGACCGACCCCGCCGACCCCGTCGCCGGCCCGCTCAACGCGCTCCCGAAGTACGTCGTCTCCACCACCCTCCGGGCGCCCGGGTGGTCCGGTACCACCGTCGTCTCCGGCGACCTCGCCCAGGAGGTCACGGCCCTCAAGGAGCGCACCGACGGCGAACTCCAGGTGCACGGCAGCGGCGCCCTGCTCCGCTCGCTGCTGGACCTGCGGCTCGTCGACACCCTGCACGTGCTGACGTTCCCGGTCGTCCTCGGCGACGGCCGCCGCCTGTTCACGGACGGCGCCGTCCCCACCCGCTTCAGCCACCGCTCCGGCCGCGTCACCGGCTCGGGCGTCTGCCTCCACACGTACGACGTGGCGGGCAGCCCCGAGTACGGCTCCTACGACCTGCCCGAAGGCCCCCAGGACGTGACCGGCCTCCGCTAGGATCCTGCTCGTTCCACCGAGAACCGCACAGCACTGGCGACGTGTCCGATGGGGGACAGTGCTCCGGTCTCGACCCGAAACGAGCAAGACGAGTCTCTGATCGTCGCGGAGTCTCAGCGGACCATCGCCAGCGGTGGTCGAGCTGAGGCTGCCCGCCGACTGGTCGACCGCCCTCGTGGAAGGGGATCGACCGGTGAGGCCGACATTTCCTGTTCAGCTGCTTCTCGTGCTCTTGTCTTTCGTGTCGTCGCTGCTGGCCGCGGTGGTGGCGGGCGTGCTCTCGCACGAGGCAGGGACCCGGGCGGCCGGTGCGGTGCTGTACGGCGGCGGTGCCTTCATGGGCTGGATGACGTTGTGCGTCACCGTGCTGACCGCCCTCGGCCTGCTCGGGGTGCCCGCAGGGGGCGGGCGGCGGAACGATCCCGGCGAGTGAGAGCTGCCCGGCGCTCAGCGCGGGGATGGCACAGATCCTGGCGAGCGTCGCCGGTGACCATGGTGAGTTCTCCCCGCGGTGACCTCCGTGGGCCAACACCCGGCGCCATGCCCTGCTGGTTATCCTGCCCGAGATCGATATCGCCATGGCGTTATGTACTTCGGGGGCACGATGGAGCTGAACGCGCTCAGGCAGTTCCTGGTGGTGGCCCGGCTGGAGCACCTCAGCCGGGCAGCCGACGAACTGCGCGTCGCGCAGCCGTCGCTGAGCCGCACCATCGCCCGGCTGGAGAGCGAGCTGGGCGCACCGCTGTTCGACCGCAGCGGCCGGCTCCGGCTGAATGACGCGGGCCGGGTCTTCCGTGCCCATGTCGAACGCGCCCTGGGCGAGTTGCAGGCCGGCCGGCGCGCCGTCGCGGAGGCCACCAGCCAGGGCCTGGGCACCGTACGCCTGGCGTCGGAGACCTTCCTCACCCTCACCGGCCCCCTGGCGGCCTACAAGCGCGACCATCCCTCCGTCGAGCTGGAGCTGCACTGGTCGCCGGCCGACGACATGGCCCGGCGTCTGCGGGCCCGGGAGGTCGACCTGTGTGTCGCCTCGCAGCCGGTCCACGGCGAGGGCCTGGAGGCGGTGCGGTTGTTCGACGATCCGGTGGGCGTGGCCGCGCCGCTCGGCCATCCGCTCGCGGGCCGTACGTCCGTGGGCATCCACGAACTCGCCGACCAGCCCTTCGTCACCGCCCGGGAGGGGCACTGGCTGCGCCGGCTGCTCGACCGGCTCTTCGCCGCCCGGGGCCTCACACCGAAGATCGTCTGCGAGAGCGACGAACACAGCGCCATCGCGGACCTGATCGGCGCGGGCCTCGGCATCGGTCTCGTCCCGTCCTTCGCCCGCCGCCTGGGCGAGCGCGCCCCCGTCGCCTGGATCCCCGTCGACAGCCCCGACTGCCGCCGCACGGTCACCCTCTGCTGGGGCGCCGGCAGCCGTCTCTCGACCGCCGCCCGGCTGATGCGCTCCACCATCACCGGCTGGGACTGGGGCACCGGCGAACCGGCATAGATCCATTATCGCTGTTCACGGAGGCCCCTGTCACCGTTCTCCGGAATGATCTCGAAGCCCGTGCGCGCCCCTAGGGTGGTGGACGACGAACCCAACGTATCGAGTCCACCGAGGAGTTGACCGTGGTGCACGATGGTGCCGCGCTGGCGGAGGAACTCAAGGCCATGGCCGCGAGCGATCACCGGTGCGCAGCCCACGCGAACAGCGACGACCCCGCCGAGCAACTGGCGTGGCGCCGGCTGACCGCCCGGCACGGTGACCGGCTCGGCGAGATCATGGACGCGTACGGATGGCCGACGGCGGATCTGGTCGGCGAGGAGGCCGCCCGCGCGGCCTGGCTGATCGCCCAGCACGCCGACCGGCAGCTCGACGTCCAGCGCCGCGCGCTCCAGCTGATGGAGCAGGCCGTCGCGGCAGGCTCGGCAGGCCCGCGTGAGCTGGCCTTTCTCCGGGACCGCACGCTGGTCAACGAGGGCCGCAAGCAGATCTACGGCACGCAGATCGCCGGCGTGAAGGACGGGGCGCCGGTTCCGTGGCCCTGCGAGGAGCCCGAGCGCGTGGACGAACTGCGCGCGGAGGCCGGCATCGAGCCCTTCGACGCGTACGTCGCCAGGTTCTCCGTGACCTGACGTTCTCGCGTCCGCCTTCGCATCCGCGGGGCCGGCCGGCTCCCGTGGCCGCGGCCCCGGGTGAAACCCCTGGTCGAAGATCGTCGTCGCCGGTACGGTGAGCGCGCCCCGTGCGAGCCGCCGACGTCTGCGCACCCCCCTTCGGTCAGACCGGGAGAGCCGCACATGTCCTCGCTCGCCGTACCCGCCGCGCTCGCGCCCCGCCGGGCCTGGCACACCGACCTGCCCGTCCTGCTCGTCGCGGTCTGCTGGGGCGCCAGCTACCTCGCGGCGAAGGAGATCACCACCGCCCGGACGGTGCTCGCCGTCCTGGTGCTGCGGTTCGCGCTCGCACTGCCCGTCCTGGCCCTCGCCGGCCGCCGGGCCCTGCGCGAGCTGACCGGCGTCCAGTGGCGCGGCGCGGCCCTGCTCGGGCTCGTCCTCGCCGGGATCTTCCTGCTGGAGACGTACGGGGTGGTGCACACCTCGGCCACCAACGCCGGTCTGATCATCAGCCTCACCATGATCCTCACCCCGCTCGCCGAGGCGGCCGTCACCCGCACCCGGCCCATGCCGTCCTTCCTCGGCGCGGCGGCCCTGGCGGTGCTGGGCGTGGTCCTGCTCACCCAGGGCGCCGGCTTCGCCCGGCCCTCCCTCGGCGATCTGCTGATGCTGCTCGCCGCGCTCGCCCGCACCGTGCACGTCCTCGCCATGTCCCGGATCAAGGCCGTACAGGGCGCCGGGGCGCTGCCGCTGACGACGGTGCAACTGGGTACCGCCGTCGCCGTGTTCGTCGTGCTGTCGGCGGCCGGCGGCGGCCCGGCGCCCTGGACGGTCGCGGCGGGCCTGGGCGCGCGGCAGTGGGCGGGGCTGCTGTTCCTGGCGGTCCTGTGCACGGTGTTCGCCTTCTTCGTGCAGATGTGGGCCGTGCGCCGCAGCTCGCCCTCGCGGGTCAGCCTGCTGCTCGGCACCGAACCGCTGTGGGCCGCGGGGGCCGGTGTCGCGCTGGGCGGCGACCGGCTCGGCGCGCTCGGCCTCGCGGGCGGCGCGCTGGTTCTGGCGGGGACGGCGTGGGGACGCCGGGCGGCAGGTTAACTTCCCGAAAACTCATCGGACGTGAGGGGAAAATCTTCAACCTTGACGTTGACATGCCAATGTCTACGCGCGTCATCATGAGGGCATGAGATTCCCCCCACGCACCCCACGCATCGGCGTCGCAGCCGCACTCCTGTCCGCCCTCCTCGTGGGCGGCACCGTCACCGCCACCACGGCGGACGCCGCGACCGCGTCGGTCGGCAGCATCTGTTACGGCGACCTGCCGTCGCAGGCCCACGACACCCTGCGTCTGATCGCCCAGGGCGGCCCGTACCCGTACACGCAGGACGGCAGCGTCTTCCAGAACCGGGAGGGCGTCCTGCCCGGCCAGCCGACGGGCTACTACCACGAGTACACGGTCAAGACCCCCGGCTCCTCCACCCGCGGCGCCCGCCGCATCGTCACGGGCGAGGAGTACCGGGAGGACTACTACACCGCCGACCACTACGCCACGTTCGACCTGGTCGACTACGGCTGCTGACGCACGGCCGCCGGGAGCCGCGGCTCAGTCGGGCTTGCGGCTCTCGGCGGCGGCGAACAGGGCCAGCGCCAGAACGATCAACGCGATGCTCGCGTAGATCTCGTAACCGTCGAGGACGCTCCACCGCTGGGTGATGCCCCAGCGCAGCTTGCCCGTGAGTTCGTACGCCAGCCCGCCCGTGCCCTGCACCAGGGCGAGAAACCCGATGATCTCCAGCAATCGCTTCATGCCCCGACTCTCGCCCCGCGGCCTCCCCCCACACATCGGCCGCGGGGCGAGCGCGTGGCGCCGAAAGGCCGCGCCCGCGCCGAAGAGCGGTGGCGGAAGTCCACGGTGGTACGAGCCGAAAGTCCACGCGGGGCGGATCTTGAGTTCACGACAGTGCGACTTCGGTCGGTGATCCCGGACGCGGGGCGGCGGCGGTGCGCCGTCCGTGCGTAGATTTGCCGACCGTGAGCACAGACGAGCGGGCGCGGGCACCGCAGGAGACAGCGGGCCGCCGGTGGCTGTTCCCCTCCGCCCTGATCCACGAACTGGACCCGGACGCCGGGGCCTCCGGCCGGCGGCCCCGGCGCACCGCGCGTGACTGGGGGGTCGACTTCTCCCTCTTCCTGCTGGCCGTGCTCATCGGTCTGCTGAGCGCGGACACCCTGCGGCACGAGGACCTCCCGCACGGCTACGCCGCCCTCGACCAGGTGCTGGGCGCGCTCGCCTGCGGCGCGGTGTGGCTGCGGCGCCGCCGGCCGGTCGGGCTCGCCGTGGCGATGGTGCCGGTCGCCTTCCTGTCGAACACCGCAGGCGGCGCGGGCGTGGTCGCCCTGTTCACGCTCGCCGTGCACCGGCCCTTCCGGTACGTCGCCTGGACGGCCGGGGCGTCCATGGCGCTGCTCCCGGTGTTCTTCTGGCTGCGCCCCGACCCCGACGTGCCCTACGGCTGGGCGGTCGCCGCGGGCGTACTGCTCACCGCCGCGATGGTCGGCTGGGGCATGTTCGTACGCTCCAAGCGCCAGCTCGTCCTGAGCCTGCGCGACCGCGCCCGGCACGCCGAGGCCGAGGCGCGGCTGCGGGCCGAGCAGGCGCAGCGGCTGGCCCGCGAGGCCATCGCCCGCGAGATGCACGACGTGCTCGCCCACCGGCTCACCCTGCTCAGCGTGCACGCGGGCGCCCTGGAGTTCCGGCCGGACGCGCCCCGCGAGGAGGTCGCGCGGGCCGCCGGGGTGATCCGGGAGAGCGCCCACGAGGCCCTGCAGGACCTGCGGGAGATCATCGGTGTGCTGCGGGCCGGCGAGACCGAGGAGCCGTCCGGCGGGCGTCCCCAGCCGACCCTGGCCGCGGTGGACGGCCTCGTCGCCGAGTGCCGCGAGGCCGGCATGAAGGTCACCCTCGACCACCGGGTGGCCGACCCGGGCGCCGTGCCCGCCTCCGTCGGCCGCACCGCCTACCGCATCGTCCAGGAGGCCCTGACCAACG
>NZ_MUMF01000457.1 GCF_002155905.1 Streptomyces tricolor | reverse complement strand
GCCGCAACGGCGCCGGCAAGTCCACCCTGCTCGGCTCACTCGTCGGCCTGCTGGCGCCCACCGCCGGAACCGTCACCGTCGGCGGGCTCACCCCCCACCGCACCCGGCCCGAGGACCTCGTACGCCAGGTCGGCCTCGTCCCGCAGGACCCGCGCGACCTGCTGTACACGGACACGGTCGCCGCCGAGTGCGCGGCGGCCGACCGGGACGCGGGTGCCGCGCCCGGTACCTGCCGGTCGCTGGTGTCCGGGCTGCTGCCGGGCATCGCGGACGACACGCACCCCCGGGATCTGTCGGAGGGCCAGTGCCTGGCGCTCGCGCTGGCCGTGGTGCTGACCGCCCGCCCGCCCCTGCTCCTGCTGGACGAGCCGACCCGTGGCCTGGACTACGCGGCCAAGGCCCGCCTGGTCGACGTACTGCGCGAGCTGGCGGCCGAGGGGCACGCGATCGTCCTGGCCACGCACGACGTGGAGCTGGCCGCCGAGCTGGCGCACCGGGTGGTGCTGCTCGCCGAGGGCGAGGTGATCGCCGACGGCCCGACGGCCGACATCGTGGTGTCCTCCCCGTCCTTCGCTCCGCAGGTGACGAAGATCCTGGCCCCGCAGCGGTGGCTGACGGTGGCCGAGGTCAGGGAGGCCCTCGCGTGAGCGGCACCCGGGTCCACGCCGTCCGTCTCGGCCCCCGTTCCCTCGCCGCGCTGGCGCTGACCAGTGCCGTCGGCGTGGCCGCCCTGTGCTGGCCGTTCCTGGCCCCGCCCGCCTCGCAGGTGAGCGCGCATGCGCGGGACGCGCCGTGGCTCTTCGCGGGTCTGCTGATCCTGCTGGTGGCGGTGGTGGCCGCGTCGATCTCGGAGTCGGCCCTCGGGCCGAAGGCCGTGGCGATGCTGGGCGTGCTGGCCGCGACGGGGGCGGCGCTACGGCCGATCGGCGCGGGTACGGCGGGGATCGAGCCGATGTTCTTCCTGATGGTGCTGAGCGGGCGGGTGCTCGGGCCGGGCTTCGGGTTCGCGCTGGGCTCGGTGACGATGTTCGCGTCCGCGCTGCTCACGGGCGGGGTGGGGCCGTGGCTGCCGTTCCAGATGCTGTCGATGGGCTGGTTCACGATGGGCGCGGGCCTGCTGCCCGGGCCGGTCCGTCTGCGGGGCCGTAGCGAACTGCTGATGCTCGCCGGCTACGGCTTCCTGGCGGCCTTCGCCTACGGCACGGTCATGAACCTGGCCGGCTGGACCTTCATGGACGGCGCCGCCTCGAACATCTCCTTCGTCCCCGGCGCCCCGGTCGCCGTGAACCTGGCCCGTTTCGGCGCGTACTGCGTGGCCACCTCGCTCGGCTGGGACCTGGGCCGGGCGGTCTGCACGGTGGTGCTGACCCTCGTCCTCGGGCCGGCGGTGCTGCGGGCGCTGCGCCGGGCGACACGGCGGGCCGCTTTCGAGACCGCGGTCACATTCGACGGTCCCGGTGGGTGAGGGCTCGCCTGCGGGGCGTGCGCGAGACGGTGAAGCACCCCACATGACGCACGTCACCTACGACCCCGGGCCGTAGACCCATTTGTCTGATTCGCCCTGCCGTACACCCCTTCTGACCTGCGGATTGCGACCCACGTCACAGACGAGGCGTTTCCCGGCCATCCGGCCACAACTAGTAAAAGGGGTCATTGCGGACGGCTTCCGGGCCTGCTTGTCTGGACGACGTCGCCAGGCGCCACGAGCCCACCCGGGCCGCGGCGCCGACGCATGCGGCCACAGCTCGTGGTCCTTCCCATGCGGGCGATCCCCTGTCCCCGACGCAAGAGGTTCTCCGTGTCCGTCTCCTTCATCCGCCGCATCGCTTCCCCGAAGAAGGCCCTCACCGCCGCCGCCGTGGCCGCCGCCACCGCCGGTATGGCTCTGACCGCGGCGCCCGCCCAGGCCGCCACCTCCTCCGCCTCCTCCGCTCAGGCGATCGCGCACAAGATGATCCCGGACGCCGCGCAGTTCAACGCCTTCAGCAAGATCGTCGAGCACGAGAGCGGCTGGAACCCCACCGCCACCAACAGCTCCTCCGGCGCCTACGGCCTGGTCCAGGCCCTGCCGGGTTCGAAGATGTCCTCGGCCGGCGCCGACTGGAAGACCAACCCGGCCACCCAGATCAAGTGGGGTCTGGACTACATGAACTCCCGCTACGGCAGCCCGGTCAAGGCCTGGGACTTCTGGCAGGCCAACGGCTGGTACTGAGCCGCCCCCAACTGAATCCCTCGCGTCCGCACCCTCGCCTCCGTCCGGCGAGGGTGCGCGCGCATGTGGGCCGACCGGGCTGCTTTCCCCTCGGGTGCGCGTGTCCTCCGCCGCCTCCCGAGCGCTCCGGACGCAGGCTGCGCCGGGGGCAGGTCCCTGCGGAGGAACGATGACGACGGCGACGCCACCGGCGGAGCGGGACCCGGAGACGCGCGGGCTGCGGCTGGTGGCCGTACTGCTGACGTCGACCGTGGTCAGCGGACTGATCGACGCCGTCGCCTATCTGGGGCTCGGCCGGGTCTTCACGGCCAACATGACCGGCAACGTGGTGGTCCTGGGTTTCGCCGCGGCCGGTGCGCCCGGCTTCTCCGTCCCCTACACGGTTACCTCCCTGGCCTGCTTCCTGCTCGGCGCGGTGGCGGGCGGCCGGGCGGCGGCCCGCTTCGGCCGGGGCTCCCGCCGCCGCCGGGCCCGGCTGGCTCTGGCGGCGGAGGCGGCACTGGTCGGCACCTGCGCGGCGGTGGCCTTCGCCCGGCCCGGCGCCGCCGGCACCCGGTACGCGCTGATCGCCCTCACCGCCCTCGCGATGGGCCTGCGCAACGCGACGGTCCGCAAACTGGGCGTCCCCGACCTGACCACCACGGTCCTGACGATGACCCTGACCGCCCTCGCCTCCGAGTCCCGCCTCGGCGACGGCACGGGTCACCGCTCCCCCCGCCGCTCGGCCTCGGCCCTCGCGATGGCCGGCGGAGCCTGCCTGGGCGCCTGGCTGGTCCTGAACCACGGCCCGGCCGTCCCTCTGCTGCTGGCGGCACTGGTGTCGGGGGTACTGGCGGTGCTGGCCTCAGGACGCGAGTGACAGGACGCGAGTGACACCTGTCACGGTCCCCGTGCTCCCGGCCCTCCTGCCCCGCCGCCGTCAGCCCGCGCTGACCCGCAGTTCCTTCACGCCGTTGATCCAGGCCGAGCGCAGCCGGCGCGGGGGGCCCGACAGGTGCAGGTCGGGCATCGTGTCGGCGATGGCGTTGAAGATGAGGTCGATCTCCAGGACCGCGAGGGACTTGCCGAGGCAGTAGTGGGGGCCTCCGCCGCCGAAGCCCAGATGGGGGTTGGGGTCGCGGGTGATGTCGAAGGTGTCGGGGTCGGCGAAGACCTCGGGGTCGTGGTTGGCGGAGGCGTAGAAGAGCCCCACCCGGTCGCCCTTCCTGACGAGGACGCCGCCCAGCTCCGTGTCCTGGGTCGCGGTCCGCTGAAAGGCGTTCACCGGGGTCGCCCAGCGCACGATCTCCTCGGCCGTGGTCGACGGGCGCGCGCGGCGGAAGAGGTCCCACTGGTCGGGGTGGGTGAGGAACGCGTGCATGCCGTGGGTGATGGCGTTGCGGGTCGTCTCGTTGCCGGCCACCGCCAGCATCAGCACGAAGAAGCCGAACTCGTCGGAGTTCAGGTTGCCCTCGTCCTCGGCCGCCACCAGGGTCGTCACGATGTCGCGGGCCGGGCACCGCTTCCGCTCTGCGGCCATGTTCATGGCGTAGGCGATGATCTCGACGGCCGAGCGGGCGCCGACCTCCTCCGTGATCGCGTACTCGGGGTCGTCGTAGGCGATCATCTTGTTGGACCAGTCGAAGATCTTGGACCGGTCCTCCTGCGGCACGCCGATCAGCTCGGCGATGGCCTGGAGGGGCAGTTCGCAGGCGACCTCGGTGACGAAGTCGAACGGTCCCGAGCGGACGCGGGCGGCGGCGACGATCGCCTCGGCGCGGGCCCGCAGCCGGTCCTCCAGCGCCCGGATGGAGCGTGGCGTGAACCCGCGCTGCACTATCTGCCGCACCCGCGTATGTTCCGGTGGATCCATGTTGAGCAGGATCAGCCGTTGCGCGTCGATCGCGTCGCGTTCGATGTGCTCGTTGAAGCGGATGACCGCGGTGTTGAGGAAGGACGAGAAGAGTTCCGGGCGCGTCGAGACGTATCTGACGTCGGCGTGCCGGGTCACGGCCCAGTACCCGGCGTCGGCGAAGCCCGCGGCGCCGTGCGGCTGCGGGATCCAGCGGACCGGCTCGGTACGGCGCAGCTCGGCGAACTCCGGGAGGGGCACACGGTGGTGCAGCAGGTCCGGGTCGGTGGGGTCGAACCCGTCGGGCAGCGCTGGACAGGGCATCGGCGACTCCAGCCATCTGACGGTCCATCAGCGAGTGCCGTGAAGGTAGTAACGGGTTCTACAAGTAGCAAGAGCCGCGTCGCTCCCAATCGGTGCGGAACTCGCACGGATCGCACCCTCGGCACCTGCAAGACCCTTGCGGTGACGGAGGTCACGTCAGCAGACTGCTGGGCAGAACTAGAACACGTACTAGTTCTGGAGGAGAGCCCTCTCGGAGAGGACCCGCACCCATGGCCGCCGAACCCGTGATCGTCGAAGCCGTCCGCACCCCGATCGGCAAGCGCGGCGGCGCGCTCGCCAACCTGCACCCCGCCTACCTCCTGGGCGAGACCTACCGTGAACTCCTCGGCCGCACCGGTATCCCCGCCGACGCCGTCGAGCAGATCGTCGGCGGCACGGTGACGCACGCCGGCGAGCAGTCCATGAACCCCGCGCGCACGGCCTGGCTGACCATGGGACTGCCCTACGAGACGGCCGCGACGACGGTCGACTGCCAGTGCGGCTCCTCGCAGCAGGCCGCGCACATGGTGGCCAACATGGTCGCGGCGGGCGTGATCGACGTCGGCATCAGCTGCGGCGTCGAGGCGATGTCCCGGGTCCCGCTGGGCTCGGGCTCCAAGCACGGCCCCGGCAAGCCCTTCCCGGACGAATGGAACGTCGACCTCCCCAACCAGTTCGAGGCGGCCGAGCGGATCGCGCGCCACCGCGGCCTGACCCGGGAGAACGTCGACGCGCTGGGCCTGCTGTCCCAGGAGCGGGCGGCCCACGCCTGGGCGGAGGAACGTTTCAAGCGGGAGACCTTCGCCGTCCAGGTGCCCACGACCGAGGAGGAGCAGTACGCCGGCCAGGGCATGTGGCGCCTGGTCGACAGGGACGAGGGCCTGCGGGACACCTCTCTGGAGGCGCTGGCGGGCCTGAAGCCGGTCATGCCGACGGCCGTCCACACGGCGGGCAACTCCTCCCAGATCTCCGACGGCGCGGCGGCGATCATGTGGGCGTCGAAACGGATGGCCCGCGCCCTGAAGCTGAAGCCGAGGGCGCGGATCGTCGCCCAGGCCCTGGTGGGCGCCGACCCCCACTTCCACCTGGACGGCCCGATCGACGCCACCCGCGCGGTGCTGGGCAAGGCGGGCATGTCCTTGAAGGACATCGACCTCGTGGAGATCAACGAGGCGTTCGCGTCGGTCGTGCTGAGCTGGGCCCGGGTCTTCGAGCAGGACCTGGAGAAGGTCAACGTCAACGGCGGAGCGATCGCCCTCGGCCACCCGGTGGGCGCGACGGGCGCCCGCCTCCTCATCACCGCCCTGCACGAACTGGAGCGCACCGACAAGGAGTTCGCGCTCATCACGATGTGCGCGGGCGGCGGACTGGCCACCGGGACGATCATCCAGCGGCTGTAGCCGAAGCCCAGGTGAGCGCGCGCAGTGCCGCGGGCGGCGTGCACAGACGATCACCTGCGCCCCCGCGCCGGCCGGCACGACGATCCGCTCCGACGCCGTGATCCGCTGCCGGAGCGCGGCGTCGGGCAGTTCGGCGCCGTGCAGAGTGCCCGAGTCCACCGGGGGCTCGGCCCGGGCCGGATCGCGCAGGCGGCCGTAGACGGAACGGGTCCAGCCCCGGCCGAGGCGGCTTCGGCCGGACGGGCGAGCGGTTTGAGGACGAGGCCGCTGACGGGGGTGCCGGTGAAGCGCGTCGCGTCGTAGACCGAACCGTTGACGTGCAGGACGCCTTCGGTGCCGACCCAGGTCTCCAGGTCGGTGAGCCGCTCGCCGCTCGGGGTGGTCAGGACGTCGGTCGGCGGGTGTACGGCGAGGGTCGTGGCCACGACTCACAGGGCGAGCAGGGTCGCGCACAGTCGCGTCCCGACCGCCGGTCCGCCGAAGCCCTCCGCCGGCCGTCCGCCGCGCTCGGCGTTCGCCACGCCTCCTCGACCCCCCGCCCCGTGGCCCTGGACGGCCCAATGCGCGGGATTCCCTCTGCCCGCCGCGAGGCTCGCGGCCCCCAGGAAAGGGACGCAGGCAACCCCCGATTCGCCTGGCCTCCGATCCGCATGTGTCCGAATGACCACAGTTCGGAG
This sequence comes from Streptomyces tricolor, assembly GCF_002155905.1. GTDB lineage: Bacteria > Actinomycetota > Actinomycetes > Streptomycetales > Streptomycetaceae > Streptomyces > Streptomyces tricolor. Next base: position 5,144 of record NZ_MUMF01000457.1, on the reverse strand, counting down.
TGCCGTCGGTCACGCGCGGAGAACGGGTCGGTTGCGTGTCGAATGCGCGACAAGGATCACAGTGACCTGCCGGAATGCCCCGGCGTGAGCGGGCAGACGTACCTGCATATCCGCGCTTTAGCTGCACTCTGCATCGAAGTGCATACGTCCCGTAAGGGGCGGAAGTGCCCCTATGGTCGATTTTCGGCCCGTCGTACGTCACCGTCGCCGTCCGGGTCCGTTCCTGTCCCCGTCGAGAGGTAGGCGAGCCCCGTTTTGGCGACCGCCACAGCCGTCATCCCGCACCAGAAGACCCGGCGGGCCACCCAGGCCCACGACGTCACCGTCACCGACCCCGCGCTGGTCAAGCGCGCCGTGAAGGCGGCGGCGCTCGGCAACGCCATGGAGTGGTTCGACTTCGGCGTCTACAGCTACATCGCGGTCACGCTGGGCAAGGTCTTCTTCCCGTCCGGCAACCCGACCGCCCAGCTGCTGTCGACGTTCGGCGCCTTCGCGGCGGCCTTCCTGGTCCGCCCGCTCGGCGGCCTCGTCTTCGGCCCGCTCGGCGACCGCGTGGGCCGGCAGAAGGTCCTCGCCCTCACCATGATCATGATGGCGGTGGGCACGTTCGCGATCGGCCTGATCCCGTCGTACGCCACGATCGGCGTCGGCGCGCCGCTCCTGCTGCTGGCCGCCCGGCTGGTGCAGGGCTTCTCCACCGGCGGTGAGTACGCGGGCGCGTCCACGTTCATCGCCGAGTACGCCCCGGACAAGAGGCGCGGCTTCTTCGGCAGCTGGCTGGAGTTCGGCACGCTCGCCGGCTACATCGGCGGCGCGGGCCTGGTCACGCTGATGACGGCCCTGCTGTCGTCGGACGACCTCACCTCGTGGGGCTGGCGCATCCCGTTCCTGATCGCCGGTCCGATGGGCCTCATCGGCCTGTACCTGCGGATGCGGCTGGAGGAGACCCCGGCGTTCGCGGCGGAGGTCGAGAAGGCCGAGGCCGCCCGGCCGAAGGTGCCGCTGCGCGAGATGGTCACGGGCCAGTGGAAGTCCCTGCTGCTGTGCATGGGCCTGGTCCTGGTCTTCAACGTCACCGACTACATGCTGCTGTCGTACATGCCGAGCTACCTCACCAGTGAGCTGAAGTACGACGAGACGCACGGCCTGCTGGTCGTGCTCGCCGTGATGGCCCTGATGATGATCGTCCAGCCGTTCGCGGGCGCGCTGACCGACCGGATCGGACGGCGGCCGGTGATCGCGGCGGGCTGCGCGGGCTTCCTGCTCCTGTCCGTCCCGGCCCTGCTGCTGATCCGCGAGGGCAGCCTGCTGGCCGTGGGGCTGGGCATGGGCGCGCTGGGCCTGCTGCTGGTCTGCTTCACGGCGGCCATGCCGGCCGCGCTGCCCGCGCTCTTCCCGACGCGGGTGCGGTACGGCTCGCTGTCCATCGGGTTCAACGTCTCGGTGTCCCTGTTCGGCGGGACGACTCCGCTGGTCGTGACCGCGCTGATCGGGGCGACGGGAAACATGATGATGCCCGCGTACTACATGATGGCCGCGGCCGTGGTGGGCGGTGTCGCGGTGTGGCGGATGTCGGAGTCGGCGGGGCGTCCGCTGCCGGGTTCCGCGCCGTCCGTCGAAGGCCGGTAGCGCCTGCGGCGGGGGCCGCTGAGCGCCGTAGGGGTGCGGGTCGTCTGCCGAGTACCGGTCGAGCAGGGCTGGTCGCGCGGTTCCCCGCGCCCCTGGGCGCACCCGGCCGGCGCCGGTAAGCGTCCCCCGCCCCCCGGCTGGCTCCAGGTGCCGGAACCATGTTCACGCCAGTACCGTCTGTAGCCCCGTGAAACGTGCCCGGATACTCAGCGTCGTCCTCGCACTGCTCGGCATACAGCTCGGCTGGCTGATGGCCCCGGCGTACGCCTGCGGCTGCGGTGCCATGGTTCCCGGCCCGGCCGCCCGCATCGCCGTCTCCCAGGAGCAGTCGGTCCTCCGCTGGGACGGCCGGCAGGAGCAGATCGTGATGCGGCTGACCGTCGACGGCGACGCCGAGCAGGCCGCGTGGATCATGCCGGTCCCGCACCGGGCCACCGTCCGCCTCGGCGACCCGGCCCTCTTCGACCAGCTGGCCGAGGCCGTCGCCCCGGTCCACCGCACCCGGTACCACTTCTGGCCGCGCAACGGCGACTGGCCCTTCGACGACCGCCACCTGGTCGGCGACGCCGCGCCGCCCCCGGCCGCCGCCGCTCCCGGCGTCGGTGTCGTCGGCCGCCAGCAGCTCGGCCCCTTCGACGTGGCCCGGCTGACCGCCACCGACCCGGCCGCCCTCCAGGACTGGCTGCGCGCCCACGGCTTCCCCCTGCCCGCCCGGCTGAAGACCGCCCTGCGGCCGTACGTCGACCGGCACTGGGAGTACGTCGCCGTCCGCCTCGCCCCGGGCACCCGCGGCACCCCGTTGCGCGGCGCCCTCGACCCGCTCCACCTGACCTTCGCCGCCGACCGCCCGGTCTACCCGATGCGGCTGTCCCGGCTGGCCGCCACCCCGCAGTCGCTGGGCCTGTACGTCCTGGCCGCGCATCGCATGCAGACGCGCTCGGCGATCGGCGGCAACCAGCCGGACGTCCTGTTCGCCGGCCGGGTCGGCACCCGGCAGGGCGCCCTGGGGAAGCTGGCCGCCGGCACCCCGTACCTGACCGCGCTCACCCAGACCTTCCCGGAACCCGCCCGGATCTCCGGCGACCACGAGCTGCGCCGGGCGGCCACGGACACGCCGGTCCAGCCGGTCGTCTACGAGGACGAGCTGCGCCGGGTCGCCGGCATCCCGGCCTGGGCGCTCACGGTCGGCGGCGCGCTGGCCGCGCTGGCCGCGGCGGTCGCCCTGATCGTCGTACGGCGCGCGCGACGCCCTGCGGTTCCGCCGCCGCCGGTCTCCCCGCCCGCGCCGCTCGGCTGAGATCATCGAAGGAGGACACTCGGGAAAGGCAGCGGACGCTATGAGCGGGCAGCAGCACTGGGACGACGTCGACGACTACTTCATCAGCAACCTCTCGCCGGACGACGAGGCGCTGCGCGCGGCCCTGCGGGACAGTGATGCCGCCGGGCTGCCCGCCATCGCCGTCACGGCCGCGCAGGGCAAGTTCCTCCAGCTGCTCGCCCAGGTGCAGGGGGCCCGGCACATCCTGGAGATCGGCACGCTCGCCGGGTACAGCACGATCTGGCTGGCCCGCGCCCTGCCCGAGGACGGCAGGCTGATCTCGCTGGAGTACAGCGCCAAGCACGCCGAGGTGGCGGTCCGGAACATCGCCCGCGCGGGCCTGGACCGGATCGCGGAGGTGCGGGTGGGGCCGGCCCTGGAGTCGCTGCCCAAGCTCGCCGACGAGAACCCGGCCCCCTTCGACCTGGTCTTCATCGACGCGGACAAGGCCAACAACGCGCACTACGTGGAGTGGGCGCTGCGGCTCACCCGGGCGGGCAGCCTGATCGTCCTGGACAACGTGGTGCGCGGCGGCCGGGTGGCCGACCCGGACAGCACCGAGCCGGACGTGGTCGGCACCCGCGCCGCGATCGAACTGATCGCCACCCACCCGCGGTTGACCGGTACGGCGATCCAGACGGTCGGCAGCAAGGGCTACGACGGGTTCGCGCTGGCCCGGGTGCTCGGCTAGGGCCTGTCGTTCGGATCAGGTCGGCTGTGGGGCACGTTGCCTTTCGGCCGACCCGGGCGGGGCGGGGGCTCAGACCTCGTGGAAGAAGCCGACGTTCACGCTGCGCGGCGCGGTGCGGTCCTGGACGACGATCTCGCCGGACCCGCCGCGCGGCAGCGGGACGGTCGCGCCGTAGCCGACGGGCTGCGCGTGCGGCCCGACGGTGAGCCGGACCTCGGACGCCGGGTCGGGCTGGGAGCCGCGCAGCCAGGTCAGCTGCCAGCTGCCGTCCGGGCCGCACAGGAACTCCAGGTGGACGCGGGAGACGAACAGCCAGTCGTCGGGGGTGACCAGCCGGCACACCGCCCCGTCGCGGCCGACCCGCAGGACGGCGCCGGGCTCGCTGGGCGCCTCGGCCATCGTCATGCCGGCGGTGGCGCCCGCGTCGGCCCCGGAGACGGTGGCCATGGTGAGTTCGAGCACGAGCGTTCCCCCTGAAACGTCCTGGTGCGGTGGTGGGTGGCGGCGGGCGGGGTGCCGTACCGCCGCCGCATGATAAAACGCCCGGCGGGGTGGCGTCCGGCACAATGGGCTCATGACCGAGCGAAAGCCACCGGGTGTGCCGTTCGAGTCCTGGGTGGACAAGCAGATCCGCGACGCGCAGGGGCGCGGGGAGTTCGACCGGCTGCCGGGGGCGGGGGCGCCGCTGCCGGCGGACGTCGACTCCACGTACGACGAACTGTGGTGGGTCAAGCGGAAGTTGGCGCGTGAGGGGCTGGCCGTGCTGCCGCCCGCGCTGGCGCTGCGCAAGGAGGCGGAGGACGCGCTGGAGGCGGCGTACGCGGCACCCTCGGAGCGGATCGCGCGGAAGATCATCGAGGATGTCAACGTCCGGATCAAGGACATGATGTTCAAGCCGCCGCCCGGCCCGCCGCTGGGCAAGAAGCCGTACGACGTCGAGCAGGTCGTACGGGAATGGCGGCAGCGCAGGGCTGCCGCCAGGGGTGACGGGGGCGTGGCGGGCTCAGCCGTGTAGCAGGCGCCCGGCCAGCTCCCGGTAGTCCCGCAGGGCGAGCCGCAGTTGCTCGGTGTCCGTCTCGGCGGCGGGTCCGCGTGCCTCGGTGCCCTCCCAGGACATCCGCAGGGTACGGCGGCGGCGCGTGACGGCCTCGGTGAACCGCCTGGCGATCTCCTCCACCGTCCGGTCGGCCTGTTCGACGGCCTCCCGGGGGTCGTCCACGAACCGGCCGGTCACCTCCCGGAGCCGCTGCTCCCAGCGGTCCGTCTCCTCGTGCGGCAGCAGCGGGGCGCCGGTGCCGGAGGGGGCGGTGGCGGTCGCCCCGACGGTGCCGGGGCCGCTGCCGCCGGGTGCGGGCGGGCTGCCCGGCGCCGTCGGCCAGGTGTCCGCGCCGCGTCCCTCGGTCGTCCCGGCCTCACGCCCACTGGCCGCGCCGACGGCCGGCGCACCGAGTCCGTCGTCCGGCATCTGCCCCTCCTCCTCCGTGGCCTCCCGGCCGCCCGCGCCCG
>NZ_MUMF01000456.1 GCF_002155905.1 Streptomyces tricolor | reverse complement strand
CTGCGCGGTGGCGTCCGCCGGCTACGCCATGACCGCCCTGTACGACAGCCCCGCCCCCGCCTTCGGCCCGCTGTCCGCCCTCGGCGCCCTCGTCGTCGCCGGCTCCACGGTCGCCACCCTGCTCACCGCGGCCGTCGAGGCCCGCCAGAGCCGCGCCGACACCACGGCCGCACTGCTCCGCCTCGGCGCGCCCGCCACGATGCTGCGCATCGCCGCCGCCCTGCGCGCCGCCGCCCTGCTGGCCGTGTTCGCCCCGCTCACCCTGGCGACCGCCACGCTCTCGGCACTGCCCCTGAGCCGCTGACCGCCGGGGCGGGAGCGGCGCCGGGCACGGTGCCGGAAAAAAGTTCCCCGTTCGCCGATGAGTTCGGCGCGGACCGCCGGTCCACCCCACCGAACGCGACGCACGAAGCGCGCACCACCAGGGAGAGGACCCCATGTACCAGCAGATGATCTTCGTGAACCTGCCCGTGAACGACCTGGACGCCTCCAAGAAGTTCTTCACCGAACTCGGCTACACGATCAACCCGCAGTTCAGCGACGAGAACGCGGCGTCCGTGGTGATCAGCGACACCATCGTCGCGATGCTGCTGACCAAGCCGTTCTACGCGACCTTCACCAAGAAGGAGATCGCCGACGCGACGACGACCAGCGAGGTGCTGATCTGTCTGAGCGCCGAGAGCCGCGAGAAGGTGGACGAGCTGGTCGACAAGGCCATCGCGGCGGGCGGCACGGCGAGCGGGACCACCCAGGACCACGGCTTCATGTACGGCCGTGCCTTCGACGACCTCGACGGCCACACCTGGGAGGTCATGTGGATGGACCCGGCGGCCGTCCAGGGCTGACCCCCCGCGGCCCGAACATCCGTGCCAGCATGGGCGGGTGCACCCGATACCCGCCTCCTCGCACCGCGCCGCCCACGACCACGAGATCGAGTCCCTCGCCGAGTTCGACGCGGTGGTCGCCGAGCACGGCTCGCTCGCCCGGTTCCGCGTGCAGGCCGTCGATCTGACCGGCCGTACCGACGTCCTGCTCCGCCTCGACACCACCGGGGCCGTCTTCCTCGGCTGCCCCATGGACCCCGGGGCCGCCGCGCACGTCGCGGCGGCCGGGGCGCTGGTGTTCCCGCCGGTCCCGGGCCTCCCGTTCGACCCCTACCGCGCCTTCGCCTACACGCCCGACGAGTTGTTCGACTCGCTGGCCGAGGGCTACGAGGCGACACCGGACGCACGGGCCTACGCCTGGTTCCAGCGGACGAAGGCCGACGGTGACGTCTTCGCCTCGATGCTCCGCGCGATCCACGACGACGCCGTCTCCGACGCCCTGGACGAACTCCTCGTCGGCGCCCGGGTGGTGGGTGTCATGGGCGGCCACGCGATGGCGCGCGGGACCGCCGCGTACGCCGGTGCCGCCCGGCTCGGCCGCGCGCTGACCCGCGCCGGGTTCACGGTCGCCACCGGCGGCGGGCCGGGCGCGATGGAGGCCGCCAACCTCGGCGCGTACGCCGCCCCCTTCGCCGACGACATGCTGGAGGACGCGCTCCGGCTGCTCGCCAAGGCGCCCTCGTTCCGCCCGTCGGTCACGGACTGGGCGCGCGCCGCGTTCGAGGTGCGCGAGCGCTGGCCCGGCGGTGGGGCGTCGGTGGGCATCCCCACCTGGTTCTACGGCCACGAACCGCCGAACGCGTTCGCCGCGCACATCGGCAAGTACTTCGCCAACGCCACGCGGGAGGACGGCCTGCTGGCCCGCTCCACCGCCGGGGTGGTGTTCCTGCCGGGCGCCGCCGGGACCGTACAGGAGATCTTCGACAACGCGACGCCCAACTACTACGAGTCGCGCGGCGAGCCGACCCCGATGGTGCTCGTGGACGACGGGCACTGGACGCGGGAGCTGCCGGCCTGGCCGCTGCTGCGGTCGCTGGCCCGGGGACGGGCGATGGAGTCCCGTATCGCCCTGGTCGACCGGATCGAGCAGGCCGCGGAGGCGCTCAAACGTCTGGGCGGTTAATAAGCGGGCAAAGGCAACGGCCGCCGACGGCCCACGCGTTGACACTGCTTATGGAGCGCTTATAAATCTGTGAGCCTCCCGGGGTCGCTGGGGCCTCGTCTCTTCCGTGTCCCGACCGTCGCCCCAACACCCCTTCCACCCCCCGCAATTGCTCTCTGTAAAGGACAAACGTTGTCCATGACTCGCCGTGGCGTACGCCGTTCCGTGCGCCTGCTGGGTGTCGCCTCCGGATCGGCGGCGCTGGTGCTGGGCCTGGCCGGTTCCGCACTCGCCTGCACCATCAAGGACTTCTCCGCCGAAGCCAGGTGCGCCGGCGGCAAGGGCGTCATCGTCGTCACCGACACCGATCCCTCCGCCACCGACGCCACCGTCAGCGTCTTCCTCCAGGGAAAGGGCGGCGTGGAGACGAAGGTCGGTGAGCAGCCCGTCAAGGGGTCCAGGGAGGGTGTCTCGATCACCTTCCCCGAGGACTGGAAGCCGAGCGCCACCTACCGCGTCCACGTCAAGGGCGGCAAGGTCGACCGGGAC
>NZ_MUMF01000455.1 GCF_002155905.1 Streptomyces tricolor | reverse complement strand
CCCGTCCCGGACCTCGCTCGTTGGGCGGGACATGCTGAAGAAACTCACCTGCGTCACCGTCCTGGCCACCGCTCTGCTGGCCGCCGCTCCCACCGCCCAGGCCGCCCAGCGCCCCGTCCCGCCCGCCGGTGTCCCCGGCGGCGCCCTCCTGCACGGCGTCCTCGGCTCCCTGGAACTGGGCCACCCGGTCACCTCCCTCCGCACCCTCCTGCCCACCGGCCTCCGGGGCCAGTGACGGACCCGCGCACCGCGCCCGCGCCGGCCCGGGCGGTCACCCGGGCCGGCGTGCCGGTCGTGCGGGCCTAGCCGGAGGGCGTGAAAAGCCCGGTGTGAATGGCCTGAGTTCGCTCTCCCGGGGGCGGGCGGGGGTTCCTACGCTACCCACGCCTCCACCCCCGCTTCACAGGTGAGACATGGATTCTTCACCTTTGAAGCACTGCGGGCGGGGGTGCACCCCCCACTCGACAACCGGGAGAAACCATGGCCGGCGGACTCCTCATGGGCGGCGCAGTGGCCGCCCTGCTCACCACCGCGCTCGCGCCCGCCCACGACTCGTCCCCCTTCGACGACCCGCCCCCGGACAAGATCGTCATCGATGTCGCCACGGTGAACGGCTCGGGCTGCCCGGCCGGCACGGCCGCCGTGGCGGTGTCGCCGGACAACACGGCGTTCACCGTGACGTACAGCGCCTACCTGGCCCAGGCCGGCGGCAACTCCGACCCCACGGCCTTCCGCAAGAACTGCCAGCTCAACCTGGTGGTCCACGTCCCGCAGGGCTTCACCTACGCGGTCGCCAGCGCCGACTACCGGGGCTTCGCCTCGCTCCAGCGGGGCGCCACCGGCACGCAGAAGGCGTCGTACTACTTCCAGGGCTCGTCGAACACCGTGCCCAGGACCCACCCCTTCAACGGCCCCTACAACGACGACTGGCAGGCCACCGACACCACCGACTGGGCCCAGCTGGTCTGGGCGCCCTGCGGAGTGCTGCGCAACTTCAACATCAACACGGAGCTGCGCGTCAGCGCCGGGACCGCGACCCCCGACAAGGTCAGCTTCATGACGATGGACTCCACGGACGGGGACATCAGCACGGTGTACCACCTGGCGTGGAAGGAGTGCCCGAAGCCGTAGCCGCCGCGGGAGGGGGCGCGGGCGCGTCCCCTCCCGTGCCGGCGCGTCCCCTCCCGTGTCCGCCGGGGCGGGCGGGCTCCTGCGAGAACTGTTGACTCGCCAACCAATCGCTTCTACGGTCCCGTTCGAATCCGCGATCGGCGTTCGCGATTTCGGACGCTTGGGCGCAAGGACCCGTAGAAAAGAGGGCTTTTGCCATGAAGAAGCGCACCGCACTCCTCGCCGTCCCCGCAGCCCTCCTGCTCGCCCTCGTGCCGAGCAGCGCCTCCGCGTACCCCAACCCCGGCACGGTCACCGGCAGTGTCGTCGTCCACGACCCGACGATGATCCGCACCCCGGCCGGCCGCTACCTGCTCTACGCCACCGGCGGCGGCCTCGCCCACAGGACCTCCACCGACCGCACCGCCTTCACCGCCGGCGCCGACGCCTTCACCACCAGGCCGGGCTGGTGGTCGTCGTACGCCACCGAGGCCTGGGCGCCGGACATCTCGTACCACGGCGGCAAGTACCTGATGTACTACGCCGTCTCCACGTTCGGCGAGAACACCTCGGCGATCGGGCTGGCCGGCTCGACCACCGGACTGCCCGGCTCCTGGACCGACTACGGCATCGTCTACACCTCCACCGCCGGCAGCGACTACAACGCCATCGACCCCAACCTCTTCGTGGACGACGACGGCACGTGGTGGCTCTCCTTCGGCAGCTGGTGGACCGGGATCAAGATGATCCGCATCGATCCGTCGACCGGGAAGCAGTACGCCGGAGACACCAGGCGGTACTCCCTCGCCTCCCGGCCGACCGGCAGCAAGGCCGTCGAGGCGCCGTACATCGTCAAACGCGGCGGCTTCTACTACCTCTTCGCCTCCTACGACGTCTGCTGCCAGGGCGCCGGCTCCACGTACAAGGTGAAGGTCGGCCGGGCCACCTCGGTGACCGGGCCGTACTACGACAGGAACGGGGTCGCCCTGATGAACAACGGCGGCACCCCGGTCCTGGAGTCCCACGGCCGGGTCGTCGGGCCCGGCGGGCAGTCCGTCCTGCACGACGTCGACGGCGACCTGATCGTCTACCACTACTACGACGGCAACGACAACGGCACCCCGAAGCTCGGCATCAACCTGCTGAGCTGGTCGACGGGCTGGCCGGTGGCGTACTGAGCGCGGGGACCAGGGCCGGGTCGGCGCCGAGGGCGGCGACCCCCTCGCGGACGGCGTCCGTGAACCGCGTCAGCTCCGCCGCCAGGACCTCCAGGGCGACCGGCGCGGTCCAGTCGTCCGGCGCGAACACCGAGCCGACCCGCCAGCCCCCGGCCGACTCCTCGATCCGTACCGCGCCCGGCTCCTCGAACGACATCGACGCGAAGCGGAAGGCGCCGCGCTCCTCCCGGCCCAGCCACTCCACCAGGGCGCGCGCCAGCTCGGCGACCGGGAAGTCCTCCACCGCGCACACCACCCGCTCGCCGTCCCGGACGACGAGGTCCGCCTCCAGGTCCACCAGCAGCACGTGCACGGGCGCCGTCGCGGGCGTCATGCCGCGCCTCGGCAGATCCGAGGTGTTCAGGTTCGCGTAGCCGATACCCGGCGCCATCCGGCCCTCCCGACCGTCCCAGGGCCATCGGCCGGCGAATCTATCAAGCGCACCCGAGCACCCCGCGAGGCGCCCGGCCCGTTGCTCCGAACGTGTGCATCCGTCATCCGGATGGCTGTGCCTCGGCCGCTCAGGGCGCCCCCGCCGCCGTCGCCCCGCCAGGATGGCGGTTGACCGACGCCATGGCGTGGGCGGACGGCGAGCATCGGGAGACGGACGACTTGTGAGCATCCTCAACGAACCCCAGGGCGGGTCGGCGGCGGCCGAGGACTCGTACGAGAACGAGTTGCCGGTCCGGCGCAAACAGCCCGGCAATGTCGTGGTGAAGTGGCTGACGACCACCGACCACAAGACGATCGGCACGCTGTACCTGGCGACGTCCTTCGCGTTCTTCCTGTTCGGCGGGGTGATGGCGCTGGTCATCCGGGCCGAGCTGGCCCGCCCCGGCCTGCAGATGATCTCGAACGAGCAGTACAACCAGGCGTTCACGATGCACGGCACCGTGATGCTGCTGATGTTCGCCACCCCGCTGTTCGCCGGGTTCACGAACTGGATCATGCCGCTGCAGATCGGCGCCCCCGACGTCGCGTTCCCGCGGCTGAACATGTTCGCCTACTGGCTCTACCTGTTCGGCTCGCTCATCGCGGTGGGCGGCTTCCTCACCCCGGACGGCGCGGCCGACTTCGGCTGGTTCGCGTACACCCCCCTGTCGGACGCGATCCGCAGCCCCTCGATCGGCGGGAACCTGTGGATCCTGGGCCTGGCGTTCTCCGGTTTCGGCACCATCCTCGGCGCCGTCAACTTCATCACCACCATCATCTGCATGCGCGCCCCCGGCCTGACCATGTTCCGCATGCCGATCTTCACCTGGAACGTGCTGCTGACCGGTGTGCTGGTCCTGCTGGCCTTCCCGGTGCTGGCCGCCGCGCTGTTCGCGCTGGCGGCGGACCGTATCTTCGGCGCCCATGTGTACGACGCGGCCAACGGCGGGCCCCTGCTGTGGCAGCACCTCTTCTGGTTCTTCGGCCACCCTGAGGTGTACATCATCGCCCTGCCGTTCTTCGGCATCGTCACCGAGGTCATCCCGGTCTTCTCCCGCAAGCCGATCTTCGGCTACATGGGTCTCGTCGCCGCGACCATCGCGATCGCCGGTCTGTCCGTCACGGTGTGGGCCCACCACATGTACGTCACCGGCGGCGTGCTGCTGCCGTTCTTCGCCTTCATGACCTTCCTGATCGCCGTCCCGACCGGGGTGAAGTTCTTCAACTGGATCGGCACGATGTGGAAGGGCTCGCTGAGCTTCGAGACGCCCATGCTGTGGGCCACGGGCTTCCTCGTGACGTTCCTCTTCGGCGGACTCACCGGTGTCGTCCTGGCCTCGCCGCCCATGGACTTCCACGTCTCCGACTCGTACTTCGTGGTGGCCCACTTCCACTACGTGGTCTTCGGCACGGTCGTCTTCGCGATGTTCGCCGGCTTCCACTTCTGGTGGCCGAAGTGGACCGGCAAGATGCTCGACGAACGCCTCGGCAAGATCACCTTCTGGACGCTGTTCATCGGCTTCCACACCACCTTCCTGGTCCAGCACTGGCTGGGCGCCGAGGGCATGCCGCGCCGGTACGCCGACTACCTCGCGGCCGACGGCTTCACCGCGCTGAACACGGTGTCCACCATCGGTTCCTTCCTGCTCGGCCTGTCGATGCTGCCGTTCCTCTACAACGTGTGGAAGACGGCCAAGTACGGCAAGCCGGTCGGCGTGGACGACCCGTGGGGCTACGGCCGCTCGCTGGAGTGGGCGACCTCCTGCCCGCCGCCGCGGCACAACTTCCTCACCCTGCCGCGGATCCGCAGCGAATCCCCGGCGTTCGACCTGCACCACCCGGACATCGCGGCGCGGGAGCAGGAGGCCTACGCGCGCCCGGGCACGAGCGACCGGGGACAGGGGTGAGCGGTCTGCCCAAGCAGGGGGCCGGGGCAGGCGGCGACCTCGGCAACGAGGTCGAGGGCTATCTGCTGTGGCAGGCCCGCGTCGCGGAGGCGGAGCGGCGCGCCCGGGAGTTCACCGGCCCCATGGACTGGCTGACGACGGCCCAGCGGGAGCAGATCGAGCAGGCCTACGTCGCCGACAGCCTGCAACGGGCCAAGGCCGACCTCGAACGCATCGCGGCCCGCTGCGTGTCGCTGCGCGCCGAGTACGAGCAGCGCTACCGCGAACTGCGGCGCCGCTGCGTGGGCGTCGTCCTGGCGGTGTGCGCCGGCCTCACCACCCTGGTCACCCTGCTGCAAGTCCTCTGACTCCGCCGGACGGCGCGGACGGTCCCCGGGCACGCGGTGCGCCGGGGACCGTCCGCGCTCGGCTCAGGCGGACTGGCCGGCCGGCACGGAGACCGCGGTCAGCAGCCACATGGCGGCCTGCATGCCGTGACTGAAGACCGCGCCGAAGACCCGGTCCGCGTCGGCGGCCGGCAGCGAGGTCCGCCCGGCCAGGACCGCGGTGGCGTGCCCGGGGTTGGTGACCACGGAGTCGGTCCAGTCACCGGTCGCCTGGTGCCGCCGGGTCAGCTCGGTGGTCAGCCGGCCGGAGGCGAAGGTGCGGAAGAGGACCACGGAGGCGGCCAGACCGATCGCGCCGCCCAGGTTGTGGAAGGTCCAGGAGGAGCCCACGGCCAGACCGGCCTGCCGCTCCGGGACGGCGGACAGCGCGGAGACCGTCGCCGGGCTGAGGACACCGGCCCAGCCGATGCCCATCGCGACCATCGCGACCGCCGGCGGGACCGGAGCGGTGCCCGCGCTCAGCCGGGTCTGCGGCAGCGCGTCGAGCAGTTCCACGGTGGCCCGGACACGGGGGTCAACCGGCTGCTTGCCCCGCCCCCGCCGCG
>NZ_MUMF01000454.1 GCF_002155905.1 Streptomyces tricolor | reverse complement strand
AGGCCACGGCCGCCACGATCGCCGGGATGTTCTCGAACCCGGGCGCTCGGCTCGCCTCGCGCTCGTCCACCGGCCCTTGCGCGGCGAACCGCACCCCCTGGCGGACGACGAGCAGCCCGACCCCCGACGGCCCGCCCCACTTGTGGGCGCTGGCCGTCAGCAGCGACCAGTCGCCCCCGACCGGTCCCCAGCCCAGCGACTGCGCCGCGTCCACCAGCAGCGGCACCCCGGCCGCCCGGCACACCTCGGCCACCTCGGCCACCGGCTGCACGGTCCCCACCTCGTGGTTGGCCGACTGCAGGCAGGCCAGCGCGGTGTCCGCCCGGAGCGCCTCCGCGTACCCCGAAGGGTCGACGGCTCCCGTCCGGCTGACGGCCACCCGGGTGACGCTCCCGCCGTCCGCCTCGCACACCTCCGCCGAATGGAGGACGGAGGAGTGTTCGACGGATGACACGATCAGGTGGCGTCCGACCCGCCGCCGCCCGGCCAGCGCCCCCGCGATCCCGCTGTGCACGGCCCGGGTGCCGGACGGCGTGAACACCACCTCGTCCGGCCGGCAGCCGACCGCCTCCGCCGCCGCCTCCCGCGAGGCGTCGAGCAGCATCCGCGCCTTGCGTCCCTCCCGGTACAGCCGGGCGGGGTCGGCCCACCCCTCATCCAAAGAGGCCAACAGGGCCTGACGGGCCACGGGATGGAGGGGGGTGGCGGAAGCAGCATCGAAGTAGGCCATACGGCAACGCTAGACCGCCGGTCAGGGCAGTGCCCGGAGGGGGCGCGAGGGGCTGCGCGACCAGCCACGACGCACCCGCAGCCGCCAATTCAGCGAACCACCCGAGTTAGTAGGCACCCCTCCCCGCGAACCCTCGGAGAGGGTGGGCTAGGGTTTGGTCCGCATAAACATCCAAACCCCTGCCCGACGCAGGGCGGCGACCGACCAGCGAGAAGGCCGCAGCCGACCGCGCGGGCGAGACTCTCGGGAAGGCGCTACGTGAGTCCCAACGGCTCCGACCGCTCGCCGCGGCGCCCGATGCGGCGGAAGCTGCTGCAGGCACTGACCGCGGGCCTGGTCCTGGCGACCGCAACCGGTTGCACATACAAGGACTTCCCCCGCCTTGGCATGCCCACCCCGACCACGGAAGAGGCTCCGCGGATCCTCTCCCTGTGGCAGGGCTCCTGGGCTGCCGCGCTCGCCGTCGGCGTGCTGGTGTGGGGCCTGATCCTGTGGAGTGCTTTCTTCCACCGGCGCAGCCGCACCAAGGTCGAGGTTCCTCCGCAGACTCGGTACAACATGCCGATCGAGGCCCTGTACACGGTGGTCCCGATCATCATCATCTCGGTGCTCTTCTACTTCACGGCACGGGACGAGTCGAAGCTCCTCGACATGTCCAAGAAGCCCGACGTCACGGTCAACGTGGTCGGCTTCCAGTGGAGCTGGGGCTTCAACTACATCGAGAACGTCCCCGGTTCCACCGGTGATGCCAAGACCGACAAGAACCTGGACGCTGTTCCGGACCGGTACAAGAAGGACTTCCCGGCGAACGCCGGCGGTGTCTACGACGTCGGTACGCCCGGCACGCGGAACCCGCAGACGGGCAACCCCGGTCCGACGCTCTGGCTCCCCAAGGGCAAGACGGTCCGCTTCGTCCTCACCTCTCGTGACGTCATCCACTCCTTCTGGGTGGTGCCGTTCCTGATGAAGCAGGACGTCATCCCGGGCCACCCCAACGCCTTCCAGGTGACCCCCAACAAGGAGGGCACCTTCCTCGGCAAGTGCGCCGAGCTGTGCGGCGTCGACCACGCCCGGATGCTGTTCAACGTGAAGGTCGTCTCGCCGGAGCGCTATGAGCAGCACCTCAAGGACCTCGTCAAGAAGGGGCAGACCGGTTACATTCCCGCGGGCATCGAGCAGACGCCCCACGAGAAGAACCGGGAGTCGAACATCCTGTGAGCATCCTCAACGAACCCCAGGGTGCCGCGGCAGCTGAAGGCTCGTACGCGGACGAACTGCCGGCGAAGCGCAAGCAGCCCGGCAATCTCGTGGTGAAGTGGCTGACGACCACCGACCACAAGACGATCGGCACGCTGTATCTGGTGACGTCGTTCGCGTTCTTCCTGATCGGCGGCGTGATGGCGCTGGTCATGCGCGCCGAGCTGGCCCGGCCGGGCCTGCAGATCATGTCGAACGAGCAGTTCAACCAGGCGTTCACGATGCACGGCACCGTGATGCTGCTGATGTTCGCGACGCCGCTGTTCGCCGGTTTCGCGAACTGGATCATGCCGCTGCAGATCGGCGCGCCCGACGTCGCGTTCCCGCGGCTGAACATGTTCGCCTACTGGCTGTACCTGTTCGGCTCGCTCATCGCGGTGGGCGGCTTCCTCACGCCGGACGGCGCGGCCGACTTCGGCTGGTTCGCCTACGCCCCGCTGTCGGACGCGGTCCGCAGCCCGGGCATCGGCGCCGACATGTGGATCATGGGCCTGGCCTTCTCCGGCTTCGGCACCATCCTCGGCTCGGTCAACTTCATCACCACGATCATCTGCATGCGTGCCCCCGGCATGACCATGTTCCGCATGCCGATCTTCGTGTGGAACGTCCTGCTGACCGGTGTCCTGGTCCTGCTGGCCTTCCCGGTCCTGGCCGCCGCGCTCTTCGCGCTGGAGGCGGACCGCAAGTTCGGCGCCCACGTCTTCGACCCGGCCAACGGCGGCGCACTGCTGTGGCAGCACCTCTTCTGGTTCTTCGGCCACCCTGAGGTGTACATCATCGCCCTGCCGTTCTTCGGCATCATCTCCGAGGTCGTCCCGGTCTTCTCCCGCAAGCCGATGTTCGGCTACATGGGTCTGGTGGCCGCGACCGTGGCGATCGCCGGTCTGTCCGTGACCGTGTGGGCCCACCACATGTACGTCACCGGCGGTGTGCTGCTGCCGTTCTTCTCCTTCATGACCTTCCTGATCGCCGTCCCGACCGGTGTGAAGTTCTTCAACTGGATCGGCACGATGTGGAAGGGCTCGCTGTCCTTCGAGACGCCGATGCTCTGGG
>NZ_MUMF01000453.1 GCF_002155905.1 Streptomyces tricolor | reverse complement strand
GATGCCGAAGTCGATGACCTTCGGCCCGTAGGCGGTGACGAGGATGTTGGACGGCTTCAGGTCACGGTGCACGACGTCCGACCGGTGCAGCTGGCCGAGCGCCGAGCACAGCGCGGCGCCCAGAGCCCGCACGGACTGCTCGGGCAGCGGTCCGCCGGCCTCGACGGCCTCGTCGAGCGCGGGTCCGAGCACATACTCCGTGGCCAGCCACGGCGTCTCCGCGAGCGGATCCGCGTCCATCACCCGCGCCCCGAACCGGTCGCCGATGACCCGGGCCGCGTCCACCTCCAGCCGGAAGCGGACGCGGGCGGCCGGGTCGGCGGCGATGCCGGCGTGCATGGTCTTCAGGGCGACGGTACGGCCGCCGGCGGAGCGGGCGACGTAGACGGTGCCCATGCCGCCGCTGCCGAGCCGGGCGATGAGCCGGTACGGGCCGAGGGCGACGGGGTCGTCGTGGGTGAGGGGAGTCGGCATGGGGTTCTTGTCGTCAGTGGCTGTGGTGGGCTGTGGCGGCCGGGCCCGGCGTGCCGCCCGCGGGCCCCGACGGATGCGCTGGCGCCGGTGCGGCCACCTCCGCCGCCAGCACGGACGCCGACTGGTGGACGATGGCGGCGACGACCCGGGCGGGCAGCCAGCCGGGGCCGAGCAAGGTCTCGGCACGCGCGGGCGGGGCGAAACCCGCCGGGACGGCCGGCTGTGCAGCACCCAGCAGTTCGTCGAGGATCTCGGAGAGTTGCGGCCGGTGGGCCGGGTCGCGCGACAGGCAGCGCGGGACCAACGAGCGGAATATCGGCGGCAGTTCCTCCCGCTCCGGCATCGTGTACCCGGTGGCGGCGTAGGCGAGCGTGGCGCCGAGGGCGTACACGTCACCCAGCGGGCGGGGCTGCCCGCCCGCGGCCTGTTCCGGCGGCAGGCTGCCGGGGTCGATCCCGGGCAGTTCCCGCCGTACGACACCCTCCGGTGCCGCGGCCCGGACCGCGCCGAAGCAGGTGAGCCGGGGGCCGTCCGCGGCGATCAGCACGGCGGACGGGCCGAGCCCCGCGTGGGTCAGGTTCTGCCCGTGCAGCACGGCGAGGTTCTCGGCCAGCGCGACGGCGAGCGCTCGAACCGTCCGCTCGGGCAGCGGGCCGCCGTGCACGGCCAGGGCGAGGGGGAGCGGAAGCGCGGGGAGGTAAGGACGCGCGTGCCACACCTGCGCGCCGGGCCCGGCCAGTTCGACGGCCGGGAGGACCCAGGGCCCGAGGAGATAACGGGAGGCCTCGGCCTCGGCCAGGAAGCGCTGCGGGTCGACCGTCGCCAAGGGACTGCTGAGCAGGACGGTGCGGTCACCGTCGGCGCTGCGGGCGATGTAGCGGTGCTCGGGGACGGGCGTGTGGGCGGGGCTGCCGGCGTCGAGCCGGGTGACGACCGTGTACGGGCCGATCCGCCGGCCACCTCGGGTCCCCGGCCCGGCCTCTGACGCGCGTATGTCCACTCTTCGTCCCCTGGATCAACTTCTCGGCTCGGGCTCGGCATCTCGGCTGGGCTTCTCGGCTCGGCTTCTGGGCCCGGCTTCTGGACTCGGCTTCTGGACTCGGCACAACAGCAGGGTGGGCGCCTCCCGCGCGCGCCCACCCTGGAGTTGCTTCGTCGCTTCTGCGAGCCTCGGCCTAGCGGAAGTAGCTGGCCGCCTTCTTGTCGCCTTCCATGTACGTACCACCGGACTGGGCGACGACGTGGCCGATGCCGGTCAGCGCCTGGTGGATGTCGTTCGCTTCCTTGTCCCAGCGGTTCAGCTTCTCGTTGAAGGTGTCCTGGGCCGCACCCTCCCAGTACTGCAGGCTGCTCACCACCAGCCGGCGCAGCTCCTGCAGGTCCTGCTCGAGCTGGCTCGCCTCGTTACCGATCTTGGTCGCCGCGACGTCGAGCCCGTCATAAGTTACTGACAGGCCGTCAGCGTTGTTGGCCATACCTGTTACCTCGTCTCGCTGATGTGTATCTGTGGATGCGCCGGGTGCCCGGCAGAAGTCCTGAGCGCCGCTTCGGATCAGTAGGAGCTGAGGGGCGACACGGTGGGAGCGCCGTCCCGCACGTCGATCTTGTTGACGGCCGCGCGGACCTCGTCTTCCTTGCTGTCCTTGATGTTGCGCGTCGCGGTCATGGCCTCGATGACGTCACCGAGGATGCCGCCGATGGCCCGCAGCGACTGGTTGATCTCGTACTGCTTCGAGTCGAAGGCGGCACGACCGATACCGTGCCACTGGCCCTCGAGGCCGTCGATCACGCCCTGGAGCCCGTGCACGCGCTTGCGGATGCCCTCGTACTTCTCCAGCATCTGCTTCTGCAGGTGGATTACTGATGCATCTTCAAGCTTCTGCTTGTTGTCGGCCATCTCAGCCCTTTCTCTGTCTGTCTCTTTGGTCCAACTGTCTCGGCCCACTGCCGCACGCAGTGCGGTACGGCGGTGAGCGCGTCCTGCATGCCCTATCCGAAGAGCACAGGGCTACAGACGGCTGACGACGTCACCGGGCACGCCGCGCCCGCGCGACGGCCACGCCCCCACCACCGACCACGACCACCGCGGCCACGGCGCCGAGCACGACCCAGAGGGTGTTGTCGTCCTTCGACGACTCCGCGCTCGATCCTGCCGCCGACGTGCTGCCGGTAGAACCCTTTTCCGGGGCTTGTGACGGGGTTGATGCGGAAGAGGAGGGGGCGGCGGAGGAGGAAGAAGAAGTGGAGGAGGAAGAGGACGCCGGGGACTTGGCGAGCAGGTCGCCGCCGTTCTCCTTGGCGAGCGGATCGACGTTCGCAGGACCCGGGTTGTAGTGGGAGTTCGCCAGAACCAGACGTGGCCGAACGGCACCGTAGCCGAGGTACTTGCTCGGGTCGTTCTTCGGCCACTTACGTCCGGCCGTGTCGATCAGAGCACGGGTGACCTGGTTCACCGTCCAGTCGGGGTGGGCTGACCAGATCAGAGCGGCGGCGCCCGAGGCGATCGCGGCTGCCGAACTCGTGCCGTTCACGTCGTCGCAGTACGAGCGGAAGGAGTCGTCGCACCAGCCGGGGAAGTCCTGGCCTGGGGCGGCGAAGTCGACGTAGCCACCGGATGACGAAAACTCGGAGACTGTGCCGGTTTTGTCGGAGGCCGCTACGCCCACGACGTACGGGTAAGCGGCGGGGTAACCAATGGTGTCCCCTGACTTCCGGCCGTCATTGCCGACGGCCGCGATCAGCAGCTTGCCCTTGGAAGCGGCGTACTCAATGGCCGCCTTCTCCTTCGAGCTCGGTCCCTGTGCACCGAAAGACATGTTGATGATCTTTGCGTCGGTGTCGGCCGCCGCTCGGATCGCTTCAGCGGGCTCCGGCGTCTTGCTCAGCTCCCCCTCCCCGCCCTTCAAGTCCTCGAACTTGACACGGTAAGGAACGATCTTGGCGCCAGGTGCCAGACCCTTCAGACCGCCACCGGCACCCGTACCCGCGATCAACTCCGCGATGGTCGTCCCGTGGCCGTCGTAGTCCTCCGTGGCACGATAAGCAACCGACTTCGGAACCTCGTCCGCCAGGACCTGCCCCTTGAGCGACGAGGTCTTCGCGTTCACCCCACTGTCGATGACAGCGACCTTCACGCCCTTACCCGTGCTGACCTTCCACATCTGCTCGGCCTGCATCGGCCCCAGATACCACTGCTTCGACTGAACGTCGTTCGCAACGGCAACCGGCGCAAGGCCCACGGTCGTGGCCACCAGGGCGCCGACAGCCACGCCCACAGCGCGCATCCGTCTGCCGCTACGCGTTCCGTGGAGCGCAGCCCGCTCGACCCGTCGGCTGATCCCTGACTTCATCGTCTTCCGTGTCCTCGCTCGCGGTCAGTTCGCCGCCGGCGGCACATCACGCCGGGGCCTGTCGGTCAGGTGGGTCTCTTCGTCCGTGTCCTCGGGCTTCCGGTTCCGGTCGGTACCGCGCGCCAGGCCGGCACCGCCACGCGTCATGCCGTTGCGCTCGGCTCCCGCGGCGGAGTTGCGCGCGGAGGGCCTGCCCGTGACGGCCTCGGGCGTGCCCGCGCCGGTGCGAGAGCCGGTCGGCTTCGCGCCGGGCCGCGCCGTGGACTCGGGCGCTCCGAAGACACCACGCTGACCGAGTCGGCCGGTCGTGGGCCGGGAGTTGGCCTGTGCCTCACCACCTACGACCGTGCCGCGCGGGATCCTCGCCCCGCTCTTCGCCGGACCGCCGGTGGCCGTGGGACGTCCTCCGACAACTCCGTTGGAGCGGCCTGCGCCGGTGGTCGGCGCGGTGTTCCCCCGGGGCGTCGCGGTGCCGCCCGGAAGCGGCGTACCTCCGGTGACCGCACGACCCATCGGTGACGGAGTGGTGCTCCTGCCGACGGGCTGCCCCGTCGGGGTGGTACGCCCCACCTGGTTCACGGGTCCTGTCACCGGGGTACGTCCGGGGCTCGTGGGGCTGATCGGCCCGGTCGTACCCGTACGCCCCTGAGCATAAGGAGGAGTACGGTACCCGCCCGATCCACCCAGGCTTCGGCCCGACGTCGGGTTGGGGAGCGGGACCCGGTAGCCGCCGCCACCCAGCGGATCGAGCTGACCGCCGGTGGTCGGAGGCGTGCCCGTGACCGGCGGCGTGGGGCCGGTCGTGTGCGTGGTCGTGGGCGGAGGCAGCGTGCCGGTGGTGTTGATCTGCGTACCGACGGGCTCCTCGGGCAGCGGAATGTTGCGGGTGGGGTCTGCCGGCGGGACCCGGGGCGATGTGGGCTCGCCAGCGACGTGCCGGGTGACATTGTCCGCCCCTGCCGTAGTCGTGTGGTGACCTACGACAGGCGCCGCTCCGTTACCTGTGTGCGTGGCCGCGCCGGACGAGGGAGAACTCTCCCCGAACCTTCGCGAGGGCCGAGGCACGCCCACGTCGGGCATCGACGTGAAGTTCGGCGTCTTGTCCTTGGCCGGCAGGGACGCCAGCACCTCTTCCGAGACCGCGTAGTACGACGACAACCGGTTCATCTGGTTGATCGCCTCTTGGCGGTCCTTCTCCACCCGGACGGCCTCGGCGTAGTCTTTAGCGTTCGCGGTCTTCTCGGCCTCTGTGAACTTCTCAGGGCGCTTCGGATTCGCCCTCGTGTCACGAGCCGGCATGGCACCACGGACGGCGGCGAGCCCCACGGCGGCAGCAGTGATCTGGTCGCCAGCCGCTCCGGCGAAGTCGCTCAGGTGGTGTGTGTTGACGACGAGTTTGTCACCCCATTCCCGGAAAGCATCGCCAGACGTTCCGACCCAAGGGACCTTGTCCATGTGGGCCTTGAGGTCATCGGCGGCCTTCTTGATGGCGTCGCGCGCATCCCACAGGGCCTTGCCGGAAGACTCGAGATCCTCCGGATCGGTCTCCTCCACCAGGTCGATCATCTTGTTCAGATCGAGGTCGCGCTTGCCGAAGTCGGTCCTGGCGGCGACGGCCCGCCCGAAGGGAGTCGCTTCGACCACCGAGCGCATCATGCCGTTGAGGAACCCGCCGCGCGGACCGTCCTCGATACCGCGTACGACGTCCGTGACGGAGTTCTGCTGAGAGACGCGGTGCAGATCGTCCTTGTGCTGCTTGTCAGTCATCGTCACAACTCCGCGCCGCTCTGCGAGCCGTTGGTGTGATGCTTGCCGTCACTCTTGTCCTGGAGCTTCCCGATCTCCATCTGGATCGCCCAGAACCGCTGCCGCTGCTCCTCCTCGAGGTTCTCGAAGCCCCTGCGCGCACCGGTGACCGCGATACCGATCGCCTCGATCTGCAGGTGCAGGGTCTTGGACAGGGTCGTCAATTCGTGATGAACCCTGGTGTACTGCTTGTACAGACCGTGCGCCTCAGGGAACTCACCCTCACCACCCGACGTCAGGGACGTCGCCCTGATCGTCTGTGCACCGACCTTCGCCGGGTTGCCCGCGGACCCTTCGAGAGCGCTGAGCACCTCGTCCACTTGCCCCACGAACTTGCCCAGCGCCTCGCCACTGGCCTCCAGGTTCGCCGCCCTGGTCGCCGACACGCCCCCCACCATGTCTGACGGAAGCACGACGCTCCTCCCCGTTTCCCCGTACATCCATCGGCCCAACCGGAACGGGGGCCGACCAACCGCTCGCCGTACGATCGCAAAGCGAGCCGCGTCTCACAACGCGTTTACCACTCTAGTCAACCCGTCCAACCGGTCCAACCGAGCAGGTGTGTTGACTCAGCACCACGCAAAAACTCAGGTGCCACACTTCGCCTGAATTGCCGGGTTACCACGAGCGCACGCACGCGGCGACACGGCCGCGGCCCATCATCCTTCAACCAACGATGACTACACCTGAAGACATGGACGCGTCACCCACCTACGGATCTCTACCAAACCTCCACGCCTGATCGATTCCGCTCTGCTACACACACTCCCAACCAGGCAATCCACACATAGTGGATTCAACCGCTCATCTCTGTGGCCCGGCTGCCGCCTTGATTGGCCACTGAAGCACCGAACGGCACAGCCTCCGACGCGAACGAGCCAGACTGACGGTTGGCGCGCGGGCAAAGGCTCAGGTGGTCGACCGAGTCACCGGGCACGCCGCGCCCGCGCGACGGCCACGCTCCCACCACCGACCACGACCACCGCGGCCACGGCGCCGAGCACGACCCAGAGGGTGTTGTCGTCCTTCGACGACTCCGCGCTCGATCCTGCCGCCGACGTGCTGCCGGTAGAACCCTTTTCCGGGGCTTGTGACGGGGTTGATGCGGAAGGAGAGGGAGACGTGGAGGACGTTCCCGACTTGGCCAGCAGGTCTCCGCGGTTCTCCCCCGCAAGCGGGTCGACGTGGGCCGGCCCTGCGTTGTAGTTCGAGTTCTCCAAGACGAGACGGGGACGAACGAACCCGTAACCGGCGTACTTGCTCGGGTCATTCTTCGCCCATGTGCGGCCCGCCGTGTCGATCAGGGAGCGGGTTACTTGGTTTACCGTCCAGTCGGGGTGGGCGGACCAGATCAGGGCGGCGGCGCCCGAGGCGATCGCGGCTGCCGAACTCGTACCATTCACATCGTCGCAGTACGAACGGAAGAAGGCGTCGCACCATCCCGGAAAACCCTGGCCCGGGGCCGAGAGGTCTACGTAGTTTCCAGCTGAGGAGAAATTCGAGACCGTGAGAGACTTGTCGGCGGCGCCGATACCGACCACGTACTGATATGCAGCGGGGTAACCAATGGTGTCCCCCGACCTCCGGCCGTCATTACCGACGGCTGCGATCAACAGCTTGCCTTTGGAAGCGGCGTACTCGATAGCCTCCTTCTCCTTCGGGATCGGTGCCTGCGCACCGAACGACATGCTGATGATCTGCGCATCGGTGTCGGCCGCCGCCCTGATCGCGTCCTCAGGTTCGGGAGTCTTCTTCTTCTCTTCCGCCCCACCCTTGAGGTCGTCGAGCTCGATCCGATACGGAACGACCTTCGCGCCGGGCGCCAGACCCTTCAGGCCACCCCCGGCACCCGTACCCGCGATCAACTCGGCCATGGTCGTTCCGTGGCCGCTGTAATCGGTCGTCGCACCGTACGCGACCGACTTCGGGGTCTCGTCCACCAAGACCTGACCCTTGAGCGACGGGGTGTCCGCCTTCACGCCACTGTCGATGACAGCGACCTTGACACCCTTACCCGTGCTGACCTTCCACATCTGCTCGGCCTGCATCGGCCCCAAATACCACTGCTTCGACTGAACGTCGTCCGCGACGGCACCCGGAGCAAAACCAACGACTGTGGCCACCAGGGCGCCGACAGCCACGCCCACCACACGCACCCGTCTGCCGCTACGCGTTCCATGGAACGCAGCCCGCTCGACCCGTCGGCTGATCCCTGACTTCATCGTCTTCCGTGTCCTCGCTCGCGGTCAGTTCGCCGCCGGCGGCACATCACGCCGCGGCCTCTCGGATCCATCCCACAGGGCCCTTCCGAAGGTTTCGAGACCTGTGTGCTGTTCGCCGGTCATCGTCACGCCTCATTTCCGTGCCGCTGCTCCTTCTCGAGCTTGTCGACGCCTCTGCGCACACCGGTGACCGCGATACCGATCGCCCCCATCTGCCGGTGCAAGGTCTTGGACAGGGCCGTCAATACAGTCGTGATGGACCCTGGTGTACTGCTTGTGCAGACCGTGCGCCTCAGGGAACTCTCCCTACCACCCGACGTGAGGGACGTCGCCCTGGTCGTCTGCGCACCGGCTTTCGCCGAGTTGCCCGCGGGGCGGACCCGTCGATCACCGAGATCAACTGGCCTGGGTACGAGCGATGACTCGCCCTCCGTGCCTGCACGGAGGGGACCTGCCCGAGCCGTCTGGGTGAGGTCAGCACTCGCCGTCCCGGACCGACGCTGCCAGCCGGTAACCGGAATACGTCAGTGTCCCTTCCCCGCCGGCGATGCCCGGGGGCGTGTAGTCGTCCTTCTTGGACCGGGTGCGCTCGAGGCGCGTGCAGAATGCGTTGCCGGCGCCGTCCGCCGTGACCGTGAAGGAGGCGTCGGCGGCAGTGTTGCCGTCGGCAGGCTCGACGGTCACCCCGTGCCCCGGGGCGTCACCGCCGCCGTACTCCAGCACCTTGTCATCGATCAGCGATGCGTAGTCGGTGAAGGAGAGGGGGTTGCCCGCACCGTCGGCCTGGAACGTGAAGCCGTCGAGGTCCTCCGTAGCCTCCCGCACCGCGCCGGCCAGCTCCTGATCGCTCCAGGACGCGTTGTCGGAGACGCCGAAACCCTGGATGGACGTGAAGATGCCGACGCCCGCCATGCTCAGAAACAGAACGCGGGCGATACCGAAGGCGGCAGCCGGCAGTTCCGGGGCCGACGGGTTGACGCGGTGGCGCCAGGCGCGTACCCGGTCCGCTTTCACGCAGGCCATGGCCACGAGCACGGCGGACAGGACCAGGCCCAGCACGTTCAGTCGGGTCAAGGTGTCCACGCGCCGGCCCCCGCCCGCCCTGCGCGCCTGCGTCGCGCGTCCCGGATCGCCACCGCCGTGCCGGTCAGGCCCGCCACCAGGACCAGGCCGCCCACGACCGTGTAGGTGGCCAGCCGGCTGTTGCGTTCCTCGGCCGTTTCGCCGAAGTGCAGGGGCGTGACCGACGGGGGCTCGCCCTTGGCCACGCCGTTCGCGGGGTGCGGTGACTGGACGGGATGCGCCGGGTCCACGTCCGTGACGGCCTTCACGGGGTCGACCACGCCCCACCCCACGAGCTTGTCGTGCCCTGGAATCGAGCGTTCAGCGGTCTGTTCGATCTGGGCGGCGACCTCCCGGGCCGTCCAGTCGGGGTACTTCGACTTCAGCAGGGCCGCCACACCCGCCACGTAGGGCGCCGAGAAGCTGGTGCCGTTGTCCGAGCAGTGGCCGTTGCCCGGGACCGTGGAGATCATGTCGACGCCGGGCGCCGCGACGCCCACGAAATCTCCCGACTGCGAGAACGCCGCCCGTTCGTTGTTGCGGTCGGAGGCCGCCACCGCCAGGACGCCCTCGTACGCCGCCGGGTACGTCTCCTTGACGTTGCCGCCCAGGCCGTCGTTGCCGGCCGAGGCAACGACGACGACCTTGCGGCCCAGGGCGTAGTCGATGGCGTTCTTCAGGGTCGAGTCCTTGGGGTCGAGCGGCTCGGCCGTGTCCTGGGAGATGTTGATGACGTCGGCGCCCGCCTGGACCGCGTACTTGATCGCATCGGCCAGCGTCTCCGCCGTGCCGTCGCCCTCGGCGTTGTTCTGCTTGATCGGGATGATCGTGGCGTCCGGGGCCAGGCCCACGAAGCCCGTGCCCTTCACCGGGCGGGCCGCGATGATGCCCGCCACGCGCGTGCCGTGGCCGACCGTGTCCGTGGTGCCCCACTTGTTGCCGCGGTCGATCCTCTCGCCCTTGCGGTTCTTCGGAGGCAGCAGGTTCTTGCCCTTGGAGGCGTCCACGGCCTTGGTGAGCTGGGGGTTCTTGACGTCCACCCCGGTGTCGATCACAGCCACCTGCACGCCCTTGCCCGTGGACTGCGCCCACAGCTCGTCCAGGTTGACGCGCTGCAGCGCCCAGGGCCGGCCGGCGTACGGCTTCGACGGGAACGTGCACTGGCCGTCGTCCGCCCGGGCCGGGGAAGCGGGGAGGGCGACCACCGTGGTCGTCGCGGTGAGGGCGACCGCGGCGGCCACGACGGCCATGCGCGTCCCGGTCACCGGCGTTCTTGCCTTCAGCATGAGTCCGTTCTCCTCCGGCCGCCGCTACGAACCCTGCGGCTGTCGCGCCGCGGCCTCCGACAGGCGCGGGCCCGTCGGAAGGAAGGTCGACCACTCCATGGGGACGGGGACGGGCGTCACCTTCTCGTAGCCGAGGCGGGTCTGGGCGATCTTCGCCTCGGCCAGCTCCTCCTTGCGCTTCTTGGCGGAGGTGCCGATCCCCTTGTCGTCGGTGGCGCTGTCGCTGTTGGACTGCAGGGCGTAGCGCAGGCCCGTGTCGGTGACCAGGAAGACGCCGCCGGCCGTGGTCTCCGTCCCCTGGAACTGGCGGTAGAGCTGGCCGGAGCCGGCGGTGACGTAGGCGCTGGAGGAGCCGGTGGGCAGCTGCGCGGGGAAGTCCTTGCCGACCCAGGTGGACAGGGTGGTCTTCCCCTTGGCGCCGACCGACCGCAGAACGTTGCAGACCGTGTTGCGGCCGCTGGTGGCGCTGGAGCCGTCGTTCACCGTCCGCGGCCTGTACGTCGGCCAGTTCTTGTCCTCGTCGAAGGTCGTGCTGTCGGCGACCGCGCCGGGGCTGACCTGCTGGGCCTCGCCGGCCTGGCCCACGCCGACCAGCTGACCGCTGTTGAGCAGCAGCGTGGCCGTGAACTCGGAGATGCGGGCCACCTTGCCCTGGAGGACGACGTAGTACCGCAGCACCTGGCCGTCGTACGCCTTGATGACCTCGCCGACCTTGTCGTACTGGGCGGGCAGGATCCCGGCACCGGCCTTCGCGCCGGGGGTGCCGTCGATCCTCGGGATGGCGATCGGGTCGCCCTTGTGCAGGGTGGCGAGCCACTCCTTGGAGACGCGCTGCGGGGCCCGGCCCCGGGTGTCGAGGGCCTTGAGGAGTTCCTTGTCGGCCGGATCGGCGATCTTGTAGGCGGTGCCCCGCGCGTCGACGACGTACTGGGTCTTGCCGTCCGGGCCGACGACGTACATCAGGTCGCCGCGCGTGAGCTTGTCGGACCCCTCCGTCTTGGACCATTCCTTCTTCGCGAGGACGAAGGCCGCCTTCTGGATGGCCCGGCCGCCTTCGCCGGGACGCTCGCAGACCGCCCAGCGCTTGGCGGACTCGGCCTCACCCGGCGAGGGCAGGCGGTCGGGGGCGTACGGGATGCCGATGGTGGCGCCGTGCGGAGGCTCGCCGCTGTCGAGGATCTTCTCGTCGACGGTGATGACGCTGGCCTTGCTGGGATCCAGGAGCAGCTTGGCCGAGGCCATGTTGAGGACCGGGTGGAGCTGCTTCCGCTTGCCCGTCTTCAGGACGACGTACCGGGTCGTCGACTCGCTGGCGACGATGACGTGTTCCTCGGGCGTGTCCCAGCCCTTGGGTGCCGTGGGGCTGAACATGCCGATCGCGCCGAACACCGCCAGGACCACCACGCCGACGACGAGACCGGGGACCAGTGCGCTCAGCGGCTTGGGAGCGCCTTCCTCCGAGCCGGACGGGGAGGGCCGCAGGAAAGACGCGAGCGTGCGGCGCTTCGCGAAGGTGTAGGCGTTGAGTTCGTCCCGCCGTGATGCCATCTGTGTCCGCTCTCTCCCCGTTGCGGAGCCGTGGGGAACCTGTGAAGATCCGTCCCCCGCCCTCGGTTGCCTCTGGTGCCTCGACTGTCAGACCCGGCCCCTACTATGCCTGTTGCGTGGACGTGCTTGCGGCACGGGTAGGGTGCTCAGGACTTGAAGGGACCGGAGCGCAAGGGTTTTCGGGAGAGTTCGGGGGTTTTGAAGTGATGGCTTCCGCAACGCGGGCCCGGTCGCGATCGCAATCGGGGTCACGATCGGGCGGCGCGCGCCGGTCGGGTACCCGCGGCTCTTCCTCCCGGCGGGGCGGCGCCCAGCAGGCGTCCACGCCGCACCAGGGCGCTGTCGTGCCGCGGCTGGAGTCCCGCTCGGGCCGCGGCGGTTCGTTCGCGGTGCAGCGGCTGGTGCTGCTGGAGATCGCGGGGGCGCTCGCGCTGTGCGGCTGGCTGCTCGGCACGGTGGCGCTGATCGCCACCGCCCCCGTCTCCGTGCTGCTCGTGGTGCTCGCCGTCGTACGGCGCCGCGGGCGCTCCCTGCCGGAGTGGCTCGGCACCCTGCTGGCCATGCGGGCCCGCATCCGTCGGGCCGCGAGCACTCCCGTGCCGCCGGGAACCGACTCCGGTCTCGCGCCCGCCGTGGAGTGCGATCCGACCCTGCGCACGTTCAGCCACAACCGGGGTGACGACCGCGACCAGCGGCCGATCGGCATGGTGGGCGACGGCGGTTTCCTGACGGCTGTGCTCCAGGTGGAGTCGGACGTCGACGCGCTGCGCGCGGAGCGCGGCCGGCGGCCGCTGCCCATAGCCCTCGTCCGGGACGTCCTCGAAGTCGACGGCATCCGTCTGGAGTCCGCGCAGATCGTGGTGCACACCCAGCCCGCACCCGCGCTGCACCTGCCCCAGCAGTCGGTCGTGGTCAGCAACTACGCACCGCTGCAGGCCCAGACCGGCTCCCCCGCCGTCCGCATCACCTGGATCGCGCTGAAGCTCGACCCCGAACTGTGCCCGGAGGCGGTCGCCGCGCGCGGCGGCGGGCTGCTGGGGGCGCAGAAGTGCCTGGCGCGCTCGGCCGAGCACCTGTCGAGCCGGCTGACCGGCGCCGGGTTCCGGGCGAACGTGCTCACCGAGGAAGAACTGACGGCCGCGATCGCCACGTCCGCGTGCGCCAACCCCATGGTGACGGCCCAGGCCGGGCGGGGCGAGGCGCCGCAGCGCCGGACCGAGGAGTCCAGCCGCAGCTGGCGCTGTGACAACCGCCGGCACACCACCTACTGGGTGCGCCGCTGGCCCCAGCTCGGCGGCTCCGGCGGCTCGCTGGCCCAGCTGGTGGCGCAGCTGACCGCGGTGCCCGCGCTGGCGACGACCTTCAGCCTGACGCTGGCCAAGGGCGCACAGCAGGACGTGACCATCACCGGCCACGTGCGGATCACCGGCCGCAGCAAGCAGGAACTGACCGACGCGCGCCGCGATCTGGAACGTGCCGCGCAGCAGGCCCGGGCCGGGCTCGCGCGCCTGGACCGGGAACAGCTCCCCGGCGTTCTGGCCACCCTGCCGCTCGGAGGTGCCCGCTGATGACCACGACGACGACGCCCGCCCCGGCCGGTCCGCGCCTCGGCGAGCGGCTGCGCACCG
>NZ_MUMF01000452.1 GCF_002155905.1 Streptomyces tricolor | reverse complement strand
CTCGCCGAGGTGGCCGCCGCCCTGCCGCTGCCGGTGCGGTGCACCGGCGTGGTCCGCTTCGAGCGGCCGACCTCGGTGCTGGCCTGGGCGCTGGACCTCGACTCCGCGCTGGCCGGCTTGCACCGCCGGGTGTGGGAGGCGGTGGCCTCGGACAGCCCGCCCGCGGCCCTCAACCCCTTCCATCAGCCTGACCGGTGGAGTCCGCACATCACCCTCGGCCGTACCCGGCGGGCCGGCGCCTTCGCGGGCCGGCGGGTCCCCGAACTGCTGCCGCCGCCCCCGCTGTCGGTCCGGCTCATCACCCTGCGCAGCTACGACACCGAGACCGGTGCCCTGGAGATGCTGGCGCCCCGCCCCTGAGCACTGCGTCCGCGCTCGTCGCCACCTCGGGCACGGGATCGACGCCCAGTCCGCCGCAGGGAGAGCGGGCGTCGGTGGTCGGTCAGGCGAGGTCGGGGAGGGGGCGCCGGGCGACCTCGTGGGCGTCGTCCGGCGGGACGCCCAGCATGCGCAGGACCATCTCCGCGAGGTTCACCGCGGCGTCGTCGCCGTCCATGTCGGGGCGGGCGAATCTCAGCTCCACCAGGGACAGCAGGGTGCCACCCAATGCGGACAGGGCGACCGCCGGGTCGACGGCGGTGAAGCGACCGGAGGCCATGCCGACCTCGACGTCCCGCAGCGCCCGCCGGGTCAGACCGTTGTCGGAGTGGATGTGGCCGAGGCCCCGGCGGCGCAGCACCTGCATCAGTTCCGGGTGCGACTCGGCCATCCGGGCGCTGAGCCGGAAGCCGGCCGCGACCAGCTCGGCGGGGTCGTCGATCCCGGCCAGGTGCTCGTCGAAGGTCTGGCCGAACTCCTCCAGCGCGTCCTGCACCGCGGCCTCGAACAGCTCCGTCTTGGACTCGAAGTGGTTGTAGAAGGAGCCGAAGCCGACGTCGGCGCGCTCGGCGATCGCCTGGATGCTGGCGCTCGTGTCCCCGGTCTCGGCGAGTATCTGCCGGGCCGCTCGCACGAGAGCCCGCCGGGTCTCGGCGCGACGCCGCTCGAACCGGTTGCTGGGCGGGGCTGACGTTGCCATGCGCCGAGTCTAACGGTCGCGACGATGACAGTCCCAGTCCTGATGAATTCATCATTCCGGCCGTGAGGCATCTTGACGATGGGGCCATCACAGTTGATGCTTTCATCAGTTCGCAGCAATGCCGCTCGGAGGGCGCCATGTCTGAAACCCGCGTCAACGGGGCCGACGTCATCACGGCCCACCAGGACCTTCACAGCGAGCAGGGCGCCTTGCGCGGCGAACACCCCGGCCGCTCCCGCAACCCGGTGATCAAGGTGGCCGATCTGGCCTGGCTGGAGTTCGAGAAGCCCGATCTGGACCGGGCCGAGGTCTTCGCCCGGGACTTCGGCTTCGGTATCGCCGTCCGGAGCGAGAGCGAGCTGTGGCTGCGCGGCACCTTTGCCGGCTCGCCGTGCATGGTGATCCGGCGCGGCCGGACCTCCCGTTTCATCGGCCCGGCGTTCCGGGCCGCCGAGCGGGCCGACCTGGACCGGCTGGCCCGCGCCACGGGCACGTCCGTACGGGACGCGGACGTGCCCGGCGGCGGCAAGGTGGTCGACCTGCTCGACCCCTCCGGCTTCCCGGTCCGGGTCGTGCACTGCGGAGAGGAACTGCCGGCGCTGCCCGAGCAGCAGCCGCTGCTGCTCAACTTCGGTACCGATCACCGCCGTACGAACGTCACCCAGCGCCCGCCGCGTGAACCCTCCCGCATCCAGCGCCTGGGTCATGTGGTCCTGGAGACAAGGGTGTTCGGGCGGGCCCTGGACTGGTACCTGGACACCCTCGGGATGATCGTCTCCGACTTCCTGTTCCTGGACGGCCAGCGCGACCGAGGCCCGACGATGGCGTTCATCCGCTGTGACCAGGGCAGCCGGGCCGTTGACCACCACACGCTGGCCATGCACCTGGGCCCGGGCAACGGCTATGTCCACTCCGCCTACCAGGTGACCGACCTCGACTCGATCGCCGCCGGCGGAGAGTACCTGGCCGAGCGTGGCTACCAACGCAGCTGGGGCATCGGCCGGCACATCCAGGGCAGCCAGCTCTTCGACTACTGGCGCGACCCCGACCACTTCATGCTGGAGCACTTCGCCGACGGCGACCTGTTCTCCTGCGACGTCGAGCCGGGGTGGGCCCCCATGTCGACCAGCGGCCTTGCCCAGTGGGGACCCCCTGCCACCCGCGACTTCCTCGGCGCCAGCCCTTCCCCACAACGGGTCCGCGACGTCATCGAAGCCCTGCGAGGCGACAACGAGATGGATCCGGCACGCCTGCTGGGCCTGCTCAAAGCCGCCACGTCCTGAACCCCGACCCCCTCACGAAGGCACTGACATGAGCACGAACGTCCTGCGCACCGCCGACGGCTGGTGGGTTCTCCGCGGCGACCGGGCCGTCCCCGTCGACACCAAGGCCGCCACCACCGCCGAACTCATCGCCGACCGTGATGCCGTACGAGAGGCCGCCCTCTCCGGTGAGGCGGGCACGCCCGTCGCCGACCTGGTCGCCCTCTCGCCGGTCACCACCCCCTGCCGCGTGATCGCCCAGATGGTGAACTACCGGAGCCACGCCCGCGACTCGGGCTTCACCGGCGACATCCCGCCCGCCTTCTTCCGCAAGGCGTCCGGCTCGGTCAGCGGACCGGGCGAGGCCGTCGTCCGCCCGTCGCACGTGAAGTTCCTCGACTACGAGATCGAACTCGGGCTCGTCATGGGGGCGCCCCTGCCCGTCGGCACCGTGGTCGAGGAGCGGGACCTGCCGTCGTACATCGCCGGGCTGGTGATCACCAACGACGTCAGCGCCCGTGATGTCCAGCTGACCAAGACGCAGTTCTACGAGAGCAAGTCGTACCCGACCTTCACCCCGACCGGGCCGCACCTGGCGCTGCTGGAGCCGGAGGACTTCGCTCATCTCCTCGACCTGCGCCTGAGGTTGTCCGTCAACGGCGAGCTGCGCCAGGACCGCACCCTCGCCGACATGATCGTCCGCCCGGCTCAGGCCCTCACCCTGCTGGCCCGCTTCCAGACCCTCGACCCCGGCGACCTGCTGCTGACCGGCACACCCGGCGGCACGGCCCTCAAGGCCCCGCCCAAGGCGGTCGAGAAGATCGGCGCGCTGCTGCCGCCCGCCGTGAAATGGAAGACGTTCTTCAAGAGCCAGGCCCGTAACCCGCACTACCTGCACACGGGTGACGTGATCACGGCGACGATCTCCACCCCGGACGGCCGGATCGACCTCGGCGAGCAGCGCACGCCGGTCGCGGACGCGAACCGACACCCGAGGTGAGCCGCACATGACCGTCGATGAAGCCACACGTGTGCCCGTCGTGATCATCGGCGCCGGACCGGTGGGCGTGACCGCCGCCCTCCTGCTGGCCCGGCGCGGAGTCCGCACCCTGATCCTGGAACGCCACCGGGACGTCTACCCCCTCCCGCGCGCCGTCGCAACCGACGACGAGGTCCGCAGGATCCTCCAGGCCGCGGGCGTCGGCGAGGAGTTCGCCGCGATCGCCCGCCCGGCAGGCGGGCTGCGGCTGCTGGACGCCCGGCACCGGGTGATGGCCGAGTTCCGCCGCACACAGCACGGCCACCACGGCTACCCGCAGACCAGCATGTTCGACCAGCCGGAGCTGGAACGGCTGCTGCGCGACGCCCTGGCCCGCCGCCCGGAGTGCGAACTGCGGGGCGGGGTGGAGGTGACGGCGGTCGAGCAGCATGCCCACGGGCCGGTCCGCGTCACCTACCGCGACGGCGAGGGTGAACACCTGCTGTGGGCCGACGCGGTCCTCGGCTGCGACGGCGCGGGCAGCCTCACCCGCGACGCCATCGGCGCCGTGTGGGAGGACCTGCGCTTCGAGGAACGCTGGACCGTCATCGACGTCCGCACGAAGGCCGACGTCCGCTCCTGGGAGGGCGTCGACCAGGTCTGCGACCCGCACCGGCCGGCGACCTTCATGCGCATCGGCGAGGACCGCTACCGCTGGGAGTTCCGGCTCGGGGACGCCGAGAAGCCGGTGCGCGAACTGATCGCACCGTGGCTGCCGCCCTCCTGCGACGGGGACTTCGAGATCGTCCGCGAAGCGCAGTACACCTTCCGGGCGCTGGTCGCCGACCGCTGGAGCAGCGGACGGGTCTTCCTCCTCGGCGACGCCGCTCACCTCACCCCGCCGTTCATCGGACAGGGGCTGTGTTCGGGCCTGCGGGACGCCTGCAACCTCACCTGGAAGCTTGCCCACGTCCTCCAGCGGGGCGGCGACGAGCGGCTGCTGGACACCTACGAGAGCGAACGCAAGCCGCACGCCCGGTATGTGATCCGGCTGGCGGTCGCCATGGGCTGGGCCATGACCGGCGGTCAGGACGACGCCGCCGCGCTGCGCCGCGGACTCCTGGCCGCAGCCTGCCGGATACCCGGTCTGGCCGCGGCGGCCGGCCGCGACCTCAGTCCGCCCCTGACCGCCGGGCCCCTCGTCCGACGCCGCCTCCGCGGGGGCCTGGCGGGCACCCACTGCCCGCAACCGTGGATCACCGCCGAGGGACGGCGTACCCGCCTCGACGAACTGCTCGGCGACTCCTTCGCCATCCTGACCGGCACCGAACCCTGGCCCTCGCTGAACGCCCTCGCCCACGCGATCGGCGTCCACCCGATCCCCGTGAACGGCCTCGGCGACGACGGCACGCTCGCCGCCTGGCTGCGCGCCGGCCGGGCCGACGCCGTCCTGCTGCGCCCCGACCGCGTCGTCATGGACATCGTCCCGGCGGGCGGCCGCGACTTCACCGGCACCGCCACCTGGGCGCCCCTTCTGCACACCGCACGCACCCCCTCCCCGCTCGCCGGAACGTCGGGAACAGCCTGCTGAGGAGCGCCGCACGATGAGCGTGCCCGAGCCCTTCACGACGCCTGGTCCGCACGCTGTCGCGGACAGCCGCCACAGCGCTGCCGGCGTCGGCCGGCGGCCGTCACCGCGCTGCCGGCACCACAGGGGGGTGTACATCAGCGACCGTGCAGCACCTCCCGGGGCCGGCCCGCGCCGAGGTTGTCGGGGGCGTCGGCGTGCGCTCCGGCGGTACGGCCGGTTCACGGTCTGCGCGCGGCAGGCGCGAACAGGCCCTCCGGGTCGTATGCGGCGCGGGTGCGCTCCAGCCGCTCCTCGTGCGCGCCGAAGACCGCGCCCCGCAGCTCGCTCGCGTCCTCGCCGAGCCCGGCGAAATTGACGTACGTCCCGCCGCTCGAGAACGGCTTCATCGCGTCCCATGCCGAGCGCGCCCACCCGATCGCGGCCTCGTCCAGCGCGGGGTCCCGCCAGCCCGCGTCGATGCTCACGTTGTAGCGCGCGGACCGATGCGCGAAGGCGCTGTCATCGGGGCCCACGCGCGCCACGGCACCGCCCAGGGTGCGGACGACGATCAGGCTCTCCGGAGTCGGCCGCCGGGAGTCCCAGTCCACCAGGGTCCGGATGGCGTCGTCCGTCAGTTCCTCCATGAAGTGCGACTTCATGAAGTAGCGTTCGCCGTCGGGGAACCGCCAGGTGTTCGCGCTCTGCAGCGTGACATACGGCAGGGTTCCGCTCAGGTCCATGAGCGGCGGTCCCAGGTCCCGCTGCGGCGCCAGCGCGGCGGTGGCGCCGCCGTCCGGCGGGCCGCCGTACACGGCACCGAGCATCACACAGTTCGACCAGTGCAGTTCCGGTGGGATCGCGGGGCCGGCGGGGACGCTCCAGAGCAGGATCTCCGGCGTGACCGTCTCCGGCGCGGTGTACGTCGCGTCCCGCCAGGCCCGCAGCACTTCCTCGGCACGCTCCTGGGCGTGGAGAACCAGCACCCCGGCCACCTCCGGACCGAGCGCATGGAGGTCGAACTCGAAGGACGTGACGACGCCCAGCCCCCGGCCCCCGCCGCGCGCCGCCCAGAACAAGTCGGGCTCCTCCTCCCGGCTCGCCGTGCGCACCACGCCGTCCGCGGTGACGATCTCCAGCGAGCGGACGCTGTCGCAGCTCAGCCCGAACGTCCGCATCACGAACCCGAGGCCGCCGCCCAGCGTGAGACCCGCGATCCCGGTCGCCGAGATCTCCCCGCCGGGTGTGACCAGCCCGTGCAGCTGCGTCTCACGGTCGAGTTCGCCCCAGGTCACGCCCGCCTGGGCGCGCGCGGTGCGGGCCGAGGGGTCGACGTGTACGCCCTTCATGGGCGACAGGTCGATCACCAAGCCGTCGTCGCACACACCGCTCCCCGCGACCTGGTGCCCGCCGCCGCGGATGCTCACGACCGGCCGGTGCTCGCGCGCGGCCGCCACCGCCTCGACGACGTCGGCCGTCCCGGCGCACCGGGCGATCACCGCGGGCCGGCGGTCGATCAGCCCGTTCCACACGGCCCGTGCCTTGTCATAACCGGGGTGACCACGGTCGATCACCTCCCCGCGCAGCGAGGACCGGAGCCGTTCGGCCAGGGCCCGCTCGCCTGCCGCTGCCTGCTCGCTCGGCATGGGCCTCACCTCTCCCGGGGCGCGACGCGAGCTGGTCGTCCTTCCACGCTAGGCCGGAGCGGACACCCCTGCACCGCGGCGAGGTCAGGCCCGGTCCGACTCGCCCGGTGCCGTTCGAGGACGCGAAGTCCCCCCACCACCAGCCATCGGCCGGCAGGTAAGCGCGACCGCGGGTGACGGTCTCGGCCCCTGGGCGGCGCCTTCGGCGGGGAGGTGGTCCGCGTAGGATCACCGCTCGACGGGAGGTGGCATGGCCATGAGGAAGAACCGGTGGTGCGTGGCGGTCACGGCGGCACTGCTGCTGGCCGGCTGTGGTGGTGGCGCGGAGAGCGACAGCGGCGACGGCAAGGCGGTGGCGCTCACGAAGGAACAGGTGCGGGAGACGTTGCCGGACGGCGCGGCCATGCCGGGCTGGAAGGAGTCCGCTCGGCCCACGGCCGTCGAGATGGACAGGCTCTACCGTTCGCAGGCCTGCCCCGTCAAGGACAACGCGGGCTGCGACAACTCCCGCTTCTACGGCGCCTCGACGTTCCGGCACGACGACACCGCCGCCACCGTCACCTTTCTGATCATCGCCTACGACAGCGAACAGGCTGCCCGCGAGGCGTACGACGTGCTCTGGGACGGCTACTACGGCAAGAGGGCGGGGCAGCGGGCCAGGGCGTTCGGGATCGGCCCGATCGGTGACGAGCGCGACGCCCGATTCGGCTCCTCCGGCTTCCGCGGCGAGCCCGGCGCCGTGACCCAGACCCGCGTCGGCACGACGCTGCTGTGGACCGAGGCGGCCTCCGCGGAAAAGGGCGGCATCGACGAGGACGCAGTCCGGGACCTGACCGCGGTGCTCGCCGAGCGGGCCCGACAGGCCCAGAACGGCGACGCGCCGTCCGCCGCGCTCGACGGCTGACCGGGGGCCCGCCAGGACCCTGCCGTCGACTTCATCGGCCTGGAGGAGATCGTCGACCGCGAGCGGATCGCCCGGCAGGCCATCTCTGGCCTGAGCGGCATGGCCCTCACCGCGGCGGCTGCGGACAGCCGTATCAAGGCGGTCGCCACGGTCTTGATGTAAGACATGTCGCGCGCCCGCGCTCGATCAACTCCACCACCGCATGGACCGCGACCACGCCGATGTCGTCACGAACACGATCGCCGCCAGCACCTCCCGGTCGCCATGCCGGCGTCGGCCACCACCCTGCGGCCCCGACCGCGATGCTCACCGACGCGGACGTCGTCGAGGCCGTCCGCTGGCGGTATCGACTGGCTACTCCTCGGGCTCCCAGGCGATCAGCTGCTCGAACACCTGCTGGTCGCCCTCGACCTTCAGGTCGCTCAGCGTGAGGCGCCCCCAGACGAAGAGGAGCAGCTGCTCGGCCGTGCCCGTGGCCGAAGCGGACGCGGGCGCGGCGTCGTCCGGGAGGGGTGCGGGCCACGCGCCGGTGCCGTCCAGCGTCAGGAGCCAGGAGCGACCCTCGGTGGCGTGGTAGTGGATGGTGGCGGCCGCGTGCGGCCAGGCCGCCGGGGTGGAATTGCAGGTGTCGAGAAACTCGGCCACGCCGTCGATCGCGACGTCCGCCGGCATCGGCTGCACGGCACCTGCGGCGAGCTGGGCGTCGTAGGTGTGCACCAGCACCTCGTGCACCCGGCGCCGGGCAACGCCCCAGGCGTTCGCCGGCGACACGCCGGCGCCCCACCACGCCCAGCACTCGCGCTCCGGGCCGGCCTCGCGCAGGGCACTCAGCAGCAGCTCGTTCGACTCGGCGTACCAGGCCAGCAGCGCCTCGAGCTCGCGCGGCACCTCCGCGGCTTCCTTGGCCGGCGCAGCCTCGGCCGGGCCCGCGGTGACGATCGCGGCCCACCAGCGCTGGCCCGTACCCAGGTGCTGCACCAGGTCGAACAGCGTCCACTCGGGGCAGGACGGCACCGGCGCGTCCAGGCTGGGCGCGGCGACAACCGCACTCCGGAACGCGGCCGACCGCTCGTCGATCAGTTGCAGCAGGGCGGAATACTCAAGGCTGTCTGTCACATCGCTTTCTATCAGCCCAGCTCAGCCGATCGCACCGTATTTTCCAGGCCGTCAGCTGCGGGAGTTGCACATCGGTGCGGGATCTTCGAGGAACCTCAGGGGCCTTCACCTGCGGGGCCCGCCCGCCTCTGACGACTGCCCTCCAGGCCGCCCGAGCGACGGTCAGCGCATCTCCCGGCCACCGGATCGACAGCCCTCGGCCCGGCCCGGAGCCCGTCCTGTACCCCCGCTACGAAGCGAAGGCCCTCGGCCGCTGGAGGGGACCCGACGAAACGGAACAGGCTGATGTCGCCGGCGCCCCGCACCTCGCCCGGCATGACAAGCTGTGCTGGTCCACCCCCGAACCCAGGAGGTCACCATGACTGAAGAGCCCGTCATCACGGAAGGTTCGGAGCCGGCTGCCCCCGAGACGTCCCCTCTGGCGCCGGACAGCGACGGCAACTACGACCTCAAGCGCAGGTTCCGTGAAGCCCTGGCGCGCAAGCGCGGTGCGCAGGCGGACGCGGCCGATGCTGCCGCCAACCCGGATGCGTCCAAGGTGCGTGCAACGCACGGCCCGGCTGCGCGCCAGCGATCGTTCAGGCGTAAGAGCGGCGGCTGAGTCGATCAGTCCGGCGGTCCGGCCGCCATACCGGCACTCCGTGCCCCCCGCGCTGGAGCAGGCGTTCGAGTCACGGTGGGTGCGGTCCCGGTGTCCTCGTAGGGGGCCGGCAGGATCACGGGGAGCGCGCTCTTGTCGGCCGGGAGCTGGGCCGGGTCCCGGGCGAGAAGGTCCGGGCAGAAGCTGCGGGCTTCCAGCTCGTGCGCTGCCTCCGGGCGGTCGGCCGGTCGGGAGCGGCCGGTGAGGGCGCGCACGGACCGGCGCCGCTCGCGCAACGCCTTGATGAGCGCTCCGGCTCTCTGCCCGAGCGCGCTGCCGACGGTACCGGGCAGGAAAGGGCGGGGGCTGGACGAGTGGTTCCCGGGAGCGGTGCAGAACGCGTGCCCGGGCAGCCGCCCCCTCCGCACGACGGCATACCCTCGTGCGGCATACTCTCCCGATGGGTTCACGCATTTCCCCGATCAGTCAGCCGATCATCATACGGAGGGCCGTCGCGCGGGATGCCAAACGGCTCACACGGCTCGTGCGTGGCTCAGGTGCCTATCGAGGCCAGTACGCGTCCGCAGTCGCGGGTTACCGGGTCGGCCCTGATTACATCGAGGCCCACCGCGCCTTCGTAGCCGTCGGCGCCGACGAGCCCGGAGGCCGGGCCCTCGGGTTCTACTCGCTCGTCCTCGCTCCACCGGAGCTCGACCTGCTGTTCGTCGCCGATGAAGCGCAAGGGCGGGGTATCGGACGACTGCTCGTCGCGCACATGCAGTCCGAGGCCCGTGCCGCCGGGCTCGACCGCGTCATGGTCGTGTCGCACCTTCCCGCCGCGGACTTCTACCACCGCGTCGGTGCCATACGGACCGGGACCGCCCTCGCGAACCCGCCCGCCGTGCCGTGGGACCGTCCCGAATTCGAGTTCCGCATTCCCTCGGAATGACGCGGTGCCGGTTCGCAGGACACCGGCTTCGCCTGCATCGCGCGCTCCCTGTGCGCCGTCGTCTCTGCCCTGGCAGGGACCGCCCGCGTCGGCGGCCTCTCCCTCACCCGAGGCCGACGATGGAAGAGGTGTGTGACGGAGGTACCGGGTGCTGGTGAGGGGGACGCCGCTGGAGTCCATGATCGTGTCGCCGTCGAGGTCCAGCACCGTCCGGTAGGAGGCGGCGCCGCTGTTCGGGAAGCGG
Organism: Streptomyces tricolor; assembly: GCF_002155905.1. GTDB lineage: Bacteria > Actinomycetota > Actinomycetes > Streptomycetales > Streptomycetaceae > Streptomyces > Streptomyces tricolor. The sequence continues at coordinate 16,761 of NZ_MUMF01000452.1, read as the reverse complement.
GGACCGCCATTCGAGTGGGCACTCTTTCTGGCAGGCCTGAGGGAGAAGCAGGCGCACCAGCCATGGAGAAAAACTATCCCAGCGACAGTAGACATTCCACGGCCCCAGGGTTAGCGTTGTCTCCGTACCCAGAAGTCGAAGTGGGCACAGCAGGCACGAACTGCTGTGCAGGCAGACCAGAACGACACGGCCCCAGCGGGGCTGTGAGCAACACCCGCAGTATCCGCGTAGTCGAAAGGTAAGGAGCAGAACGCCATCAGGATCGCCCGGGCGAGGAAGCAGTCGGCCCGGGTACCGCAAGGCCCCGGATTGGAAGGTGGTCCCCGGTCAGGCATTCACGATCCCCGCAGCTCCGCCCTCTCGGGCGGCACCTGCGGAAAACGAAGGCCGGCGCAGTGCGCCGGTAGATGGTGTTGAAAGCTCGGGGCCCGGGTGCCGTACTGGCATCCGGGCCCCCCGACGCGTCCCCGAAAGAAGAGGTCTATGCCGCCTGCCGGTTCCCGTCCCGTCGACCCTCTCGACGATGACGACTACCCCGCCTACACCATGGGCCGGGCCGCCGAGATGCTCGGCACCACCCCTGCCTTCCTCCGTGCCCTCGGTGAACACCGCCTGATCACCCCGCTGCGCTCCGACGGCGGCCATCGCCGCTACTCCCGGTACCAGCTACGCATCGCCGCCCGAGCCCGCGAACTCGTCGACCAGGGCACCGCCATAGAGGCCGCTTGCCGCATCGTCATCCTCGAAGACCAGCTCGAAGAGGCGCAGCGCATCAACGAACAACTGCGCGCCGAGCGCGGCCAGCCTCAGTCGAAGACATCAGCCTGATCAGAACGCCCGCACCCGAGGCAACGAGGCCCTGCCGACGGGCGAGGCCGCTGAGGGACCGCTGCGCCGTTCCACAGCCGCGGCGAGGTCAACGCGTCACCGGACCCCATGAAAGAGGGAACCGCGAGCCGGGTGGCGGAGCTCCGGAACCGGGGCCGCTTCCGGCCGCCGGCGCCGGAACGGGGACCGTGTCGCCGGGCTGTGGCTCAGGCGTCGATGATCACAGGGATGATGAGGGGCTTGCGGCGGTGGGTGCGGAACGCCCAGTTCGCCACGGCGCGGGCGAGGAGTTGTTCGAGTTGGCGCGCGTCCCCGACGCCTTCCTCGGCCGCGGTGGCCAGGGTCTTCTCGATGACGGGGATGACCGGCTCGAAGGTGGCGTCGTCGTGGACGAAGCCCCGGGCCAGGAAGTCGGGGGCCTCGGCGAGGGCGCCGGTGTCCGCGTCGACGATCGCCACCACCGTGACCACGCCTTCGGCGGCGAGGGTGAGACGGTCCTTGAGGGACGCCTCGGTCGCGCCGCCGACCTCCATGCCGTCCACGTAGACGTTGCCGGCGGGAACCTTGCCGGTGATGGACGCGCGCCCGTCGACCAGATCGACGACGACGCCGTCCTCGGCGATGACGACCCGGTCGGGCTCGACACCGGTACGGATGGCAAGGTCGGCGTTGGCTCGCAGGTGGCGCCATTCGCCGTGCACGGGCATGACGTTGCGGGGCTTGACGATGTTGTAGCAGTAGACGAGTTCGCCTGCGCTGGCATGCCCGGAGACGTGCACCTTGGCATTGCCCTTGTGGACCACGTGAGCGCCCCACCGGGTGAGTCCGTTGATCACCCGGTAGATGGCGTTCTCGTTGCCGGGGATCAGGGAGCTGGCGAGCAGGACGGTGTCGCCCTTGCCGATGCGGATCATGTGGTCGCGGTTGGCCATCCGTGACAGCGCGGCCATCGGTTCGCCCTGGGAGCCGGTGCACACCAGAGTGATCTTGTGGTCCGGGAGCTTCTCCAGCTCCTTCGTGCTCACGACCAGACCGGAGGGGACCTTCAGATAGCCCAGGTCACGGGCGATGCCCATGTTGCGGACCATCGACCGGCCGACGAAGGCGACCTTGCGGCCGTGCTGGTGGGCGGCGTCGAGGACCTGCTGGATGCGGTGCACGTGGCTGGCGAAGCTGGAGACGATGACGCGGCGCGGCGCGGTGCGCATCACCTGCTCGATCGCCGGGTTCAGCTCTCGCTCGGAGGTGGTGAAGCCGGGTACTTCGGCGTTGGTGGAGTCGGTGAGGAACAGGTCCACGCCCTCCTCGCCGAGGCGGGCGAAGGCGCGCAGATCGGTGATGCGGTCGTCGAGAGGGAACTGGTCCATCTTGAAGTCGCCGGTGTGCAGCACCATCCCGGCCCGGGTGCGGATCGCGACCGCGAGGCTGTCGGGGATGGAGTGGTTGACCGCCACGAACTCGCAGTCGAAGGGCCCGAAGCCACGTCGGTCGCCCTCCCGCACCCGCACCGTGCGCGGCCGGATGCCGTGTTCCTTGAGCTTGGCCTCCAGGAACGCCAGGGTCAGCTTGGAGCCGACGAGGGGGATGTCCGACCGCTCGCGCAGCAGGTACGGCACGCCGCCGATGTGGTCCTCGTGGCCGTGGGTGAGGATCACGGCCACGATGTCGTCCAGCCGGTCCCGGATCGAGGTGAAGTCCGGCAGGATCACGTCCACGCCGGGCTGGGTCTCCTCGGGGAACAGTACGCCGCAGTCGACGACGAGCAGCTTGCCCGCGTGCTCGAAGACGGTCATGTTGCGGCCGATCTCACCCAGGCCGCCCAGGGCGATGACCCGCAGCCCTCCTTCGGGAAGGGGCGGTGCGGCTTTCAGCTCGGGGTGCGGATGACTCATACCCTGACGGTACCCGGAGTGCGGGAAAGGTGATCCATTGCCTGGGTGATCCAACGAGTGCTCTATATCGTCCCCCACCGAAGACGTACTGGCGCTCAGATCGGCAACCGTCTCATCTGCCGGCTGCCTGGCCGCCAGAACAGGAGGGCATCCTCGTCACAGCGATCGCCGCGGGTGCCGGGGTGGCTTCGCGGGTCGCGCGGGCGGTGACCACCCGCCCGCCGAGGTGGGTCAGCGCACCGCTGTGAACATGCCTTGATCAAGTCGGGTCAAGGAAGCCGCACCGGCCGTCCTGGGCGCCTCCGCCGTCGAACTCCACCGGCACTCCACCCGCCTGGTGCCGCCGCTGCGGCCCGGCGAACACCTCACTGGAGCAGGCGAACACCGTCGCCGAACGCCTGCAGCGCAGCCTCCTGCCACAGCTGCCGGCCGTGCCCGGATGTGAGGCCGCCGCCAGCTGTGCCCCTGGAAACGGCCTGCTGTCCGTAGGCGGCGAGTGGTACGACGTCTACGACATCGAGGCCGAGCACATCGGCCTGAGCATCGGCGATGTCGCCGGACACGGACTGCGCGAGGCCACCCTCATGGCGCAGATCACCGCCGCCCTGCGCAACACGTCCCCCGCTGCGGCACCCGTCCCACCACCGTCCTGGAGGAACTAAACACCTTCCTGCGCCACTACCACCCCGGGCAGATGACCACCGCCTGCTACCTCGTCGCCCACCGCCCCAGCCGCACCCTGACCTGCGCCGCTGCCCGCCACTCGCCGCCGCTGCTCCGCCACGCCGACGGCGCCGGCACCTGTCCCGATCAGCCCCTCAGGCCGCCCCTCGGCCCCCGTTCGCGGCATCCCATACCGCCAGGCCGCCCTCGCCCGCGCCAAGGACGACACCCTTCTGCTCTACACCGACGGACTGATCGAACGGTGCCGCGAGGAGACCATCATCGTTCCGCAGCGGCTGACCGCATGCGCCCGCACCACCGTCGGCCTGGACATCGCCGACCTGTGTGAACGCTTCCTGCGGCGGCGTACGGGGGCCCAGCCCGAAAGCCGCCCCGTCGTCTGCTGCGCGTATCTCTGCCGGGCCTTGCCCGGTGCGGGAGAGTCGATCTCCTGGGCGCCTGTGGCTTCGCCGAGGCGACAACCGCCCTGCGGGCGAGGCGACGCGCTTGTTTCCCCCTGTGTGTATGACGTGCAGATGCCGGGGTAGGCGCTCGGCCGTCGGCCCCGACAGGCCGGCAGCGTGCAGCGACAAGGGAGGGAAGCATCATGACGACAGTGACTGCGGCGAAAACGGACACGACCGCGAGTGGTCTGCCGGAGGTCGCCGTTCCCTCCCAGGTGACACCGAAGGACGCCCGACAGCTGACGCGCCTGTTCTTCGACCAGCTCGCGGTCCTTGAGGAGGGCACCTCCGAGTACCAGTACGCGCGCAACACGCTGATCGAGATGAACATGTCCCTGGTCCGCTACGCGGCCGGCCGGTTCCGCAGCCGCGGTCCGGAGGAGATGGAGGATATCGTCCAGGTCGGCATGATCGGCTTGATCAAGGCGATCGACCGGTTCGAGCTCGCCCGGGAAGTGGAGTTCACCTCCTTCGCCATCCCCTACATCGTCGGCGAGATCAAGCGCTTCTTCCGCGACACCACCTGGGCCGTGCACGTGCCACGCCGCCTGCAGGAGGCGCGCGTCCAGCTGGCCCGCGCCACCGAAGAGCTGCGCAGCCGTCTGGGGCGCACGCCGACGGTGAAGGAACTGTCGGAGCTGATGAGCCTGCCGGAGGATGAGGTGCGCGAGGCCCGCCTGGCTTCCAACGGCTACAGCTCCTCCTCCCTGGACGCCACGATCAACGGCAGCGAGGACGGCGAATGTGCCCTGCAGGACTTCATCGGGACTGACGACCGGGCCCTGGAGCTCGTGGAGGACTTCCACGCACTCGCCCCGATGATCGCCGCCCTGGATGAACGGGATCGGCACATCATTCATATGCGGTTCGTGGAAGAACTCACCCAGGCGCAGATCGGCGAACGCCTGGGCGTCTCTCAGATGCACGTTTCCCGCCTCCTCTCGCGCTGCCTCGCCCGGCTGCGCGAAGGCATGCTCACCACCCGCTGACAACCGTGCGGCGACAACCTGCCGGCCCGTAATCCCTGGCGGCGTACTCGCCGTTCAGGTGCTGACGGCGTCGCGAAGAGTTTCACGGCAGTCGAGGACGGTGTCGACGCCGACGATCCGCAGGCGGCCCGCAACCGGACCGGAGGGTGCCCCGCCGACGCCCCGGACGTCCGGGGGCCAGGGGCGGCTTCGGAGGAGTTGCGCACGGCAGTGGGCGGCGTGAGGCTGGAAAGAGCGACAAGGCAGGCTCGGACGCGCCGACTCACTGTACGGCCGGAGGCGCGATAGCCGCTCGCTGAAGGTGTCTCGGGCGCGCGGCCGACGCGGTCCTTGGATCCCTGGGGGGTAGTCGGAGGCGGAGACACCATGACGAGCGAATCATTCGGCCGGCGTGAGCGCGGCGAGCAGTTCGAACTGTGTGACCAGAGCGTTCTCAAGCGCGAGAACGCGTATACGGGGCGGTACCTCGTGCTCCTCGACCCCCAGGAGGGGAAGCGGGGTATGGAGGCACTGCGTTCCCGGGCCGGTGTTCCGGGCGCGGAGCAGGTGCGCGGTGCCGAGGCGGAGAGCGCCGTACGGATACTCGAGGAGCCGGACGTGTCCGCGCTCTTCCCGGATCTGGGCGTCGCCGTCGTCGGCGTGGCACCGGACCAGCGCGAGGCGCTGGTGACGGCCGCCCAGGAGGAATCGTCGATCATCGCCGCGGAGCCCGAGCGTCTGGTCTACATCTCGACGATCACGGACCAGTCCCGGGAGGTGACGGGGTATTACCCCACCTACCGCAGCGACGAGGACGTCCTGGAGCGGCACACCACGGCGGCGATGGCCGCCGCGTTGGGCCCGGCCTGGGACGAGTCCGACCACACCTGGGGCCTGCAGGCCGTGCGGGCCAACCATTGCCGTCTGACCGGACAGGGTGTCATGGTCGCGGTGCTCGACACCGGGGTGGACACCAACCACCCCGACCTGGCCGCACGCATCGCCGGAACGGCGTCCTTCGTACCGGGGCAGTCCGTGCAGGACGGCAACGGCCACGGTACTCACTGCATCGGCACGGCCGCGGGCCCGGCGGATCCTCAGCAGCGGCCACGCTACGGCGTCGCCCCCGAGGCACGGATCCTGGCCGGCAAGGTGCTCAGCAATCAGGGCAGCGGGAGCGACGGACAGATCCTCGCGGGGATCTCCTGGGCGCTGTCCCAGGGAGCGCGGGTGATCTCCATGTCGCTCGGTGCTCCGGTCAGTCCTGGGCAGTTGTTCTCGCCGGTCTTCGAGACCGTCGCCCAGCGGGTCGTCGCCGCGGGAACGCTGATCGTCGCGGCGGCGGGCAACGACGGCGGGCCGGTCAACCACCCGGCCAACTGCCCCTCGATCCTCGCTGTCGCCGCTCTGGGCAAGGCACTTCACGTAGCGCCGTTCTCCTGCCGGGGGCAGAGTCTCGCCGGTGCCGAGATCAACATCGCCGCCCCCGGGGTGGAGGTGCGCTCCGCATGGCCGATGCCGCAGGTCTACAAAACGATCAGTGGGACCAGCATGGCGACCCCGCACGTCGCGGGTATCGTCGCGCTGCTGGCCCAGATGGAGCCGGGCGCCACGGCGCCCGAACTGAAGAAGCGTCTGATCTCGGGCGCGTACCGGCTCCCGCAGCCCCCTGAGAACGTCGGCGCCGGCCTCGGGCAGACACCGTGACGGAATCCCCGCGGGTGGACGTCGTCCTGTCCGTCGACCCCGGGCGGTTCGCCGAGACGATCCGTGCGGCCCAGGCCGCCGGCCTCACCGTGACGAGTGAGCAGCCGCTCATCGGCACGGCCGCCGGCACCATCGCCGAGGACCGGATCCCGCTGCTGCGGGCGGTCGACGGTGTGGAGGCCGTCGAACGGGACCGCACCATCCGTCTGCCACCGCCCGAGTCGCCGGTCCAGTGACGGCGGCCCGAGTCCCCCCGTGACTGCGGGTAGGGGCCGCACCGCCTCTCTGCCGGGCCGAACCCGGCGCGGCGGAGAGGCGGTTGACGGTTTTGCGGTCTCGGTGCCCAGTCAGGGCCAGACCCCGGAGAAGTCGATGCTCCGAGCCCACTCCGGGTGGTCTATCAGGGGGTTGCGGTTCCCCTGGATCGCGGCGATGGCCGCGTTGCGGTGCAACTCGTACTCGGACACGGGTTCGTTCTCGTGCCACTGCACGAGGATGGGCAGCCGGTCCGCGGGAAACTCCGTCGTCCCGTCCCCGACGGCTCCGGGATACCGCAACAGGAAGTACAGGGTGGCTCGGGCGACGGCTCCCCTGCTGTGTTCCGGCTCGAACCCCGTCTTCTCACGCATGCCGCAGTCTTCCCTCACGGCCTCGTCGAAGCCGGGGAAGTCCGTGTAGGGAATGTTGCCGCGGAAGCTGTTGCACTCCGGCTCGCACGCGAACAGGTGATGCAGATCGCCCCGCATGGGTTCCCGCTTGGCGAACCAGGACTGCGGCACGACGTGCTCGCAGTTGAAGGGCAGCGCTGCCTCCAGGGCGTCCAGCTCCGCGGCGATTACGTCCGTGCCCGCCGCTGCCTCGCGCAGCAGGAACTCCTGCAGGCCCCGCAGCCGGGCCGCCTCGGCGGCGGCGTCGGCGTGGATGAGTTCCTCCGCGGTGAAGGTCTTGCCGGAGTAGACGCTGCGCAGGAGGCGGTCGGGATGAAGATCGACCCATGGGTAGAGCATCCGCGCCGGTTTGTAGGAGGGGCGCGGCCCGTGGGTCTCCTCCAGCAGCGCGGTCAGCGCTCGCCGCAGTGTCTCGCCGTCCGAGTCGGCGTCGATGTCCGCGTAGTACGCATCGCGCGCAGCGCGGTCGTCCTCGCGGACGTAGTAGGCGCGGGTCTCCCCGAGCCGGAGGTTGAGCAGGGCCGCGGCCAGATCCTGTTCGGCGGCGTCGGCGACCGCGGAGCTTCCCGCCGCCCGTTCCGCTCGGGGAAGGACAGCGGCGGAAGTGACCGTCGGAAGCGAGCGCGCACCGGAGGTCCGGTCGGGGCCGGGCCGGTCGGGCGTCGGCATGTCGACGCCCACGGTGATCCGGAGTGGCACGGTGAGGCCGACGGCGGTGGCGGAGGTGAGTGGTGCGGAACCGGCCGGCCCGAACCCGTCGGCTCCCGGCCTCGCTGCCGCTGCCGTCTGCGGTGCGCCCTCGCCGCGCGGCGGCGTGCCCGGCGGCTGGAACAGTTCGTCGCGCAACCGGGCCGCGTTCCCGGTCAGCGTGAACCGGCTCAGCGCCTGCAGTACGCGGCTGATGCGCACTCCCTCGTTGGCCTTCCACGCCAGCCGGTGCTCGCCCATCCCCGGCCGCCAGGGCGTACCGTCGACGGCCAGGGGACGGCCGTCGGCGTCGGTCTTCGGCACGGCCGAGTGGTGCAGTGCGACGACTTCCCACTGATCGTTGAAGACGGGGGATCCGGAGGAGCCCGGCGCGGTGTCGGTCGCGTAGTGGACGAACCTGTCCAGGAGATCGACGATCTGGTTCTCGCGCAGGGCGAGCTGCTTGGGCTCGCCGTTGGGGTGCTGGATGATGTTGACGAATTCCCCCAGAATGGCCTTTCCCTGCGCCCCGTCCAGGGGCAGCCAGTCGAAGTCGGCGAGCCGCGCGCCCTGCTGATTCCGCTCGGCCACCGCGACGACGGTGAAATCGAGGTCGCGGTCGGTGGCGAAGAAGTTCTGGGGCTCGATCTTGAAGGTCACCGGGTCCAGCGGGCGCCCGTCGACGCCTGCCTGGAAGTTGAATTCGACGACGGCGTGGCTTGCTTCCTCCAGGCTCCGCAGTACGTGGTTGTTGGTCATGAGGAGAGAAGGCGACACCATGAAACCGGTGCCGTAATGCCCGCCCTCGGGTGAGCGGACGCAGACCCGCCCGATCGACCGCGCGGCCAGGTACCCGCCCTCCAGGAAGGCCACTCCGGTGAGGTTGTTCCGCCCCATGAGGCGTTCCAGGCCGAGGACGTCGGCCCCGAACGCCTCCGGTGACAGCGGCAGCGTACTGCCGGTCGTGGTGGCGGGCTCCGTCGGTATCTGTTCGATCGCCTTGGCGAGCGACCAGTCGGCGTTCAGGCGTGCCAGTCGCTTCTTGACCCGGGCGGGCTCGTCGGCGTACAGCACGCCCCGGCTCTCGATGGTCTGGAGGGTTTCCTCCCGCTGCGCGGCCCGGTTGTCGAAGCGTCTCGCGGCTTTCTCCAGCTGTGCCAGATAATCCGTTTCCGCCTGGGAAACGTGTTCTGCGGTGATCATTGAACGTCTCCCTCGCTCCCTTTGCCCCCTACCTCCCATTGTGTCCACCGACCACCGGTGATTTCCTTTCGGAGCCGTGGTCACCTGGCCCGTCAACCGCATTCCGCCGTGACCGAGCCTCGACGCCCCTCTCGTGGCGATCCGAGGGGGGCGGGCAGATGCCGGAGCAGCGCCGCACCTCCCCGCGCCTCGCCGACTGGACCTTCATCCCCTACTGGGTGCGTGAGGCGACGCCGAACATGCACGACCCGGGGCCGCAAACACTGGCTCCTGCTGCGGCGACGCAATCACCACCGATGAGGCTGCCGTGCTCCTCGACGAGAACATGCCCGCAGTCGCCCAGTACAGCGACCTGGTCCCCGAGCAACTGGCCGGCCTCCTCCGCTCGGGAAGACGGGCGCCGGAGGACCTGACGGCTCTGTGGTGGACGTGGTGAACCAGGATGACGCCGGGGCCCTCGCTGCCCCCCGCCCTACTGCTGGGAAAAGCACGGCTGGCCCCTGAACCGCTACCAGTTCCCCGGCGAGATCACCGAGCGCACCACGCCGCCCCCGGCCCGTGACCGAGCGCCGCATGGTCGCCCCGGCCGCCGACGGCAGTGTCCTCGCGCAGTTCAATAACATCCTCGCCGCGGCCGCGCCCGAGCTCGCCGGGCACGTCCGGGCCGTGCAGTTCGACGCGGACATCGGCCGCCTGGACGTCACCCCCGACGCCCCCGCGTACGGCACACAGCTGCGCTGGCGCGCACCGGAGCTGATCGAGGCGGCCAACGAGCGGGTGCAGGGTGCGAACGTACGCGCCGTCCACATCCAAGGGCCGGGCCCGCCACGGAGGCCGCCGACCCAGCCCTCCGGTGATGCCCGCCCTCCCGGGGGGAGCGCCGGACGCTGCCCGAGGGATACCGCCGGGCGATCGAGGCACACCGGCAGGCCGCCCGGCCATCCCGGGTGGCTCCAGCTATCGCGGAGGCGGTGGAGCGGCAGACCGCCGCGATGCGGGAGCTGCCGCCGGGCCTTCCCCGAGCCCGACATCGTCCCGGACGATGCGGCGGCCCCGATCGAGCATGCCCGCGCGCAGCGCCGCCGCCAGGCCGCGGCCGGGACCACGTCCGGAGCGCTTTTGGGGCGACCGGTCGGCCGCGGCACCCGTAACTGGGCCACGGTGTCGGGGAACGCGGGTGCATCGCATGTCTGGCCGGGGTGAGGAGGAAGGTGAGCGGCCTGCGGCGGCTGTCTGCAGCGAGGGGGGATCTCGGTGGTCAGCTCGCCGCGGGACCGTCCGAGGGCATGATCTGCCGGCTCACCGGCCGGGGGCCCCTCGTGACGGGCTCCGGCGGCGTGTTGATGGGCCCGGAGGATCGTGGAGTCGACCGCGACGATCCGGTCGAGGTCGCCTTCGGCGTCGGCCTGGGTGATCAGGGCGATGAACAGGCGATCCCAGGTACCGTCGGCGGCCCACTTCCGCGGTGGTCCCGCCACCGACCATCCCGCTTCGGTGTCCGGTCCGGCAGCAACGGCTCGATCCTCGCCCAGTGGGCGTCAGTTCAACGACACACATCACCCAACGATCAGATGATCCGAAGGAAATGGTCCGGCGGGCAGGAGCTGATGCTCCGCATTGGCGAGTGCAGCCTCGGTGTGACCGCTGATGGGTCGCGGAGCCGTCCGGTCCGTATGTGGTGGTTGTCGGGAGGCGGTGAGACCAGGGGGCGATGGGAACCGTTTTCCGGTTGAGTGGTCGGGATTGATTTCTGGATTTTCCAAGGAGGTGGGCCGGTGTCGAGTCTTGCGCGGCTGCCGCTGGAAGGTGGCGGGGCAATCCTGCTGGAAGAGGTCGAAGGCGCACCGCAGATCGACGGGCCGGTGAAGGCGGGCCGAGTCGGTGACGCGGTACGTGAACTGCCTCGGACCTTGCAGCAGTCGCTGATTCCGGTGCGGGAGACAGCGCGAGCTGTGCTGGACCAGCTGCGACAGGCAGGTCCGCGGGAGGTGGAGGTGGAGTTCGGGGTGAATCTCTCGGCGAAGGCCGGAGCAGTCATTACCGCCGGCGAGACAGCCGTCCACCTGAAGGTCCGCGTGGTGTGGGAGAACGGCGACTCCGGACAGGACGCCCCGTGAGGAATGCGGGGACAGGGGCGGGGGAGGAGTCCGAGGCAGACCGTGGTGGCGGATCGATCCCCGAGGACGAGAGCAGCTTGTGACGGTGAGTGAGCCGTCGGTTGCCGTATCGGTCTTCCAGGTACTTGCGTCCGACGGCGGTATTGCTGGGGCGGGATTCCTGGCCGGGGAGGACACCGGCTTCACCTGTGCACATGTCGTGCGCGCCGCCGGGCAGCTCCCGGGCGACCAGGTGGAGGTGCTCTTCCCGCATCTACCGGGCGCACCACGGGTGATGACCGACGTGGTGGCCGAGCGATGGCGGGCACCGGAAGCAGAGGACGTAGCTGTTCTCCGTTTTGGCTCGATTCCAGCCACAGCCCGGCGCATGGCAGTGGGTACGAGCGCCGGGTGCCAGGGGCACGGGTTCTTCTCGTTCGGATTCCCAGCCCAGGCACTGCGCGGCGGCCACTTCGGGTACGGCGAAGTCGGCGGCCTGCTGCCCGGGGACAACGGTGCGCAACGGCAGCTTCAGCTGACGAAGGCCAACGACCTGACCGCCGGCTTCAGCGGCGGCCCGGTAGTGGACAAAAAGACCGGCCTGGTGATCGGCATGGTCAACTCCATCGTCTCCCCCGACATCTACGGGAAAGGGCTGGGGATCGCCTATGCCACCCCGGCTGAGGTGCTGAGGGAGATCCACCCTCAGCTGGCGGAAGACCAGGCGTGCCCGTATCTGGGGCTGGAGCCGTTCACCACTGAGCACGCCGACTGGTTCCACGGCCGGGAGGCGGCCGTGGAGCGGGTACTGACGGCCCTGGGCTCCAACCGGCGGCTGCTGATGCTGCTCGGACCGTCCGGGGCGGGGAAGTCGTCGCTGGTCAACGCGGGCGTCCTCCCCGCCCTGGCGAAGGGAGCGATCCCGGGCAGCGATCGCTGGCTGTGTCTGGGCGCCCACCCCGGTCAGGACCTTCTGGCCGAACTGGAACGTGCCGGCCTGCCCGGCGCGGCCACCGAGGGCCTGCTGTCCGCCGTCGAAACCCGTCTGGCCGCCGCACCGGACCATGATCATCTGCTGCTGGTCATCGACCAGTTCGAGGAACTCCTCACCCAGGCGGCTCCCCATGCACACCGACCACTGGACGACGGTCGGCTGCAAGCCGCCGACCAACTCATGGAGCTGTGCGCCTCTCACGCAGCGGTCACCGTTCTCCTGGTCATGCGCAACGACTTCTACGCGCCTCTCGACGCCCTTGCCCCCGACCTGATGAACGCCGTGCTGCCAGGGCTGTGCAACGTCCCCGCGACCCTGAGCCGCCCCGAGCTGAAGGCGATCATCACCCGGCCGGCGGCGGCCGTAGGCCTGTCCATCGAGGCAGGCCTGGCGGACCGCATCGTCGACGATGTACTCGACGCCGGCTCTGCGGCCCGGCAAGCGCCCGTCACCCTGCTCCCCGCCCTGGAACTGGCGCTGCGCCAGCTCTGGGCCCGGCGCCGCCGCGAAGACGGCCGAATCACCCACGCGGCCTACGAGAAGATAGGCAAGGTCACCGGCAGCCTCACGGCCTGGTGCAACCGCGCCCTCGACCAGCTACCCGCGGACCGGCGTCCCACCGCACAGCGGATGCTCACCGCGCTGGTCCGTCCTGCCGACGAGACCAACGGCATTCCGGCCACCCGCCGGTCCGTTCCGCTCACCCGTCTGCGCGTACTGGCCTCCACGCCCAAGGGGACCGGCCCTGCCGGCGACACCGCGTTCGACGAGGTGTTGGCGGTGCTGACCCGCTACCGCATCGTCACCACCGGTACGAGCCCACCGTCGGACACGGGGCTCGGTGAGCCTGCGGCGGACCTCATCCACGACGCCCTCCTCCGCGACTGGGCGGACCTGCGTGACTGGGTGGCTGAGGACCACCAGTTCCAGGTCTGGCTGGTGCGCGCCGCCGAGCAGCAGGCCGTGTACACGAACAGCGCCCTTCCCGGCGACCTGTTGAGCGGCTCGCTCCTCGCGGAGGGAGAGGAATGGGCCGGCCGACGCTCGCTCCCGGCCGAGATCACCTCGCTCCTGAACGCCAGTCGGCAGCACCGGCAAGCGGCGGTACGGCGTACCCAGCGCATCAACGTCGTCCTTGCCGTCATGCTGGCGCTCGCACTGCTCGCTGCGGGTGCCGCCTTCCACCAACAGCGGGCCGCGACCGCTGCCCAGCACGAGGCGCAGTCCCGTCAGCTCGCCGCACAGTCCGCCAATCTGGCGAAGTCGGACCCCGACCTGGCCTCCCTCCTGGCTGTCAAGGCGTGGCAGACCAGCCACACGGAGGAAGCCGCCGCCGCGCTCTACGGTGCCCCCGCCACCCTTCTCCGCCACCGCCTCGCCGCACACACCCAAGAGGTGGACTCCGTCGCGTTCAGCCCCGACGGATCCACCCTCGCGACCGAGAGCTCCGACGGCACCGCACGCCTGTGGGACGTCAAGAGGGGAACGTCGCGTGCCACCCTCGCCCACACGTCGGCTGTGGCGTTCAGCCCCGACGGCAGCACACTCGCCACCGGAAGCGTCGACGGCGCTGTGCACCTGCGCGATGCCATGACCGGCAGGTCCCGCACCGTTCTCACCGGCCACGCCTATACCGTGATGGCGGTGGCGTTCAGCCCTGACGGGGCCCTCCTTGCCACCGCAGGGTGGGACGGCACCGCGCACCTCCTGGATGCCAGATCCGGCAGACTCCGCACCTCTCTCCCCGTCCATGCCCAGTACGTGACCTCCGTGGTGTTCAGTCCCGACGGCACCACCCTCGCCACCCACTCCGTGTCCAGCGACAACGAGGACAGGCTGAGCTTGTGGGACACGAGGACCGGCGCACTCCGCGCCACCCACGGCGGCGGCGAGCGCAGCCTCGCACAATGGATGGCGTTCGACCGGCGCAGTACCACCCTCACCACTGACTGCGCCGACAGCACCTGCACATGGAGCGCGAGGACCGGAAGACGTCTCACCAAGGTCACACTGGATTGGGTCGTGACCAGCCCCGAAGGCGGCGCGCGCGCCGTCAGCAGCGACGGCAGGACGTACTTGTGGGACGCCAGGTCCAGCCGCGTCCGCGCCACCATCGCCGACGACTACGTGCAGGACGTCGAGACGGTGGCGTTCAGCCCCGACGGCAGCACCCTTGCCGTAGGGGGCGGCGGGGGGCCCGTACGCCTGTGGGACGTGAAGACCGGCCAGTCGTACGCCACCCTCACCGGTCACACCAAGCCGGTCGAGACGCTGGCCTTCAGTCCGGACGGCACCACCCTGGCTACCGGAAGCAAGGACGGCACCGTACGCCTCTGGGACACCAGGGTCGGCGTGTCCCGTGCCACCTTCACCGGCCCCTCCCGCGAGGTGACGTCGGTGGCGTTCAGCCCGGACGGCACCACTTTGGCGACCGGTGGCGACGAGGGGTCCACACGACTGTGGGATGTGAGGACCGAGCGACCCCGCGTCACGCTCGCCGGCCACACCGAAGGTGTGTCGTCGATCGTGTTCAGCCACGAGGGCTCCACCCTCACCAGCGCGAGCTGGTCCGGCGGCGTACGCCAGTGGGACTCCAAGACCGGCACACTTCGCCTCACCAACCTCGCCCACCGCCTCCCCGGGTACAGATGGGCGGTGAAGATCAGCCCCGACGGCGCGACGTTCGGCATGACAGGCAACGACGGCGTCAGCCGCGCCGACGGAACCACGCACCTGTGGGACGTGACATCCGGCAGACACCACGCCAAGCTCGACGGCTCCCTCCCCACCAGCGGCATGAACTCCGTCGCGTTCAGCCCCGACAGCACCACGCTGGCCATGGGAGGCGCCCGCGGGGCCCTTCACCTGTGGGACGCGAGGACAGGCAGACATCGCGCCGCCTTCACGGGCACCACCGAGGACATGACGTCGGTGGCCTTCAGCCCCGACAACAACACCCTCGCCACCGGCAGCAAGGACGGCACCACACACCTGTGGGATGTGCAGGACGGTGCCTCCCGCGCAACCCTCACCGGTCACATCGACGCCGTCACGGCGCTGGCCTTCAGCCCCGACGGCGAGACCCTCGCCACCGGGAGCGAGGACGGCGCCCTGTTCCTATGGGACGCGAGGACTGGTAAACGACGCGCCACCTTCACGGGTCACATCGAGGGCATCAACTCGCTGGCGTTCAGCCCCGACGGCGTCCTCCTCGCCGCCGGTGGCGAAGACGGCACCACACGCCTGTGGAACGCGGACCTTCCCGACGCACATGAGCTCGCCGGCTCGATCTGCAGGAGGCTGCACCGCGACTTCACCAAAGCCGAGACCGCCCAGTACCTGCGCGGCCAGGACGTGGGCCCTGTGTGCCCTGGTCTCACGTGATTGAGTCGTCCCAGGAAGGGTGCGGGGTACAACGCCGATGGAACGACTGCGGCCCGTGGTGCCGTAATCCCGTGCAGCGTCGGCAACAACATGACCGCCGTTGTAGCGACCTACCGCATCGCTTGGACGGGTGCCTATCCGCCCAGGGAGCGGCGGAGGATGTCGTGTTCCTGGCGGTGCTGCCCGCGCGGGGTGTGGGTGGTGACGCGGGCCTGGTGGGTCTGTTCGGCGCGTAGCCGGCTGCCGTAGTCGTCGGTGGCGCGCAGGAGTTGGGCCGGTGCGGGGGGCTGGGGCCAGCACTGGAGGAGGTAGTGCTCGGTGATGGTGTCGGGGGGCGAGGTCGACGGCCTGGTCGCGGCCGCGGGCGTGGACGCGGAGCCGGTAGGTGCCGGGGCCGGCCGCGGCGAGGTCGGGGAGGTCCTCGTCGAGGTCGGTCATGAGGGGGGTGACCTGGAGGGTGCCGGTGGGGGAGTGGAGGGAGATCTCCGCGATCTCCTCCCACTCCCCGGCATCCGGCGGGGGCGGCTGGCGGTGGGCGGTGACCGTGACGTCGACGTCGCCGGAGTGGATGCCGGTGTGGACGGTGGCGTCGCCGGCGGTGATGCCGACGAGCCCGGTGTGCGAGGCGTCCGTCTCGTCCTCGGCGACGGGTCCGCCGGGGTCGGTGACGAGGAACTGGTGGTAGTGGACGCCGACCGGGCCCTGCCCGGTGGTGAGGGGATCGGTCACTGCGGTTGCCCCTGTCGGTGGACGGTTACTTGACCCAGACCAGGAACCGGCCCTTCTCGATGATCCGGTTGTAGGCGTAGATGGTCCTCAGGGCGTTGCCGCCCTGTCTGCATTGGCTAGTTGCCGGACCGGCACTCACGCCGCGATGGAGTCCGCCACGGCGCGTACGACGGCCGCCGCGACGACGTAGTGGAGGGGCGGGCCAGGGGCGAACCGGGGCCGGGCGCGTGGCGGAGCCGGCGGATCAGGCCGACGGGGTGAACACCGTCCTGCGCGAGACGCCCGCCGCCTGCCGTGGCGATCCTGCAGGCCCTGGCGTGACCCGGCGGAGTCGCCGAGGTCGCGGTGGGCCTGGCGAGGTAGATGCCCATCCTGTGGAGGTCGGTCGGTAGCAGCCGACTGCCGGTGACGGGCGGTGAGGCGGGCGACGGCGACGGAGCGGTACTCGTGCCGGCGGCGGGCGAGCGCGGCGAGGAGT
>NZ_MUMF01000451.1 GCF_002155905.1 Streptomyces tricolor | reverse complement strand
CAGCTTGCGCTGCCGCTCGGTTACACCGCCGCCGTCGAGCTGTCCTCGGACCGGCTGCTCAACAACAAGAAGCAGAAGGCGAAGAGCGGACGGCCCGCGGCGGCGGGCGGCCGGTTCAAGCTCGGCGGCAAGAAGGAGGAGGCCGAGCGGCAGCGCAAGCTGGAACTGATCCGTACGCCGGTGCTGTCCTGCTACCGGATCGCGGTCATCAGCCTCAAGGGCGGCGTGGGCAAGACGACCACGACGACCGCGCTCGGCTCCACCCTCGCCACCGAGCGGCAGGACAAGATCCTCGCCATCGACGCCAACCCGGACGCCGGTACGCTCGGGCGGCGGGTGCGCCGGGAGACCGGGGCCACCATCCGTGACCTCGTCCAGGCCATCCCGTACCTGAACTCGTACATGGACATCCGGCGGTTCACCTCCCAGGCCCCCTCCGGCCTGGAGATCATCGCCAACGACGTGGACCCGGCCGTCTCGACCACGTTCAACGACGAGGACTACCGGCGGGCGATCGACGTGCTCGGCCGGCAGTACCCGATCATCCTGACCGACTCGGGCACCGGCCTGCTGTACAGCGCCATGCGTGGCGTGCTGGACCTCGCCGACCAGCTCATCATCATCTCCACGCCGTCCGTGGACGGCGCGAGCAGCGCCAGTACGACGCTGGACTGGCTGTCCGCGCACGGGTACGCCGACCTGGTCTCCCGGTCCCTGACCGTGATCTCCGGGGTCCGCGAGACCGGCAAGATGATCAAGGTCGAGGACATCGTGGCGCACTTCGAGACCCGGACCCGCGGGGTCATCGTCGTGCCCTTCGACGAGCATCTGGCCGCCGGTGCCGAGGTCGACCTCGACATGATGCGGCCGAAGACGCGCGAGGCGTACTTCAACCTCGCCGCGATGGTCGCCGAGGACTTCACCCGTCACCAGCAGGCGCACGGCCTGTGGACGAGCGACGGCAACCCGCCGCCGGTGGCCGCCCCGCCCATGCCGGGCCAGCCCATGCCCGGCCAGCCCATGCCCGGCCAGCCGATGCCGGGCCAGGCGATGCCCGGACAGCCCGCACCGGGACAGCAGCTGTACGGCGCCGGTCAGCCCTACCCGCAGGCGCCCGGTCAGCAGCCGTACACCCCGGCGCAGCAGCCGTACCCGCCGCAGCAGGGCCAGCCCCAGCCGTATCCGGCCCAGCAGCAGCCCGGCTATCCGCAGCCCGGGCAGCAGCAGCCCCAGCCCGGACAGCCCCAGCCCGGACAGCCGCAGCCCGGACAGCAGCCGGCGGGGCAGCAGCCGCCGCAGGCCCCGCCCCAGCAGTAGGCCCGCACGGCGACGGCGGGTCGTACGGAAAGCGGAACGGAAAAGGGCGGCCGGTGCTCCTCGCACCGGCCGCCCTTTCGTGTCGTGGACCGACAGGACCGTACGCGGCCTACTGCTCCGCCGCCACGATCTCCCGGCACCGCTTCACATCGGCGGCCATCTGCTCCAGCAGAGCCTCCAGCGACTCGAACTTGGCCTGGCCGCGCACGTAGGCGAGGAAGTCGACGGCGACGTGCAGGCCGTACAGATCGAGGCCGACGCGGTCGATGGCGTACGCCTCCACCGTGCGCTCGGTGCCGTCGAACTGCGGGTTCGTGCCGACGGAGATCGCGGCCGGCATGACCTCGCCCTGGGCGTGCAGATAGCCGGCGTACACGCCGTCGGCGGGGATCGCGGTGTGCGGGAGCGTCTCGACGTTGGCCGTCGGGAAGCCCAGTTCCCGGCCGCGCTGGGCGCCGCGGACGACGACGCCCTCGACCCGGTGCGGGCGGCCCAGGATCTCGCGGGCGCCCGCGACATCGCCCTCGGCGACCAGACGGCGGGTCAGCGTGGAGGAGAACGGCTCGCCGCCGCCCGCCTCGCCGGTGACGTACAGGTCGACGACCTCGACCTCGAAGTCGTAGACCTTGCCCTGCTCGGTGAGGAACTCGACGTTCCCGGCCGCCTTGTGGCCGAAGCGGAAGTTCGGGCCCTCCACGACCGCCTTGGCATGCAACTTGTCCACCAGGACCTTCACCACGAAGTCGGCGGGCGAGAGCTTCGAGAACTCGGTCGTGAACGGCAGGATGAGGACGGCGTCGACGCCCAGCTCGGCCATCAGTTCGGCGCGGCGGTGGTGCGGGGCGAGCAGCGGCGGATGGCTGCCGGGGCGGACGACCTCGCTGGGGTGCGGGTCGAAGGTGACCACGACGGCCGGGACGCCCAGTTCGCGGGCGCGGTCGACGGCGTGCTTGATGATCAGCTGGTGGCCGCGGTGGACACCGTCGTAGGAACCGATGGTGACGACGCTGCGCCCCCAGTCCTCGGGGATGTCCTCCAAGCCACGCCAGCGCTGCACTGTGACCGCTCCTCGAACCCGTGTCCGTGTCTATCGTTGACCTCTTGTGCAGGTCTAAGGGTGCCATGCCGGGTGCCCCGCGCCAGCATCGGCATGGGGGCTGTGACGGGGCGCACGTTCCGGGCGCAGGTCAGGCCGGTACGCGTACGCCCGCGATGTTCTCGATCATGCGGCGGGTGCTGGGACCGACGACCGCGGCCCACTCGTCCGGGGCCTCGGTCAGCCAGCGGGTCATGCGGGCGGCGAAGCCGGGCACGTGCCGGGCTAGGTCGACCAGGCCGCGGTCGAAGCGGGTGGCGCCCTCGGGCGTGCGGACCAGGAGCAGGCCGGTGCGGTGCACCAGCCCGCGGACCTCCTCCTCCCCGCCCTGTCTCGTATAC
>NZ_MUMF01000450.1 GCF_002155905.1 Streptomyces tricolor | reverse complement strand
TTCGCGGTGCCGTCCAGGTCGCGGTCGAGGAAGCGCTCGTAGTGGCCGATGTCCAGGTCGGTCTCGGCGCCGTCGTTGGTGACGAACACCTCACCGTGCTGGAAGGGGTTCATCGTGCCCGGGTCGACGTTCAGGTACGGGTCCAGCTTCTGCATCACGACACGCAGACCCCGGGCCTTGAGCAGCATGCCCAGGCTGGAGGCGGTCAGACCCTTGCCGAGCGAGGAGGCGACACCCCCGGTGACGAAGATGTGCTTGGTCGTCGTGGTTTTGGGCGGCATGGCCAAGAGGGGGCTCCCGTGGTCGCGGTTTGGGGGTGCGGTCCGGCGTCCCTCCCAGGTTCTTCGGGGGGTGCCGTCGCTGCGGTTCGGGGGTTTTTCTCCCACCGGTCCACGGGCTACCAGCGTATCAGCGCCTGGCCCGGATGGCTTCCGAGCACGCTCCGCGCTCGGCCGGGCACGGGCTGCCTGCCACACCTGCCACTCGCGTTATCCCGGACGTACTCCGGGCACACGGTTCTCACCCGGTGCTCACTCGTTCGGCCCACACGGGTTGCCCGGACCGGCACGCACATCATCTACGTGCGTCGTATCCTGCTCGGACATTCGCTGCCGAGCCCGGCCGGAACGACGGCACACCCCCGCCACCATCACCCCGGAACAACGAGAGCGCGGCAGTTCGTTGAGCAAAGACTGTCGTGTTGCCTCAGGGCTCGGCGGGCTGCTTTGCTTCACCGCTCAACGACGCACAACAACGACCCCTTGACCGCACTAGCGACAGCCCCCTGCGCGGGGGTGTGACGTGGCCGTTCGACTGGAGTTGCACGTGGCCGGGCGCATCGAAGACTACGCACTCATCGGAGACATGCAGACCGCGGCGCTGGTCTGCCGGGATGGCACGGTGGACTGGCTGTGCCTGCCCCGCTTCGACTCGCATGCCATCTTCGCCGGCCTGCTGGGCACCGAGGAGCACGGCTTCTGGCGGCTCGGCCCGGCGCACGCCGCCGACGCCGAGCCGCCCGTGGCCGCCCGGCGCAGCTACCGCGGCGACTCGCTGATCCTGGAATCGGAGTGGGACACCCCGCGCGGCACGGTCCGTGTGACCGATTTCATGCCCCCGCGTGACGGCGCCCCGCAGCTGATCCGGATCGTGGAGGGCGTCACCGGCCGGGTGCCGATGCGCTCGGCCCTCAGGATGCGGTTCTCCTACGGCCGGGTGGTGCCGTGGGTGCACAAGCACGAGGGCCGCACGGTCGCGGTGGCC
The DNA here is from genome assembly GCF_002155905.1 of Streptomyces tricolor. Classification (GTDB taxonomy): domain Bacteria; phylum Actinomycetota; class Actinomycetes; order Streptomycetales; family Streptomycetaceae; genus Streptomyces; species Streptomyces tricolor. The sequence goes on along the minus strand of NZ_MUMF01000450.1, from coordinate 3,920 downwards.
GGGCCGGACTCGGTGTGGTTCGACACGGAGGCCGAGACCTACGGCAAGGCGCTCACCACGTACGCCGACTTCACGGTCGCCCCGGGTGACCGGATCACGTTCACCATCTCGTGGCAGCCCTCGCACAAGCAGCCGCCGCCGCTGCCGGAGCCGGAGACCTCGCTGGAGGCGACGGAGGACTTCTGGCGCGAGTGGGTCGAGCACTGTACGTACCACGGGCCGTACCGCGAGGCGGTGATCCGCTCGCTGATCACCCTGAAGGCGCTGACGTACGCCCCGACCGGCGGCATCGTCGCCGCCCCCACCACCTCCCTGCCGGAGGACATCGGGGGCGTGCGCAACTGGGACTACCGCTACACCTGGCTGCGGGACGCGGCGATCACCCTGTCCTCGCTGCTGCGCACGGGCTACCGCGAGGAGGCCCGCGCCTGGCGCGAGTGGCTGCTGCGCGCGGTCGCCGGCGACCCGGAGAACCTGCAGATCATGTACGGCATCGCCGGTGAGCGCGAGCTGGGCGAGGCCGAGCTGGACTGGCTGCCCGGCTACGAGAACTCGGCCCCGGTCCGGGTCGGCAACGGCGCCGCGCACCAGCTCCAGCTGGACGTGTACGGCGAGGTCACCGAGGCCCTGCACCTGGGCCACATGACGGGCCTGGCCCGCAACGACTACGCCTCGCTGCTCCAGCTGAAGCTGATCCGCTACCTGGAGGACCACTGGCAGGAGCCGGACGAGGGCATCTGGGAGGTCCGCGGCCCGCGCCGGCACTTCGTGCACTCGAAGGTGATGGCCTGGGTCGCGGTGGACCGCACGATCAAGCTGATCGAGTCCGGGGACGCGGACGGCCCGCTGGAGCGCTGGCGCGAGCTGCGCGACGACATCCACCGGGACGTCTGCGAGAAGGGCTACGACAAGGAGCGCAACACCTTCACCCAGTCGTACGGCTCGCAGGAGCTGGACGCCTCCCTGCTGCTCATCCCGCAGATGGGTTTCCTGCCGCCGGACGACAAGCGGGTGATCGGCACGATCGAGGCGATCCAGCGCGAGCTGTCCACCCCGGACGGGTTCATCCTGCGCTACCCCACGGAGGGCGACAGCGCCGGCGTCGACGGCCTGCCGGGTGACGAGGGCGCCTTCCTTGCCTGCTCGTTCTGGATGGCGGACGACCTGGCGATGATCGGCCGGGTGGACGAGGCCCGCAAGCTGTTCGAGAAGCTCCTGGCGCTGCGCAACGACCTCGGCCTGCTCGCCGAGGAGTGGGACCCGCGCCTGAAGCGCCAGGTGGGCAACTTCCCGCAGGCGTTCAGCCACGTGCCGCTGATCGACACCGCGCTGCGGCTGACGGCCTCGGGGGCGTACGGCGGCTGAGCGGCCGGTGCGGCCGGGCCCGCCTAGGCTGGAAGGCGACAGCTCCCCCGGTGCGGAAGGGGGCGGCCATGGCTTCCCTCTCGAAGGCGGGCGCGGCCCTCGCCGCGCTGCGCGACGACCTGGTCGGTGACGTGTTCGCCCCCGGCGACCCGGGCTACGACGAGGCCCGTACGGTCTTCAACGCGATGATCGACCGGCGGCCGGCGGTGATCGCGCAGTGCGCGGACGCGACCGACGTGGTGCGGGCGGTGCGCTTCGGCAGGGAGCTGGACCTGCACATCGCGGTGCGCGGCGGCGGCCACAGCGTCGCCGGTACGGCGCTGGGCGACGGCGCGCTCGTGGTGGACCTGCGCCGGATGCACCAGGTCACCGTCGACCCGGCGGCCGAGGCGGTCCGGATCGAGGGCGGCGCCACGATGAGCCATCTCGACCGGGCCACCCAGCCGTACGGCCTCGCGACCACCGGCGGGCGGGCTTCCACCACCGGCGTCGGCGGCTTCGTCCTCGGCGGCGGCACCGGCTGGCTGGACCGCGCCTTCGGGCTCGCCGTCGACAACCTCATCGCCGTGGAACTGGTGACCGCCGACGCCGAGCGGGTGCACGCCAGCGCCGACGAGAATCCCGAGCTGTTCTGGGCGCTGCACGGCGGGGGCGGCAACTTCGGCGTCGCCACCGCGCTCACCCTGCGCCTGCACGAGCTGCCGGAGTTCTCCCTCGTCCTGCTGATGTTCCTGCCGCGGCTCGGCCCGGACGTGCTGCACACCTTCCGGGAGATCATCCGTACCGGACCCGACGAGGTGGGCGGCGCGGTGCTGTACCTCACCGGCCCGACCGCGGAGTTCACGCCCCCGGAGCTGGTGGACACGCTGCTGTGCGCGGCCCTGCTGACCTACGCCGGCGGCGAGGACGCCCTGCGCAAGCTCGCCGAGCCGCTGCTCGCGCTGCCGCACGAGGTGGAGCTGGCCGGTGACATGCCGTACGCCGACCTGCAGTGCATGCTCGATTTCCCGGAGGGCCTGCGGCACTACTGGTCGGCGGAGTATCTGTCCGGGCTGCCGGACGAGGCGGTGGACGCCTTCTGCGCCCGCGCGGACGGCATGCCGGTGCCGACCCCCACCCAGCATCTGCTGTTCCCGCAGGGCGGGGCGATCGCCGCCGGCCCGCACGAGTACCCGGTGCCCTACCGGGACGCCCCCTGGGCGGCGCACCCGTTCGCGGTCTGGGCCGACCCGGCCGACGACGAGCGGGCGATGAGCTGGGTGCGGGAGGTGCGCGCGGGTCTGCGGCCGTGGAGCACGGGCGCCGTCTACCTCAACTTCATCGGCGACGAGGGCCCCGAGCGGGTCCGCGCCGGCCTGGGCGCCGGGAACACGCTGCGCCTGGAGCAGGTGAAGCGGCGCTACGACCCCGACAACGTGTTCCGCTTCAACCACAACATCCGCCCGGTGTAGCCGTCGTCCGGAGCTGTCCTCGCGGCGTTTGCGCAGGTAGCGTCCGCTGCATGGACAGCCGTACGGACCACCGATTCGACACCCAGGGCGCCGGGATCACCGTGCAGCGGGCGCTGGAGCTGCCCGGTCTGCGCAGCGGGCTGCCGGAGGTCCTGGCGGGCGCCGACCGGCTCGGCCGTACCGTGCGCTGGGTGCACGCGGGCGAGGTCCCGAACATCGCCTCGCTGCTCAAGGGCGGCGAGCTGCTGCTCACCACCGGCTATGGCCTCGGCACCCGGCCGGCCGAACAGCGGGCGTTCGTCCGGACCCTGGCCGAGCGCGGGATCGCGGCCCTGGTGGTGGAGCTGGGCCCGCGCTTCGCCCGGCTGCCCGCGGCCCTGGTGGACACGGCCCGGGGGGCCGGTCTGCCGCTGGTGCAGCTGCACCGCGAGGTGCCGTTCGTGACGGTGACCGAGGAGATCCACACCGAGATCGTCAACGGCCACTACGCGCTGCTCCAGCGCGCGGAGGAGGTGCACCGGCGCTGCACCGAGGCGCTGCTGGGCGGTGGCGGGGTGCCGCAGGTGCTGGGCATCCTGGCCGACTTCAGCGGCAACCCGGTGTTCCTGGAGACGGCCGACGGCCGGCTGCTGTACGCCGCCGGAGCCGGACCCGAGGGCGCGGACCCGCTCCAGGTGTGGGAGGGGCTGCGCGGCCCGCACAAGGAGGCGCCGCCGCCCGCCGGGTCGGTGCTGGTGGACGTGCCCGGCGGCGGGCCCGGGACCGCCGGTTCCGTACGCGCCCGGCTCGTGCTGCTGCCGGTCCGCTCCCCGCTGGACCCGGTGCACCGGATCGCCGCCGAACGGGCCGCGGGCATCCTGGCCGTGGTGCTGATGCAGGCCCGGCAGGAGGAGGAGCTGGCGGCGCGGGGCCGCGGTGACTTCCTCACCGATCTCGCCGAGGGCCGGATCGCGGCGGAGGACGCTCCGGCGCAGGCCCGGGTGCTCGGCTTCAAGCCCGGCGGCAGCCCGCTGCTGCCCGTGGTGATGCGGATCGGGGACACCCTCTCCCCGGGCGGGGGCTGGGCGGTGCTGGCCCGGGCGGTCTCCGAGGAGCTGGCCGCGG
>NZ_MUMF01000449.1 GCF_002155905.1 Streptomyces tricolor | reverse complement strand
GTGCAGCAGTTCCAGGGTGCTCTGGGTGCCGACCGCCTCGGCGACCGAGCGGACGGTGGCGGGGTCGTCCAGGTCGCGGCGGGTGGCCGTCTCGATGAGCAGCAGGTGGTGGCGGACCAGCAGGGACAGCACGGCCACGTCCGACCGGTCGAAGCCGATGCGCGCGGCGACGTCCTTGGCGATGATCTCGCCGGCCACCGAGTGGTCGCCGGGCCAGCCCTTGCCGATGTCGTGCAGCAGGGCGGCGACCAGCAGCAGGTCGGGGCGGCCGACCCGGCGGGTGAGTTCGGAGGCGCGGACGGCGGTCTCGATGAGGTGCCGGTCGACCGTCCAGACGTGGACGGCGTTGCGCTGGGGGCGGCAGCGGACCCGTTCCCAGTCCGGGAGCAGGCGGCTGATCAGGCCCTCGGCCTCCAGTGCCTCCCAGACCTCGACCGTCGGGCGGCCGGAGCCGAGCAGGGTGACGAGCTGCTCGCGGGCCTCGGCGGGCCAGGGCGTGGGCAGGGGGCGCGCGGTGGCGGCCATGCGCCGTACGGCGTGCAGGGAGAGCGGGAGGCCGGCCTGTGCGGCGGCGGCAGCGGCACGCAGCGGAAGCACGGGGTCGCGTTCGGGGCGTGCGGCGCGGGCGAGCACCACCTCGCCGTCCTGCTCGACCACGCCCTCGGCCAGGGGCGACCGTTCCGTGACCGGTTTGCCGCCGCCCAGCATGGCGCGCAGCCGCGGCCGGACGGTGCGCGAGCGCAGGACGCGCCCCACCTCGCGCCAGGTGACGTCGCTGGCGTAGGCGATCACGCGCGCCGCCTCGTAGACCTGCCGCAGCAGCGTGTCGGCGTCGAGCAGGCCCAGTTCGGCGGCGACCTGGTCCTGTTCCTGCAGCGCGAGCCGGTCGGTGGCGCGGCCGGTGGCCAGGTGCAGGGCGTCGCGTACGTCGAGGAGGCTGCGGCGGGCGTCGGCCAGGCCCTCGCGCGGGGCGTCGGCGAGCCAGGAGGCGGCGACGGCGCGCAGGGCGGTGGCGTCGCGGAGGCCGCCGCGGGCCTCCTTGAGGTCCGGTTCCAGCAGGTACTGGAGTTCGCCCTGCCGTGCGGCGCGTTCGGCGCACAGTTCCTGGAGTTCGGGGAGCCGTTTGGGGGCCTGGTTGCGCCAGTCGGCGAGGGCGGTGGTGCGCAGGCCGGCGCTGAGGGCGGGGTCGCCGGCGAGGTGGCGGGCGTCGAGCAGGCCGAGGTGGACCTTGAGATCCTCGCCGGCCGTCCTACGGGCCTCGGCGGGGGTGCGGACGGAGTGGTCGAGGGAGAGGCCGAGGTCCCAGACGGGGTACCAGAGCCGGTCGGCGAGGGCGGCGACCGCGCCGGGGTCGGAGCCGTCGTGCAGCAGGACGAGGTCGAGGTCGCTGCGCGGGGACAGTTCCCCGCGGCCGTAGCCGCCCACGGCCACCAGCGAGACGCCCCGCGCCCCGGCCGCGGCGGCGCCGAACAGTCCGGCGAGCCAGTCGTCGGTCAGTTCGGCCAGGGCGGTACGGCGCGGCGGCCCGGACCGCGCTCCCTCCGTGAGGAGGCGCAGCCGGGCCGCCGCGTAGCCGCCGGGTCCCGAGTCTTCCGTCTCTTTCCGCACATCCGTACCCGTCACCCGGCGACTCCTGTCCTGTGTGCCCCGACTGTCCCTGACCCGGATTCTGCTGTGTCAGAGCGCGTCCGGCCCGCGCTCGCCCGTGCGGACGCGTACGGCGGTCTCGACGGGCAGCGACCAGACCTTGCCGTCCCCGATCTTGCCGGTGCGGGCCGCCTTGACGATGACCTCGATCAGCTGTTCGGCGTCGTCGTCCTCGGCCAGCACCTCGATGCGGATCTTGGGGACGAGGTCGACGGTGTACTCGGCACCGCGGTAGACCTCGGTGTGGCCGCGCTGCCGGCCGTAGCCGCTGGCCTCGGTGACCGTGAGGCCGTGGACGCCGAAGGCCTGGAGGGCTTCCTTGATCTCGTCGAGCCGGTGGGGCTTGACGACGGCGGTGATGAGCTTCATGCGTCCACCTTCTTGGTCTGCGCGGCGGCCAGGGCGGGGGCGGCGACGGTCCCGGTGACCCCGCCGCCGGCGCCGCTGAAGTCGTATGCGGTCTCGGCGTGCTCGGCCTGGTCGATGCCGGAGATCTCCTCGTCCTCGGTGACCCGCATGCCGAGGGTCTTGTCGAGGAGGAGGGCGAGGACGGCGGAGACGACCAGGGAGTAGGCGAGGACCGCGAAGACACCGGCGCACTGCTTCCACAGCTGGTCGAAGGAGTGGTCGCCGTAGAAGACGCCGGTCGCGGTGGACTGGCCCTTGCCGGTGGCGAAGAAGCCGACCAGCAGGGAGCCGATGATGCCGCCGACCATGTGGACGCCGACGACGTCGAGGGAGTCGTCGAAGCCGAACTTGAACTTCAGGCCGACGGCCGCGGCGCAGGCGACACCGGCGATGGCGCCGACGGCGATCGCGCCGAGCGGGGAGACCGCGCCGCCGGACGGGGTGATGGCGACCAGGCCGGCGACCGCGCCGGAGGCGGCGCCGAGCGTGGTGAACGCGCCGTGCCGGATCTTCTCGTAGGCGAGCCAGGCCAGCATGGCGGCGGCGGTGGCGACCTGGGTGTTGACGAACATCAGCGCGCCGACGCCGTCGTCGTTGCCGAGCCAGGAGCCGGCGTTGAAGCCGAACCAGCCGAACCACAGCAGGCCGGCGCCGAGCATGACCAGCGGGAGGCTGTGCGGGCGCATGGGGTCGCGCTTGAAGCCGACGCGCTTGCCGATGACGAGGATGACACCGAGGGCCGCCGCACCGGCGTTGATGTGGACCGCCGTACCGCCCGCGAAGTCGATCACGCCGAGCTTGAAGGCCCAGCCGTCGGCGCCCCAGACCCAGTGGGCGACGGGGACGTAGACGATCGTGGCCCACAGCGCGACGAAGAGCGCCCAGGCGGAGAACTTGACCCGGTCGGCGAGGGCGCCGCTTATCAGGGCCGGCGTGATGATCGCGAACATCAGCTGGAAGACCATGAAGACGAAGACCGGGATGGTGTAGCCGTCCCAGAGTTCCGTCAGGCCGATGTTGCTGAGCCCGATCCAGTCGGCGTTGTAGCCGAGGAGGCTGTTGCCGGTGCCGAAGGCGAAGGAGAAGCCGTAGAGCACCCACAGGATGGTGACGATCCCGAGGCTGATGAAGCTCATCATCAGCATGTTCAGGGTGCTCTTGACGCGGACCATGCCTCCGTAGAAGAAGGCCAGTCCCGGGGTCATGAGCATCACCAGGGCGGAACAGATGAGCATGAAGCCTGTGTTGGCGGACGACAGTTTCGTGTCCGCCGCAAGCATGATGGCTGGTGCCATCGGCGTCTCCTCGTCGATTGGTGCGGCCCCGTGCGGGCGGTGCCTGAGCGGTCCGGTCGGGGTGAGGGGTGGGCCGGTTATGCGCCACGAGATTGGCGCAGCGCGGTTTCGGTGGAAGCCCCTCGTTGTTTCGCCGGGGTGACAAGGGCGCCTTGCGTGTTACGCCTGGATGAAGCGCCGGATTCCGGGCTCGCCGATCGTTATCGTGGCGCAACCTGCGGGCGGAGGAGACACAGACCGGCCGCGGCGGGCCTTCCGATGACCTGGCATGGGGGAGCCGAGTCGGGCAGTTCGGGAGGACCGGCCGCGGCCGGGGTTCGGGGGGTTGCGGTGGTCAGACGGCTTCGGCGGCCTCCGGGAGGTCGACGGCGAGCTGGTCACTGAGGTCGACCACGGCGGCGAGGTCGCCGTAGTCGCGCACGGCCGTGTCGACCGTCTTTCGGATACGGGTGTTCACCCGCTCGGAACGGACCTTCTTGGCGATCTCCATGGCCTTCGTGGCGTAGGTCGTGCTCTGCTCGGGCTCGCGCTGGAGCAGGTGCACGGTGGACATGCCGATCAGGTTGAGGGCGTACGACCGCTGGTGCTCGGAGTCCTTGGCGAACAGCTCCACGGCCCGCCGCATCAGCGGTTCGGCGAGGGAGGCGTAGGTGGGGCTGCGCCCGGCGACGTAGGCGAGGTCGCGGTAGGAGTGGGAGTTCTCGCCGTACAGCTCGGCCTCGGAGAAGAAGCGGATCCAGTCGGGATCCGGCTCGTCCCACTCGTCGGCCTCGGCGAAGGTGTCCTCGGCCATGCGGACGGCGCGCTTGGTCTTGCCGGGCTGGCCCATGTTGGCGTAGGCGCGGGCCTCCATCGCATACAGCATGGACTGGGTGCGCGGGCTCGCGCAGTCGCGGCTGCCGTACTGGGCGAGGTGGATCAGTTCCAGGGCGTCCTCGGGGCGGCCGAGATGGATCATCTGGCGGCTCATGCTGGAGAGGATGTAGGAGCCGAGCGGCTTGTCACCGGCTTCCTTGGCGGCGTGCAGGGCCAGCACGAAGTACTTCTGCGCGGTGGGTTGCAGGCCGACGTCGTACGACATCCAGCCGGCCAGTTCGGCCAGCTCGGCGGCGACCTGGAAGAGCTTGCGGGTGGTGGCCTCGGGCTGGGGTTCCTGGAGCAGGTCGGTGACCTCGTGCAGCTGGCCGACGACGGCCTTGCGGCGCAGGCCGCCGCCGCACTGGGCGTCCCACTGGCGGAACATGCGCGTGGTGGACTCCAGCAGGTCCAGCTCGGGCCGGGAGAGCCGGCCCGGCCGGCGCGGGTCGAGCGCGGGCTGCGGCTCGGGCGGCACCGGGGAGGCCGGGGCGGGCACGAGCCAGCGCTGCATGGGCTCGATGAGGGAGGGGCCGGCGGACAGGGCGAGCGAGGTGCCGAGGAAGCCGCGCCGGGCGAGCATCAGGTCGCTGCGGGAGAACTCGCCGAGCAGCGCGACCGTCTGCGGGCCGGTCCAGGGCAGGTCGACGCCGGAGGCGGCGGGCGACTGGCGGGCGGTGCGCAGGCCGAGGTCCTCGATGGAGACCACGCAGCCGAAGCGCTCGGAGAACAGCTCCGAGAGGATGCGCGGGATCGGTTCGCGGGGGTTCTCCCCGTCCAGCCAGCGGCGCACCCGCGAGGTGTCGGTGGAGATGTGGTTGGCACCCAACTGGCGTGCCCGGCGGTTCACTTGGCGGGCCAGCTCGCCCTTGGACCAGCCGCTGCGCACGAACCACGAGCCGAGCAGCTCGTTGGGGCGCTTGTCAGCGTGTGTCCCGCTACCGCCATTGCCGCCCACTGGAATGCCCCCATCCCTGAGACCACTTGTCGCCTGATGCGCCAAGCCCTATCAGAATGCCGGTAAATACGGGCTCCCGTCCGCCGGTTCTCACCCTTCGAACGAGTTGACGACTTGCCTCCGGCATACCCACGAGTGCATGTGCCCCCGGGACTCGCACACTCACAGTAATCCTACGATCACCCGTCCAGCCACGGGGATCCCGGAAACGCCACCATTCGCCACCCCTTCGAATGAACTCACGATCGGCTCCGCGCGATTCACTTGACATAGGACGGCCGGAAGTAGGCGGACCGATGCATACAGGGGCGCACATCCCCCCGTGTGCCACCCGTCGCACCTCAAGGCGCCGCCTTGTTCCCGCACCACCGCGGGCAGGGGCGCCGTAGCGTTACGTTCCGCTTCCGTCTCGTTCCGTGGCGTAACCACCCGCGCGCTGGACCCGTTGGAGGGGGCATGGGCTTCACGATCGGCGGCATCCGCGAGATCCGTTCCGGCACGCGTCGGCGCGGGCGTGCGGCGGAGTGCACCGCCGTCGCCGAGTTCACCGGACTGTGGGGCTGGGACGTGGTGCCGGGGGCACGGGCCGCCGGCGGCGTCTGTTCGTGCGGGCGCGCCGACTGCGCGGCGCCGGGCGCGCATCCGCTGGAGTTCGCGCCGCCGGTGCCGGCCGGGGCCACGCTGGACGAGGTGAACAAGGCCTGGTCCGAGTTCCCGGGCGCCTCCGTGATGCTGCCGGTGGGCCAGGCCTTCGACGCCATCGAGGTCTCGGAGCCGGCCGGCCGGCGCGCCCTGGTCCGCCTGGAGCGCATGGGCCTGCCGGTCGGTCCGGTGACCGCCACCCCGGACGGCCGCGCCCACTTCTTCGTCGCCCCCGGTGCCGCCGCCGACCTGCCCCGGCTGCTCTACCGCATGGGCTGGGACGACCCGGCCGCCCTCGACCTGCGCGGCCTCGGCCCCGGCACGTACCTCACCGCGCCGCCCTCGGACCGGGGCGGCCTGGGCCCGGCGCGCTGGCTCCGCCCGCCCGCGCTGGACTCGGCGACCAGGCCGCCGGCGGCGCGGCTGCTGCTGGGCACGCTGGCGTACGTGGCGCACCGGTCGCGGGCGTGAGCGCGCCGGAGACGACGAAGCTCCCGTCCCCGACTGCACCTCGGGGGCGGGAGCTTCGCGCTGCGGGCTGCACTCGCGGGTAAGTGCTCAGTCACCGATCAGCGCGTCCACGAACGCCTCCGGCTCGAACGGCGCGAGGTCGTCCGCGCCCTCGCCGAGTCCGACCAGCTTGACCGGCACGCCCAGCTCCCGCTGGACCGCGACCACGATGCCGCCCTTGGCCGTGCCGTCCAGCTTGGTCAGCACGATGCCGGTGATGTCCACGACCTCGGCGAACACCCGGGCCTGCACCAGGCCGTTCTGACCGGTGGTGGCGTCCAGGACGAGCAGCACCTCGTCCAGCGGCGCGTGCTTCTCCACCACGCGCTTGACCTTGCCCAGCTCGTCCATGAGGCCGGTCTTGGTGTGCAGACGCCCGGCGGTGTCGATGAGGACGACGTCGACCCCCATCTCCTTGCCTTCCTTGACCGCGTCGAAGGCCACGGAGGCGGGGTCGCCGGCCTCGGGGCCGCGCACGGTGTAGGCGCCGACCCGCTCGCCCCAGGTCTGGAGCTGGTCGGCGGCGGCGGCCCGGAAGGTGTCGGCGGCGCCGAGGACGACCGTGCGGCCGTCGGCGACCAGGACCCGGGCGAGCTTGCCGGTGGTGGTGGTCTTGCCGGTGCCGTTGACGCCGACGACCATCACGATGCCCGGCTTGCGGTCCTCCGGCTCGGTCTTCACCGTGCGGTCGACGTCGGTGCCGATCAGCTTGAGCAGCTCCTCGCGGAGCAGGCCGCGCAGCTCCTCGGGGGTGCGGGTGCCGAGGACCCGCACGCGCTCGCGCAGCCGCTCGACCAGTTCCTGGGTGGGCTGCACACCGACGTCCGCGGTGAGCAGCGTGTCCTCGATCTCCTCCCAGGTGTCCTCGTCCAGGTGTTCGCGCGAGAGCAGCGTGAGCAGGCCCTTGCCCAGGGCGTTCTGGGAGCGGGACAGGCGGGCGCGCAGGCGGACCAGCCGGCCTGCGGTGGGCTCCGGGATCTCGATCTCGGGAGCCTCGACAACGGGCGGCTCCTCGACGACGACCGGTGCGGGGCCGCCCGGGAGATCCACCTCCTCGATCGTCCGGCGCGGTTCGTCGCGCGGCGTCTCGGCTTCGTCGCCGACGTGCGGCTCGGCCGGGGGCGCGGTGATGTCGGGCGTCTTGGGGGGCGGCGGGGGCAGCGGCTTCCGGCGCCGGCTGCCCACGATCAGCCCGCCGAGCGCGCCGAGCACGACCACGGCGATGACTACAGCAAGGATGATGGTTTCCATAACCCGACCAGTATCGGACATGGGGTGCGTCAGGGCCGCGTTTGTGGCTTCCTCCGAGAGACAAAGGCCACTTAACGCAAGGACTCGGAGCAAAGTACGATGGTGGCGGCTCTGTCCACGCGCGTAGAGTCCCCACGTCCCCCTGTCCCCCCACGTCTGGCACCTCTTTCATGAGCAAAACCGTCGAGACCGAAGGCGCTCTCGAAACCCGCGGTATCGAACAGGTCCCCGACCACGAGCGCACGGCCAAGACCCGGGAGCTGTTCCCCACCTGGGTCGGCGCGAACATCAGCGTGCTGCTGCTGACGATGGGCGCGAGCCTGGTCGTGGCGTACCACCTGAACATCTGGCAGGCGCTGGTCGTCGCGGTGGCGGCGCCGGTCGTGTCGTACGGCCTCGTCGGCCTGATCGGCATCGCGGGCAAGCGGGGCGGCGCGCCCGGCATGGCGCTGTCGCGGGCGGTCTTCGGACAGCGCGGCAATCTGCTGCCCGGTTCGCTGATCTGGATCGCGCGCTGGGGCTGGGAGACGATCAACGCGGTGACCGGCGCGTACGCGATGCTCACCATCCTCGACATCCTGTTCGACATCAAGGCGAACAGCGTGCTGGACATGGTGACGCTGCTGGCGTTCGTCGTCGCGACCTTCGCGATCTCCGGGCTCGGCATCACCGCCGTGCAGAAGTGCAACACGTACGCGACGTATCTCTTCGGCGTCTTCTCGGTGCTGGTCCTGGGCTATCTGGTGGCGAACACCGACTGGTCGAAGGTGATGGACCACAGCGCCGGTTCCACGGCCGCGGTGATCACCGGCATCGGCATGATCGCCGCGGGCGGTGTCAGCTGGATCCCGTCCGCCCCCGACTTCACCCGCTACCTGCCGCGCACGGCCTCGTCCAAGGCGATCGTGGGCACGGCGGTCGGCGGTGCCGGCGTCGTCGTGCTGCCCATGGTGCTGATGGGCGCGGTGATGGCGGTCTCCACGCCGGACCTGGCCTCGGCGAGCGACCCGGTGTCCTTCCTGGGCGAGATCCTGCCGACCTGGATCGCCGTGCCGTACCTGTTCATCGCGCTGATCGGCATGCTGCTGATCAACTCGATGTCGATGTACTCGGCGGGCTTCACCGCGCAGACCCTGGGCATCACGGTGCCGCGGCACTGGGCCGTCTCGGTCAACGCCGTGATCTCGCTGCTCTTCGGCGGGGTGCTGATGCTGGTGGCGACGAGCTTCATGGGCTCCTTCATCGCCTTCCTGTCGCTGCTGGCGGTGGCGTTCTCGGCCTGGGTCGGCGTGTTCGGCGCGGACATGCTGAGCCGCACCGAGTACGACGGCCGGGCCATGGCCGACACCACCCGCACCAGCGCCTACTGGTACAAGGGCGGCTTCTCCCCCGCGGCCGTGGCCGCCTGGGCGGTCGGTCTGGTGTCGGGCCTGATGTTCACCACCTCGGACTGGTTCACCGGCCCGCTCGCGACGAACAACGTGATCGGCGAGTACGGCCTCGGCTGGGTCGCGACCATCGTGATCTCGGGCGTGCTCTACCTGGTGCTGCCGAAGCCGGCGGCCGTGCGCCCGGCGACCGGGGCGCCCGCGGAGGAGTCCGAGACCCTGGCTGTCTGACGCCGCGTCAGCTACCGTCCCCCTCCACCGAGTCCTACCGGAGGGGGACTTCGCATGCCCGTCACGGTCGTACGCTTCAACCTCGTCGCTCCCGGCGCCTCTCCCGCCGCCCTCTCCGCCCGCTACCGGGCCGCGCTGGAGATGGCCGCGTACGCGGACGGGCACGGCATCACCACCGTGCAGACCGAGGAGCACCACGGCGCGGAGAACAACTGGCTGCCCTCGCCGTTCGCCTTCGCGGGAGCGGTGTTCGGGGCGACCCGCCGGATCGCGGTGACGGTGTCGGCGGTGATCGGCCCGCTGCACGACCCGCTGCGGCTGGCCGAGGACATCGCCGTCCTGGACCTGCTGAGCGGCGGGCGGCTGGTGACCGTGGCGGGGATCGGTTACCGGCCGGAGGAGTACGACCTGTTCGGCGTCGACTGGCGGCGCCGGGGCCGGATCCAGGACGAGCTGCTGGAGACGCTGCTGAAGGCGTGGTCGGGTGAGGAGTTCGTCCACCGGGGCCGCAGGGTGCGGCTCACCCCGCGGCCGTACACCGATCCGCATCCGCTGCTGCTGGTCGGCGGCTCCTCCCGGGCCGCCGCCCGCCGGGCCGCCCGGCTCGGTCTGCCGTTCTTCCCGAGCGCGCATCTGCCGGAGCTGGAGGCGTACTACAAGGAGAAGCTGACCGAGTACGGCACCGAGGGCTGGACCATGATGCCGGCCGCCGAGACCCCGCTGCTGCACCTCGCCGAGGACCCGGACCGGGCCTGGGCCGAGTACGGCGGGCACTTCCTGCACGAGGCCCGGACCTACGCCTCCTGGCAGTCGGACGGGATCCGCTCGGCGGTGCGGTCGGCGGCCACGAGCGTGGCGGAGCTGCGCGCCGAGGGCGTGTACCGGGTGCTCACCCCGGAGCAGTGCGTGGCACAGGGCCTGGACAGCCTGGTGCTGCATCCGCTGGTGGGCGGGATGCCGGTGGAGGAGGGCTGGCGCAGCCTCCGGCTCTTCGCCGAGCGGGTGGTTCCGGCGCTGGGCGGCTGACACCCGGGTCTCGGCCCGAGGGCCGTCTCAGGCCAACGCCGCGAGGATCTTCCCGGCGATCCGTCCCGCCTCCTGGCCGCCGTCCCCGCCGGACACATGGACCGCGACGCTGACCAGCCGGCCGTCCCCCTGGCGCGCGTAGGTGGTGAACCAGGATCCTTGGCGGTCGCCGTCCCGGCTCGCCACCGCCGGCAGAGCGGACCGCAGCTGTTCCGCGGTGCGGCGTGAGACGGCCCGGCCGGAGCCGCCCGAGTCCGCCGGCCTCTGCGTGCTGCCGTCCGCCTTCTCCACCCGCTCCACCAGTCGCGGGGTCACGAGCCGGCCGCCGTCGGCCAGCGCGGCCGTGATCCTCGCCGTCTCCAGCGGTGTGGCGACGACGCCCCCGCCACCGGTGCCGGTCCGGGCCAGCTGCGCGGCCGTGAGCGGCTTCGTGGGATACGTGCTCTCGGTGGCGCGGAGAGGGATCGTCAGCTCCTGGTTGTAACCGAGTTTCTCCGCCGTCGACCGGAGCGCGGACTGGCCCGCGTCGACGGCCAGCCTGGCGAAGACGTTGTCGCAGGAGTACCGGAGGGCCGTACGGATCGACGCGTTCTCGCACCGCGGGGAGTCACCGGCCACGGCGGCGTCCGTGCCGGGGACGACGTAGTTCAGGGGCGTCCTCGTGGAGTCGTCCACGCTCGCGTACAGCCCGTGCTCCAGGGCGGCCGCGGCGACCACCACGTGGAACGTCGCACCGGGGCCGGGGGCCAGGCGCAGGGCCCGGTTGAGCAGGGGGTCACGCTCGTCCGCGGTCAGCGCCTTCCAGGCCGTCGCGTCATCGGGCGTGGCGCCGCTGAAGGTCGCGGGGTCGTAGGACGGCGTGCTGACCAGGGCGAGCAGCCTTCCGGTGCGCGCGTCCAGGGCGACGGCCGCTCCCCGCCGGTCGCCCAGGGCGTCGAAGGCGGCTTTCTGCGCCTTGGGGTCGATGGTCGTCACGACGTTGCCCGACGCCCCGCCGGACTTCACCCCGGCGGTCAGGACGTCGTCGTAGACGGCTTCCAGTCCGTTCCGGCCGTACATCATGGACCGGTACCCCGTGACCGGGGCGTAGAGCGCGCCGTCCGTAGAGGTGCGCCGGTAGGGGACCTTGTCGACGCCCGAGAGCTCCGAACCGGTGACGGCTTTCCCGCCGACGACGATGTTTCCCAGCCCGCGGCTCGACGGCGACCGCGAAGCCGCCGTGCCGTCGGGCCCCGTGGCCGCTCCGCCCCCGTCCTCGTTGCCGCCGCACGCCGCTGAGGACGCCGCGAGGGCGAGGACGAGGCCTGGGACCAGAAGGGTCTTTTTGATCACCGAGTGCATGGCGAACACCCTAGAAGCGGTGGCCGCGGGGCCGGGCGGTAAAAACCGCCGCCCCCGGTCCGGGCAGTGGCCGGGCCGGGGGCGGCGGACGGTACGAGGAGAGGGGCAGCGGGGACTTGGCCCTTCTCCCCGAGTGCGGGGGGCCTGCGGGGAGGCTCAGCCCATCTCCTCCAGGGACTTGCCCTTCGTCTCCTTGACGAACTTGAGGACGAACGGGATGGAGAGCGCGGCGAAGACGGTGTAGATCACGTAGGTGCCGGAGAGGTTCCAGTCGGCCAGCGACGGGAAGCTCGCGGTGATGGCCCAGTTGGCGATCCACTGCGCGGCGGCGGCCACGCCCAGGGCGGCGGCGCGGATCCTGTTCGGGAACATCTCGCCGAGCATGACCCAGACGACCACACCCCAGGACAGGGCGAAGAACAGGACGAACAGGTGGGCGGCGATCAGGGCGACCCAGCCCTGGGTGCTCGGCAGCTTGCCGCCGACCAGGTCGTAGCTGAACGCCCAGGCCTCCAGTGCGAGGCCGACGGCCATGCCGATCGAGCCGATGAGGGCGAGCGGCCTGCGGCCGACCCGGTCCACGAAGATCATCGCGATCACGGTGCCGACGATGTTGATGATCGACGTCGTGAAGGAGTAGAAGAACGAGTCCGTCGGGTCGACGCCGACCGACTGCCACAGCGTCGAGGAGTAGTAGAACGCGACGTTGATGCCGACGAACTGCTGGAAGACCGACAGGCCGATACCGATCCAGACGATCGGCTTGAAGAAGAAGGAGCCACCGAGCAGGTCCTTGAAGGAGGACTTGTGCTCGCTGTTCATCGCCTGCTCGATCTCGGCGACGCGGGCGTCCAGGTCGATGTCCTTGCCCTCGACCTCGGCGAGGATCTCCCGCGCGCGGTCCCGCTTGCCGACGGAGAGCAGGAAGCGCGGGGACTCGGGGATGGCGAAGGACAGCAGGCCGTAGAGGACGGCCGGGACGACCATCACGCCGAGCATGACCTGCCAGGCCTCCAGGCCCATCAGCTTGCCGCGCTGGTCGCCGCCGGCGGCGTTGAGCAGGCCCCAGTTGACGAGCTGGGAGACGGCGATGCCGACGACGATCGCGGCCTGCTGGAAGGAGCCGAGCCGGCCGCGGTAGGCGGGCGGGGCGACCTCGGCGATGTAGGCGGGGCCGATGACGGAGGCCATACCGATGGCGAAACCGCCGACGACGCGCCAGAACGCGAGGTCCCACAGCGCGAAGGGCAGCGCGGAGCCGACGGCGCTGATGGTGAAGAGGACCGCGGCGATCTGCATGCAGCGGATGCGGCCGATGCGGTCGGCGATGCGGCCGGCGGTGGCGGCGCCGATGGCACAGCCGATCAGGGCGACCGCGATGACCTGAGCGAGGGCGGCGGAACCGATGTCGTAGCGGTCGCGGATGGCCTCTACGGCGCCGTTGATCACGGAGCTGTCGTAGCCGAAGAGGAAACCGCCCATGGCGGCAGCCGCCGCGATGAAGATGACGTGCCCGAGATGATCGGGTTGAGCCGTCCTGGCTCCTGACTGAGGTGCCTGCGCTGTGCTGGTCACGTGTATCTCCTCGGGCCACGGCAACGCTGCCGTGTGGGGTGAGCCCTCTCAGGTGGTGACACCTGAAGGTAAAAGCAACGTTGCAGAGACTATGCCTTCAAGTTTCGAAGTCAATAGTTCAACGGCTGTGAGTTTTTAGATATGCCTGTGAGCTCTGTGTTCAAGAACTGAACGCAGAGTGAAGTGATCTTCTAGTGGATCTTGAAAGTCGGCTAGCGCAGCCGCTGCGAGATGACCTTCGACACACCGTCGCCCTGCATGGACACGCCGTAGAGCGCGTCGGCGACCTCCATCGTGCGCTTCTGGTGCGTGAT
This sequence comes from Streptomyces tricolor, assembly GCF_002155905.1. Lineage (GTDB taxonomy): Bacteria > Actinomycetota > Actinomycetes > Streptomycetales > Streptomycetaceae > Streptomyces > Streptomyces tricolor. The sequence continues at coordinate 1,090 of NZ_MUMF01000449.1, read as the reverse complement.
CACGATCAGCTGCGAGGTCTCCTGCAGCTCCTGCATGATCCGGATCAGCCGCTGGAGGTTGGTGTCGTCCAGCGCGGCCTCGACCTCGTCCATGACGTAGAAGGGGCTCGGCCGGGCCTTGAAGATGGACACCAGGAGCGCGACGGCCGTCAGCGAGCGCTCGCCGCCCGAGAGCAGGGAGAGCCGCTTGACCTTCTTGCCCGGCGGGCGCGCCTCGACGTCCACGCCCGTGGTGAGCATGTTGTCGGGGTCGGTCAGCACCAGGCGGCCCTCGCCGCCCGGGAACAGCCGGCCGAAGACGCCCTCGAACTCCCGGGCGGTGTCCCGGTAGGCCTCGGTGAAGACCTGCTCGACGCGCTCGTCGACCTCCTTCACCACCTGGAGCAGGTCGGCGCGGGTCTTCTTCAGGTCCTCCAGCTGTTCGCTGAGGAACTTGTGCCGCTCCTCCAGCGCCGCGAACTCCTCCAGCGCCAGCGGGTTGACCTTGCCGAGCTGCTGGTACGCCCGCTCGGCCGCCTTGAGCCGCTTCTCCTGCTCGGCACGGACGAAGGGGCGGGGCTGGTTCCGCGGGTGCGCGGGGTCCTCGGGCAGCTGCTCGCCGTCGGCGGGGGGCGAGGGCGGCACGGGCTGGTGCGGACCGTACTCCGCCACCAGCCCCTCCGGTTCGACACCCAGCTCCTCCAGCGCCCTGGTCTCCAGCTGCTCGATGCGCAGCCGCTTCTCGGCGCCGAGTACCTCGCCCCGGTGGACCGAATCCGTCAACTTGTCGAGCTCGGCCTTCAGTTCACGGCCCGCCGTACGGGCGGCGGCCAGCTCCTGCTCGCCCCGGGCCAGCGACACCTCGACGTGCGCGAGCAGCTGCCGGGCGCCGGAGGCGACGGCTTCGGCGACCGCCGCCTCGTGCCGCAGCCGGGCCCGCCGCTGCTCGGCACGCGCGCGTGCCTCGCGTTCGGCGCGGGCCGCGCGGTCGAGCGAGTCGGCGCGCCCGGCGAGCCCCTTGACCCGCTCCTCGTGCGTACGGACCTGGAGGCGGGCCTCCATCTCGGTCTGCCGGGCGTTGGCCCCGTCGGCGGCGAGCCGGTCCCGCACC
>NZ_MUMF01000448.1 GCF_002155905.1 Streptomyces tricolor | reverse complement strand
GACCGAGCGGACGGCCGCGAGGACCCGTTCCCGACGGCCCCGCAACAGGCTGGCCAGCCCGCTCGCCGCGGTGACCGCCAGCAGGGCGCACAGGACGGCCGCCAGCTCCCCGGCGGGAACCCCGTGCCCGACGCCCAGCGCCGCGCCCGCCGCGGCGGCGAGCAGACCGACGCAGAGGACACCGCGCGGACCGTTGGTGGTGGCCGCCAGCGCGGGGCCGGCCGCCAGCAGCGGCAGCCAGACCAGACCCGCCCCGCCGGCCACGTCGACGAGCACGACGACGGCGACGACCAGCACCGGCAGGCCCGCGGCCAGCTGCCCGGCGGCACACCGGCGGACCGGCCCCCGGGCGGCGGGCCGGTTCCGGAACAGCCGCCTCGGCGCGTGGTCGCCACCATGGTGTCGGGCCTGGCTCATGTCGCGTCCGCAGTCCTCGCCGGTAGGGGGTGCACACCCGGAGTGTCCGTTTCATCAAGCAAACGGGCCGGGGGCGGGCCGCCACAAGGCGCGGGATTTCAGATAGTGAGCGAGAGCCCCCTGGTCACCCGGCCGGCGATGGCGAGCAGACGCGTCCGGACCTGCTGGATGCGCTCCTGCCGCTCCGCGGGCAGGGAGACGCCGAGGGAGCCGAGGGTGTTCCCGCGGTAGACGGGCACGGCGACGCACACGGTGCCCAGCGTGTACTCCTCCAGGTCCGTGACGGCCGGGGCCAAGGGGGGCGACTCGATCCTGCGGAGCAGCTCCGGGACGCTGGTGATGGTCCGGGGGGTGAGATCGGCGAGGTGGTGCCGGGAGAGGTAGTCCCGGCGGGCGTCCTCGTCCAGCTCGCGCAGCACGGACTTGCCCAGCGCGGTGGCGTGGCCGGCGTCCTCGAACCCCACCCACAGATCCACCCGGGGGGTACGGGGGCCGTCGACGATCTCGGCGACCCTGATCTCGCCGTCCTCGTAGAACGTGAGGTAGGCGGCGCTGGACAGCTCGTCGCGCAGGGCGGTCAGCGTCGGGCGCACCCGGCTGAGCAGCGTCTGGGTGCCGCCCGCCGTGTGCAGCGAGTTCAGCTTGTCACCGAGGACGAAGCCGCCGTCGTCCAGTTTCCGCACGTATCCGTCGTGCACCAGGGTGCGCAG
>NZ_MUMF01000045.1 GCF_002155905.1 Streptomyces tricolor | reverse complement strand
GCCGGCCCGTTGTCCCCGGGCTCGGTAGCCGGCCCGTTGTCCCCGGGCTCGGCGGCCGGCTCGGTCTTTCCCGGCTCCGCGGCCGTCCGCCGCCCCGGATCCGTGCCGGGTGCCGACTCGCGTGTCATGGGTTCGCCTCCTGTTCGGGCCGACGGCCGGTCCGGCCCTCCCGGTACCCGCGCCAGCTCCGGTGAGGCCGTGTCCAACGGGACCGACCAGGACCGGACGAGGCCCAACTGGACGCCCTGGCGCGGGAGTACGGCGTCCAGCAGCCAGTCGGCGGCGACCCGGATGCGGTTGCCGGGCAGCGCGGCCAGGTGATAGCCGCGGGTGACGACACCGGCGGCCGGGCCGGACAGCGGGACGCCGAGCGGATTGGCCGCGGCCCGGGCCCCGCCCAGGTCGACGGCGAAGCCCAGGTCCCGGTGGCGGTACGGACGCCGGCGCCGGCCGAGACCGAGCGAGCCGGCCACGTTCTCGCCGGCCACCCGGCCCTGCCGCCAGGCGTGCTGCGCCGTCATGGGGGTGAAGCTCCCGGGACGCTCCAGGTCGGGCACGGCGGCCGCGTCCCCGCAGGCGAACACGTCGGCGCGGCCCGGCAGTTGCAGCTGCGGATCGACGATCAGCCGGCCGCGCTCCAGCGGCTGCCCGACGGCCTCCACCAGCGGATCGGGTCGTACGCCCACGCACCACACCAGGGTCCGGGAGGCCACGAACTCCCCGTCGGTGAGCAGCACCCCGTCCCGGGTGGCCTCCTTCACCGACGTGCCCATCCGCACGTCGACACCCCGCGCCCGCAGCACCCGGTCGGCCGTACGGGACAGCCGCTCGTCCAGCTCCGGCAGCACCCGCGGCGCCACGTCCAGCAGGAGCCAGCGGGGGCGCAGGCCGCCGGGCAGGGGGCGCCGGCGGACCAGCCGGTCGGTGAGCATCTGAAGATGGGCGGCCACCTCGGTGCCGGTGTAGCCGGCGCCGACCACCACGAAGGTGCACCGGGCGGCGCGGCGGCCGGGGTCGTCCTCGGCGGCGGCGAGTTCCACCTGCCGGGTCACATGGTCGCGCAGGTAGAGCGCCTCGGGTAGCCCGCGGAAGCCGTGCGCGTGCTCGGCGACACCGGGGACGGGCAGCAGTTTGTTGACGCTGCCGACGGCCAGCACCAGCCGGTCGTACCGCAGGCTGCCCGCGCCGCCCTCGGGGTCGGAGTAGTGGACGGTGCGCTCGTCCAGGTCGACGCCGTCCGCCTCGCCGAGCACCAGGCGCACCCCGCGCAGGGTGCCGGGCAGCGACACGGTGACCCGGCGGGCCTCCAGGACGCCGGCGGCGACCTGCGGCAGCAGCGGCAGGTAGAGGAAGTAGTCGGTCGGGTTCAGCAGGGTGATGTCGGCCCGGTTCCGGGTGAGCCGGGCCAGGGTGCGGGCAGCCCGGTACCCGGCGAAACCGGCGCCGACGATCACGACGCGAGGTCGGCTCACGGTGCGCCTCCGGCGGTGTGGCTCGTCCGAGGTCTTCCGCGTAACCGGGGCCGGGGCACCCAAACGCCGGGCCGGTCACCCGTACGCCGGTCCGGGCACCCGAACGCCGTCCCGCCGGTGCCCGCGTTTCGCCCGGGCCGGCCTCGGTTACCCGGGCCGGGACCGGATCACACCACCACGGGCTTCGTCCGCGCGGAGGTTTCCCCATGCCCGAGTACGGCTATTTCCTGGCGAGCGAGGAACACGACCCCGCAGCCCTCGTCGAACAGGCCCGGATGGCGGAGCAGGCCGGCTTCCAGGCACTGTGGATCTCCGACCACTTCCACCCGTGGAACGACGCCCAGGGGCAGAGCGCGTTCGTGTGGTCGGTGATCGGCGCGCTGTCGGAGGCGGTGTCGCTGCCCGTCGAGACCGCGGTGACCTGCCCGACCGTACGGATGCACCCGGCGGTCGTGGCGCAGGCCGCGGCGACCAGCGCGGTGATGACCGAGGGCCGCTTCCGGCTGGGCGTGGGCACCGGCGAGGCGCTGAACGAGCACATCCTCGGCGACCGCTGGCCCCCGCTGCCCGTGCGCCTGGAGATGCTGGAGGAGGCGATCCAGGTGATGCGCCGGCTGTTCACCGGGGAGGAGGTCAACCACCACGGCACCCACTACACCGTGGAGAACGCCCGCCTCTACACCGTCCCCGACGAGCCCGTCCCGATCGACATCTCCGGCTTCGGCCCGAAGGCGACCGCGCTGGCCGCGCGGGTGGGCGACGGCTACATCACGATGACGCCGGAGGAGGAGATGGTCACCCGGTTCCGCGAGGGCGGCGGCGGGGCCAAGCCGGTCAGCGGCGGCACGAAGGTCTGTTACGGCACCGACCGCGAGGAGTGCGTCCGTACGGTGCACCGGCTCTGGCCCAACGAGCTGCTGCCCGGCGAGATGGGGCAGGTGCTGCCCTCGCCCCGGCACTTCGAGCAGCTGCACGAGCTGGTCACCGAGGACATGGTGCGGGAGCAGTCGGTGTGCGGGGACGACGTCGACGAACATGTGTCGGCGCTGAAGGCGTTCGCGGACGCCGGGTTCGACCGGGTGTACGTGAACCAGATCGGTCCCGATCAGCGGGGGTTCTTCGACTTCTACCGGACGAAGGTGCTGCCGCAGCTTCGCGGGTGAGCGGGGGGGTGGTGAGGTCGGCCGCACCACCCCTCCTCGCCCCTTCCCTCCCCGTCAGGCCCTGTGGTGAGGGGTCTCCGGCGGGGTCTGCGGCATCGGCGGGTACGGCATGCCGAGGCCGGTCGGCGGGGTGGCCGGCGGCGCGCCGCCCACCACGTGCTGCGGGGGGTGCTGCCGGTGCCCGGAGTGGGCGGCGCCGCGCAGGCAGTAGGCCAGCGCGCCCAGGAGCACCGCGGTGATCAGTGCCGCGGCCCAGCCGGGCAGGGCGGTCGCCAGGGCCAGGCCCACGGCGAGGGCCACCGCGCCGCCCGCGTACAGGGCGACGGCGCCCGACGCGGCGTAGAGCATGGCGGTGCGGCGCCGCTTGCGGGACTGCTCCCGCAGTTCGTCGCGTACCGTCTCGCGTGCCACCTGAGCCAGCTCTTCGACGAGGTGCTTGTCCAGATGTTCCAGGTGATCCAAACGGTCCATACCCTCCGGGTACCCGCCGGGCACAGCGGGTAACGCGGGGGGGCCTGCGCGCCGCCGGGGACGCCAACTAGGCTCGGGGGCATGGAGATTCTGGGCGCCACGCTGCGCATCTGCGTCGACGACCTCGACACCGCGATCCCCTTCTACGAGAGCCTGTCCGGCGGCACAGCGCAGCGCTTCCAGCGCGGCGGCGTGCAGGTCGCCGCGATCGGCTCCTTCCTGCTGATGAGCGGACCGGAGGAGGAGCTGGAGATCCTGCGCAAGGTGGCGGCCACGATCGCCGTGAAGGACGTGGACGAGGCCCACCGGCTGCTGACCGGGCTGGGCGCCAGGATCATCGCGGGGCCGGTGCCGACGCCGGTGGGCCGGAATCTGCTGGCGATGCATCCGGACGGCTCGGTCTTCGAGTACGTGGATCAGCGCGGCTGAGCCGCTTCCGTGCGCATCTCGGTGGTCAGGGCCCAGCGTTCGTGGTCGCGCCAGGCCCCGTCGACGTAGATCATGTTCGGCGAGAAGCCCTCCAGGCGGAAGCCGGCGCCCCGGGCGAGGGCGATGGAGGCGGCGTTGCCGGGCTGGACGTTGATCTCCAGCCGGTGCAGGCCCAGCGGCCCGAACGCGTACCCGATCACCAGCTCCAGTCCTTCGCGCATCAGGCCCCGCCCGGCCGCGTGCGCGAAGGCGCCGTAGCCGAGGGCGCCGCACTGGAAGCCGCCCCGCACGATGTTGTTGATGTTGATGAAGCCGGCGATGGCCCCGCTGTCCTTCTCGCAGACCAGGAAGCCGACCCGGGCGGGGTCCTCGATGAGCCGGCCGGCGTAGTCGGCGTACGCCTCGTCGCTGTCCGGCGGGAACAGCCACGGCCGGTGCAGGTCCTTGCTCTCCCGGGCCCGCGCGGTGAACTCCGGGCCGTCGTCGAGGGTGAAGGGGCGGAGGGCGACGCGCGGGCCCTCGGCGAGGTGGCGGGACGGGGGGTGCGGCATCCGGCCAGCCTACGGCGTCAGAGCAGCGCCGGCTCGTCCAGCGTGAGCGTGCCCGCCTCCGCGTCCAGCTCGGCCGCGACCCCGAACGGGATGGTCAGCGCCCCCTCGCCGTGGCCGAAGCCGACGTTCTCCGCGACCGGCACCCCGAGTCCGCCGAGCCGGTCGACCAGCAGGGGGCGCACCTCGGTGTAGTCGGCGCAGTCCGCCCAGGAGCCGAGCAGCACTCCGCGCACCCCGTCCAGCCAGCCGGCGCGCAGGAGTTGGGTGAGGTACCGGTCCAGCCGGTACGTCTCCTCGCCCACGTCCTCCAGGCAGAGCAGTCCGCCGCGGGCGGCGGGCCGGGCGTGCGGGGTGCCGAGTTCCGCGGCGAGCAGGCAGAGGCAGCCGCCGAGGGTGGTGCCGCGGGCGCGGCCGGGCACCAGGGCCGTGCCGCCGGAGGCGATGGTGCGGACCGTCTCGGGGGCGAACAGGGTGGCCCGCAGGTGCTCCTGGGCCCGCGCGTTCTTGAGGAAGTCGATGCCGGCCGCCATCGGCCCGTGCAGGGTGACCAGTCCCAGGCGGGTGGCGATGGCCTCGTGCAGCACGGTGAGATCGCTGAACCCGACGAAGACCTTGGGCCCAGCCGCCCGCAGCGCGTCCCAGTCGAGCAGGTCGATCATGCGCTGCACGCCGTAGCCGCCGCGGGCGCACAGCACGGCGTCCACGGTGGGGTCGCACCAGGCGTTCTGGAAGTCGGCGGCGCGGTCGGCGTCCGTGCCGGCGAGGTAGCCGAACTCGGGGTGCCGGTCCAGGACATGGGGGCCGACGACCGGGTCGAGATCCCAGCCGCGCAGTACGTCGAGGCCCGCCTGGAGCCGTTCCTCGGGCACCGGCCCGCTGGGGGCGACGACGGCGACCCGCGCGCCCGGGGCCAGCCGGCGCGGCCGGACGAGTTCGTTCACGGGGTCAGCTCCACCTTCGGTACCGATGGTGTCGGCTCCAGCCCGAACACCTGGGCGTACAGGGACAGTTCCGCCTCCAGGGCGCGGATCATGGTATCGGCCCGGCGGAACCCGTGCCCCTCCCCGGCGAAGGTGAGGTAGGCGTGCGGCACGCCCCGGCCCGCGATCCGGGCGAGGAAGCGCTCGCACTGGGCGGGCGGGCAGACGACGTCGTCCGTGCCCTGGAGCAGCAGGAAGGGCACGGTGAGCCGGTCGGCGTGCGCGGTCGGGGAGCGCTCGGCGTACCGGGCGGGCACCTCGGCGGGCGGGCCGATCAGCGACTGAAGGTAGCGGGACTCGAAGTCGTGGGTCTCGCCGGGGCCCCAGGTGGCGAGGTCGAGCACCGGGTAGACGATGGTGCCGCAGGCGTAGACGTCGGTGGTGGTGAGGGAGGCGGCGGCGGTCCAGCCGCCGGCGCTGCCGCCGCGGATCGCCAGCCGTGCGGGGTCGGCGGTGCCCTCGTCGGCGAGGGCGCGGGCGACGGCCGCGCAGTCCTCGACGTCGACCACGCCCCACTGTCCGCGCAGCCGCTCCCGGTAGGCCCGGCCGTACCCGGTGGAGCCGCCGTAGTTCACCTCGGCGACCCCGATGCCCCGCGAGGTGAAGTAGGCGACCGCCAGGTCCAGCACGAGCGGCGCCCGGCTGGTGGGCCCGCCGTGCGCCCAGATGACATAGGGCGGCAGTTCGCCGTCCGGCGCGGTCCGTGCGGGGTGGTGCGGCGGGTGGACGTGGGCGTGCACCTCGCGGCCGTCGGGGCCGCGGAAGGTGCGGATCCGCGGCTCCGGGTAGTGGGCGGGGTCGACGGGGTCCCGGTGCCGGGCGCCGACCACGCGGGCGTGGCCGGTGCCGGTGTCCAGCTCGATCACCTCGTACCCGGTGCGCGGGCCGGCGCCGACCGTGACGACCCGCCGGCCGTGGGTGGCGAGGGTGGGGGTGCACTCGGTCCAGGGTCCGGCGGCGTCGACGATCTCGCCGGACTCCGGGTCCAGTATCCCGAGGACGGCGGCACCGCGGCCGTGCACGACCGCCAGGAGCCCGTCGTCCAGCGGCGCGAACCAGCGCAGGCCGAGCTGCCACAGGGGCCCGCCGAACTCCTCCTCGCGCGTGCACAGAGGGGCGCCGTCGCGGTAGAGGTTCCACCAGCCGCTGCGGTCGCTCGCGTACAGCAGCCTGCCGTCGTGCGCCCACTCGACCTGGGCGACGGCCTCGTCCGGTCCGCCGGCCACCGTCCGCGGCTCGGTCAGCCGGCCGTCCTCCGTGACCTCGGCGACCAGCAGCTCCGTCCCGTCCCACGGCATCCGCGGATGGTCCCAGCCCAGCCAGGCGGCCCGCCGCCCGTCCGGGGAGAGCCGGGCGCCGGTGACGAACCGGTGCCGGGCGCCGGTCAGCTCCCGGACGGCACCGCGGTCGTCGGCGGCCGAGCCGTCCAGCGGTACGGCGGCCAGGAGCCTCCTGACGTCGTCGGGTCCGTCCCCGGTGAACTCCTCCAGCACGCACCACACCTCACCGCGGGCGAGGTCCAGCCGGGGCTCGGCCCAGCGCAGGCCGCCGCCCACCGCGGAGCGGGGGGTGAGCGGGACGGGCTCGCCGCCGGGCTCGTACCGGTACAGCCGCTGGTCGGCGCAGTGCACGAAGACGATCAGCGGCCGGCCGTCGTGGACCTCCCCGGTCCAGGGCCGGCCGCCGTACTCGATGACCCGGCTGCGCACGTTCCACGGCTCGGGCAGCACCGACTCCTCGCCCCCCGCGGCCCGTCGCCGCACCAGGGCCCGCCGGCCGCCCTCGGCCGGCCGGGGCTCGGTCCACCAGATCTCGTCCCCGACGAAATCCACCCACTCCGGCCGTCCGTCGTGCGCGGCGGCGAGCGCCGCGTCGATGGGCGACGGCCAGGATCCGTACGGCGACCTCAGCACCTCGTCCCCCACCGGCTAGGCCGTCCGCAGGAAGCGGTCCAGTACCCGGACCCCGAAGTGCAGCGCCTCGACGGGCACCCGTTCGTCCACGCCGTGGAACAGCGCCCCGTAGTCGAGGTCCGCGGGCAGCTTCAGCGGGGTGAAGCCGTAGCCGGTGATGCCGAGCCGGGAGAACTGCTTGGCGTCCGTGCCGCCCGACATGCAGTACGGCACCACGTGCCCGCCGGGCGCGAACTCCTCGACGGCGGCCCGCATCCGCGCGAACAGCGGCGCGTCCACCGGTGCCTGGAGGGCCACTTCGCGGTGCGCGAACTCCCACTGCACGTCCGGACCCGTCAGCTCGTCCAGCGTGGCGGCGAACTCCTCCTCGGTGCCCGCCAGATACCGCCCGTCCACATGGGCGACCGCCTCGCCGGGGATGACGTTGAGCTTGTAACCGGCGTCCAGCATGGTCGGGTTGGCGCTGTTGCGGACGGTCGCCTCGACCAGCCGGGCGGCCGGGCCGAGCTTCTCCAGCAGCCGGTCCACGTCGGTGAAGTCGGCGTCGATGCCGTAGAGGGCGGCGAGTTCGGCGAGGGCGGCCCGCACGGTCGGGGTGAGGCGGAGCGGCCACTCGTGCTCGCCGATGCGGGTGACGGCGGCGGCCAGCCGGGTCACCGCGTTCTCCTTGTTCACCTTGGAGCCGTGCCCGGCCCGGCCGCGCGCGGTGAGCTTGAGCCAGCCGGTGCCCCGCTCCCCCGCGGCGATCGGGTAGATCTCCCGGCCGGCCCCGTCGTGGAAGGTGAAGGCGCCCGACTCGCTGATGCCTTCCGTGCAGCCCTCGAAGAGTTCGGGGTGCCGGTCGGCGAGGAATCCGGAGCCGTCCTCTGCGCTGGCCTCCTCGTCGGCGGTGAACGCGATGACGAGGTCGCGGCGGGGCCGTACGCCCTGCCGGGCCCAGGACCGGAGCACCGCCAGGATCATCGCGTCCATGTTCTTCATGTCGACGGCGCCGCGCCCCCACACCAGGCCGTCCCGGACCTCGCCGGAGAACGGGTGGACACGCCAGTCGGCGGCCTCGGCGGGTACGACGTCGAGGTGGCCGTGGACCAGCAGCGCGTCGGCGGACGGGTCGGTGCCCTCGATCCGGGCCACCACGTTGGTACGGCCCGGGGTGCGCTCCAGCAGCAGGGGTTCCAGCCCCGCCCCGGCCAGCCGCTCGGCCGCGTACTCGGCGGCGGGCCGCTCCCGGCAGTCCCCGCCGCCCCGGTTGGTGGTGTCGATGCGGATCAGACCCGAGGTGAACTCCACGACCTCGGCCAGGGCCAGCTCATCGGCCCGCTGGTCAGCCATACTGCTCCTCCACGGCGGCAGAGACGATCGTGGTGACCGCCTTGAACGTCCTGATCCCCTCGTACATGGTGGAGCTGGTGTACGCCACCTTCCGCTCCCCGGTCCGCGCCACGCCGGGGACGACCGTGGCGGCCGACGCGAGGTGCTCGGCGTCGAACTCGACGGCGACGGTGAACGGCCCGCCGCGCACCGGGGGGTGACGGACCGCCAGCCCGGTCGCCTCCTTGGCCGCCGCGCGGATGTCGGCCGCGGTCCTGGCCGGTGTCCGGCACACGGCGGCGTAGCGCGACACGTGGTCCTTGACGGCGACCTTCCGTGCCTCGGGCGCATAGCCGAGGGCGTCCTCGCAGGCGATGTCGTCGCCGGTGACGAGGACGACGGGGACGCCGTACTCGGCGACGACGTGCGCGTTGAGCAGACCCTCGCTGGCCCGGACGCCGTTCAGCCACACCCCGGTGATCTGGTTGGCGAGGTAGGTGTGGGCGAGGACGCCCTCCATGCCGGCGCCCGCGTGGTAGCCGACGAACGCGATGCCGTCGACGTCGCCGTGCTGGACGCCCTCCACCATGGACAGCGCCTTGTGCCGGCCGGTGAGCATCTCGACCCGCTCGTCGAGCCGCTCAAGCAGCAGGTTGCGCATGGTCCAGTGGGCCTCGTTGACGAGCACCCGGTCGGCGCCGCCGTCGAAGAAGCCCTCCACGGCGGCGTTCACGTCCGAGGTGAACATCGAGCGGCACCGCTCCCACTGCGGCGTCCCCGGCAGCACGTCGGCGGGCCAGGTGACGCCGGTGGCCCCCTCCATGTCGGCACTGATGAGGATCTTCATGCTGGTCCACGTTACGCGCCGGAGGGGGAACTTCCTATGAGGCGGAGAGGGCTTCGCGCGCGGGCCGGCCGGACGTCATGGGGCCGGGCAGGGCGGGGTGAAGTCGACCGCCGGGAAGTACCGTGCCCATGCGGCCCGGGTGATCCGCGGGTACGCGCTGTCGCAGACGCGGGCGGCGACCCGGTCCGGGCGGGTGTCCCACAGCCGGATCGTGAAGTCGTTGCCGCCGGTGGCCAGGGTGTCGCCGTGCGGGCCGAACGCCACGGCCGGCACCGGGTCCGCGTGGCCGGCGAGGACGGCGGGGGCAGCCGTGCCGTGCACGTCCCACAGCAGGACCTGGCCGTCGGCGGCACCGGCTGCCAGCCGGCGGCCGTCCGCGGAGAAGGCCGGCGGGTAGAGCCAGGAGCCGGACGCCCGCAGCCGCGCCGCCTTCGCCGGGCGGCCGGTGCCGTCGATGGCACCGATGTCACCGATGTCGATCAGCCAGACCGTCCGGTCCGTCCGGTGGACGGCGGCCAGCGTCCGGTTGTCGGGGCTGAACACGCCATGGGTCAGCGGGTCGGACCGGAACGGGGACGGCAGTTCCCGGGGGCTGCGCGGATCGCCGATGTCCCAGAGGCGCAGGGAGCCGGACTCGCCCGTGCTCGTCACCAGCGTGCGGCCGTCCGGCCGGAACGACGCCGTCGTGACGGGCGGCCCGCCCTCGGTGATCCGGCCCACCGGCCGGGGGCCGCCGGGATCGGTCAGGTCCCACAGTCCGGTCGCGTCGTGCGCCCACACGGCCAGCAGGTGGCCGTCGGGGCTGAAGCCGGCCCCGGCGACTTCGCCGGCGTCGGGGGTGAGGACCGCCGTGAGCCGGGGGCGGCGCGGTTCGGTCACGTCCCAGACGCGGACGGTGGTGTCCTCGCTCCCGGTGACGAGGGTGCGCCCGTCCGGGCTGAACGCCACGGACCGCACGAACCTGGTGTGCCCGCGCAGGATCGCCCGCGACCACAGGGCCCGGCCGCCGGTGACCTGCCACAGGCGTGCGCTGCCGTCCCAGCTGGCGCTGGCGAGCAGACGGCCGCCCGGGGCGAACGCCAGGCAGGTGACCACGTCGTCGTGGGTGCCGAGCGTGAGGTCCGCCAGGTTCAGCAGCCGGTCGGAGTTGGCGAGCATGCGGCGGTCCGGGCTGAACGCGGCTTGGTAGGCCCCACCGGGAATCACGCCGACGCGCCGGGGGCGTGCGGGGTCGGCGACGTCCCAGAACAGGGTGGATCCGCCGGTCGAGACGAGCGTGCGGCCGTCGGGGTGGAACGCCACCGACCAGACGATCGCGGAATGGCCGTGCAGGACGACCGGTGGCCGCGTCCGCCGGCCGCTGCCGATGGACCAGATCCGTGCGGTGTGGTCCCAGCCACCGGTCGCCACCGTCCGTCCGTCCGGGCTGAACGCCACGGAGGTCATCGTGTCGGTGTGGCCGCGGAGCACGTCGAGGCGGCGCGGACGCGCGGGGTCGGTGACGTCCCACAGCACGGCGGTGGTGTCGCCGGTGGTCGCCAGCGTGTCCCCGTCCGGGCTGAACGCCGTCGAGGTGACCACGTGGGTGTGGCCGGGGAGGGTGGCCACGAGCGAGGGACGCCGGGGATCTCGCACGTTCCACAGCCGGGTCGCACCGTCGGTGTGACCGGTGGCGACGATGTCGCCGCGGGGCCGGAACGCCACCCAGGTCGGCGCGGCCCGCTGGGCCGGCAGGGTGCTCAGCTCGGTGGGCGCTCGCCGGTTCGCCACGTCCCACAGCCGTACCGACCGTTCGCCAGCCGCCGCCAGGACGCGTCCGCCCTGCCCGAACGCGACCGCCAGCATCCGCCCGGGCTGGTGCAGGACCGCCGACTGGACGGGGCGGTGGGCGTCCCCGACGTCCCACAGCCGGACCGTGCGGTCCCAGCTCGCGGTGGCCAGGAGCGTGCTGTGCGGGGCGAAGGAGACCGAGACCACGTCGGATCCGTGGCCGGTGAGGCGGCTCGTGTACGGCGTCGCGAACGCGCTCATCAGCTGGTCGCGGACGTCGGACGTGGCGGCCAGCCGGTAGGCGGCCAGGTTCAGTTGCGCGGCGAGCGCCGGGTTCTGCGGCCGGACCTCGGCCGCGTCCGCGGCGGCCTTCCGCGCGATGGCCACGTTGCGCTGCCGGATGGCCGAGCCGCGCGAGCCGACGGCCAGCACGCCCGCGGTGACCGCGACGACCACCAGCACGGTGAGCAGCGCGACCAGCTGCCGCAGCCGGACCGTCCGCCGTCTGACCGCCGCCGTCTCGCCGGCCTGCGCGTCCCTGCTCGCGTCGAGGAAGCGCCGTTCCCTGGACGTGAGCCGGCTGCCGTCCGCGGCGGCCAGGTCCAGTGCCGCGGCGAGCCGGGCACCCCGGTACAGGGCGTGCGGGTCGCGGTCCTGCGCCTCCCAGCCGGCGGTCGCCTCGGTGAGCTGCCGGTGCAGGAGCAGCCGGTCCCGGTCTTCGGTCAGCCAGCCGCGCAGCCTCGGCCAGCACCGGATGATCGCCTCGTGGGTGATCTCGACGCACTCCTCGTCCAGCGTCACCAGCCGCTGCCGGGCGAGGGATTCGAGGACGAATGCGGTGTCGGGGCCCGGGTCCAGTTCCTCCCTGCTGATCCGGCGCCTGGTGTCCTCGGTCCCGACGCCCAGCGCGGTCAGCCGGAGGAAGAGCGATCTGGCGACGTTCCGCTGCGCCGGCGACAACGCCCGGTACGCGACCTCCGCGGTCTGCGCGAGCGCGTGCTGGATTCCGCCGGCCGCCAGGTACCCGTCCAGGGTCAGGCGGTTGCCGCTGCGGCGGCGCCAGGTCTCCACCATCGCGTGCGAGACCAGCGGCAGCGCGCCCGGCTGGCCGGTGGCGTCCGCGACCACGGCCGCCAGCAGCGGGCCGGTCACCGTGCAGCCGGCGAGCGCGGCCGGCCGGGTGATGGCCTCGCGCAGCTCCTGGCTGCTCATCGGGCCGACCGCGATCTGCGCGTCGCGCAGGGCCTCCACCAGTTGGGGGTCCTGGACGCAGTGGCCGTAGAAATCGGCGCGCACGCCGAGGACCACCCGGGTACGGCTGGTCGTCGCCGTGGCGGCCGTGATCAGCAGGGAGAGGAACGCGACCCGTTCGTCCCGGTCCCGGCAGAGGGTGAAGACCTCCTCGAACTGGTCGACCACGATCAGGGTGTCGATGTCGGGCGCGCGGTCGAGCACGGCCTGCCGGATCCGCAGGTGCAGCGTCGCGGGATCGTCGCGCAGTTCGGTCAGCAGCGCGCCGGGGGCCTCTCCCGTGACCGTGGCCAGGCGGACCGCGCACTCCTCCACGGGGCGGGGCCCCGGCGTGAAGAGCAGCACCGGCCACCCCGCCGCCCGTGCGCGGGCGACGAGCCCCGCCCGCAGCAGCGAGGACTTCCCCGACCCGGACGGCCCGAAGACCGCCAGGAACCGGCGGTCGCGCACCTTGGCCAGCACCTCGCCGGTCAGCCGCTCGCGCCCGAAGAAGCGGTCGGCGTCCTCCGGCTGGAACGCCGACAGCCCGGCGTACGGTGCGCCCTCCGGGCCGGCGTCCGCGGGCTCGTCGCCAGGTGTGCCGACGGCGAGCTCGGCGGCGACCGCGTGCCAACGGGCCTCCCAGGCGCGGCAGTCGCCCCGGCACGCCGCCACGTACGCCAGGGTGACGCTCAGGCTCGGAAAGGTACGCCCGCCCGCGGCGTCCGACAGCGTGGTGGACGAGTAGTGGGCCCTGCGGGCCAGTTCCCGGTAGGGCGGCCGTCCCGCCGCCTCGCGCAGCTTGCGCAGGTCGGCCGCGAAGCGCGGCAGCGGACCGGTGTCCGGGTCGAGGGGGCGTTCGGCGCGTGGCACGGGTCTTCCTTTCTGCCGCCTCGCCCCGGCCGCGACGCGGGGCGTGCCGGGCTGTCGCTGTCCGGCTGTTGTTGTCCGGCGGTCCGCGGCCCGGCGCCGGACAACCCGGGGCGCCTACACATGGGCCAGCGCAACCGCGCACCGGCTGTACGGAGGGAAAGCATGAACACCGTGAAACGACTGCTCCCGCTGCTGGCGGCCGTCGGGCTCGCGGTCGGCGGGACCTTGACGGGCCCGCCGGCCTACGCCGCGGCACCACTGCTCAAGTCCAACCTGAACGGAAGGTGTGCCGACATCTTCATGTTCCACCAGGAGAACGGCGCCTCCACCGTGACGTGGGACTGCCACGGCAACACCAATCAGCAATGGCGCTGGGACGGTGAGCAGATCCGGTCCGGCCTGAACGGCAAGTGCCTGGAGATCTACGCCTTCCATCCGGGTGACCAGGGCGCGGTGAGCATGTGGGACTGCACCGGCGGCAGCAACCAGAAGTGGTTCCGGAACGGCTCCGAGATCCGTAGCCGGATGAACGGCAAGTGCCTCGACATCCTGGGCGGCCGGCCGGAGAACGGCCAGCTCCTGGTGAGCTGGAGCTGCAACGGGGCGCGGAGCCAGAGCTGGGACTTCTGACCCCGGTGGCCCGGCCCGGCACGACCTGTGCCGGGCCGGGCGCCGCCGTCGTACCGCCGGCTCCGGCTCGCCGGCCTGCTCGGCGCCGGCCTGCTGTGCGGGCATGCCTCCACGACTCCCCCGGGCAGAAGGGACCCCGACAAGGACGAGACTCGCGCACCGCGGACGAGACCGCGCCGGAACGGCCCGCGGTCACCCGGACGAGGTAACGGGCCCGCGGTCACGGCAGGGTGCGGCGAGCGGGCCCACGTCTTCCCCGGACCGGTCACCGTGCCGGCCCCCGCACCACACCGTCGCCGTCCGGTGAGCGGGGTCGGGGTCCCCGTCGCAGTCCGGGTGCCCGACGGTCGCTTCCGCACCGGCCAGACCCCTGCGCGGGCCTGCGGGGAGACACGCACCCGCACGACGTCCCCGGTCCGGAACCGGGGAGCCGCAGCCACCTCCACATCACCGGCCCGCCTACCGGGAACTCACCCACGCCTGGATGCGCCGCAGCCGCGTCCACCCGGAGAAGCACTTCGCCCCGGACACCGCCCGCCGGCTCGACGCGCTCATCGAGGGCCTGACCCTGCACCGCGCCCTGGCCACCGGCGGCGGCCCCGGGGCCGGTCAGGCCCTGCCGAGGACGAACCAGTGGGCCGGCAGGTCGATCCGGGTGCCGTCCGCGAGGTACTCGGTCTGCGGCAACGTCGTCTCGCCCTCGGCCAGCACGGTGAGGCCGGCCTCGGCGAGCAGCCGCGGGATCTCCTCGTCGGGGGCGTCGGCGGGCTTGAGGCCGTGCTGGAAGACGCGCTGGAGCTTGGGCGGCGGGCCGGCCGGTTCGGACGCCGCTCGCCGCAGCACGTCCCGGGAGCCGGAGGTGAGTTCGACGACGAAGGCACGGCCCGCGCTGCCGATGAGCCGGGCGACGGCGGCGGCCACCGCGGGCCGCGCGGCCGGTTCGCTCTGGTGGATGACGGCCCGCATGTAGACATGGGCGTCGCCGAGCCGCCGGTGCAGGGCCTCCACGGCCTCGGCGTCGGTGAGGTCGAGCTGCTGGAACTCGACGGGGTCGCCGTTCGCGGCGCGGCGGGCGTGCTCGACGGCGGCGTGCGAGAGGTCGACGCCGACGGCGCGGGCGAACCGGGTGGCCAGGTAGCGGGTCTGGGTGCCGTTGCCGCAGCCGAGGTCGACGATCGTACGGTCCGGGTCGGCGTGGGGCAGGAGCAGGTCGCTGTGCGGCGCGGCGCTCAGCGCGGGATCGGAGTCCCATATCGCCTCGCCCCGGGCGTCGGAGGTCTCACTCCAGTAACTCTCCCAGGCATTGCGGTAGTTGTCCGAGACGTTCATGCGTTCTCCCCACGGTTCGATTCCGTGATCGGGATATCGCGGTGCCCGGGCGCACGGCAAGGGTCGGGTGGCCACCTTCACCGGATGTACGGCCCCCGGCCACTCCGTCAGCCGCTTGCGCCGAGGGCCTGTTCGAACCAGACGGTCTTGCGGTGCCCGGTGGCGCTGGCGCCCCACTCCCGGGCCAGCCGGCTGACCACGCGCAGGCCGCGGCCCGCGTCGTCGTAGGGGCCGGCGTTCAGCATGGCGGGCAGGGCCGGTTCGTCGTCGGTGACCTCGAACAGCAGCGCGTCGGTGCGGACGATCCGCAGGCCGATCCGGTCGCTCGCGGCATGCCGGACGGCGTTGGTGACGACCTCGCTGACCAGCAGTTCGGCCGTCTCGACGGCCTGCGGCAGACCCCAGTCCAGGAGGCGTTCGCGGACCAGGCGGCGGGCCCGGGCCACCTCGCGCGGGTCGGGGTCGAGCCGCCATTCGGCGACGTGGTCGTCGGGGATGCCGTTGAGGCGGGCCATGAGCAGGGCGACGTCGTCCTTGCGTCCGCCGCGGGTGTTGAGGGCACGGATGATGGTGTCGCAGGCGTCGTCCATGGAGGCCGCGGGGTGGGCGGCGGATTCGCAGAGCGCGGCCAGCCCCTCGCCGATGTCGGAGCCGCGCACCTCGACCAGGCCGTCGGTGCACAGCACCAGGCGGTCACCGGGCCGGACCGGGACCCGGACGGCCTCGAACGGGACGCCGCCGACACCGATCGGCGCGCCGGTGGGCAGCTCCAACAGTTCGCTGCCGCCGTCCTCGGCGCGGACCAGCACGGGCGGGATGTGGCCGGCGTTGGCGAGGGTCAGGTCGCCGCGGATCGGGTCGTACACCGCGTACAGGCAGGTGGCGAGGTAGGTGTCGCCGAGCCTGCGGGCCAGGTCGTCCAGATTGCGCAGCAGCTGGGCGGGCGGCGTCTCCATGGCGGCCATGGTCTGGACGGCGGTGCGCAACTGACCCATCATCGCCGCCGAGTTGAGGCCGTGCCCCATGACGTCGCCGACCACGAGGGCGGTGCGGGAGCCGGGCAGCTTGATGGTGTCGAACCAGTCGCCGCCGATCCGGCCGAGCCGGGTGCCCGGCAGATAGCGGGTGGCGACGTCGCAGCCGGCCATCCGCGGGGTGATCCGCGGCAGCATGCTGTCCTGGAGGGTGTCGGCGACGTTCTCCTGGTACGTGTACATGCGGGCGTTGTCGAGCACGAGGCCCGCGCGGGCGGCGAGTTCGGCGCCGGTGGTGCGGTCCATGTCGTCGAACTGCGGCCGGTCGGGGCGGCGCATCAGCACCATGAAGCCGAGGACGACGTTGCGTGCCTTGAGCGGGACGATCAGCAGCGAACGGCCACCGATGAGCGGCCTCAGGTCGCGCTTCTCGAACTCGCCGGAGATGCGCTCGCTCAGCTCGTCGGTGACCCGTGGCACGAGCACCGGCTCGCCGGTGACCATGCACTGGTAGAACGGGGTGTGCTCGGGGAAGGCGAAGGCCTCGCCGACGGGCACGGTGTCGTCCCAGCGGCCCGGTTCGTCGTTGTGCTCGACCCAGACCCGGAACATCACGGTGGTGGCGTCCGGCGGGCCGTCCGGGAAGCCCTCGCCGGCCAGCACCGCGGCGCGCAGATGGGTGCCGGCGAAGTCCGCGAACCGGGGTACGGCGGCGCTGGTGACCTCGCGGATGGTCTCGCCCAGGTCCAGGGAGGAGCCGATGCGGGAGCTGACCTCGTTGAGGAACTCCAGCCGCTCGCGGACGGCGGCGTACTCCAGGTCCTGTTCGGCGCCGGCCGGGATCACGGCCGGTGACCGCTGCTGCGGTACGACGGCTTCGGCGCGGGTGCGGCCGGGCCGGCGGGGCACGCCCCAGTACGGGCTGACGGGCACCCGCTCGAACTGGCTGAACTCCAGGACGGGGTAGCCGAGTTCGAGGACCTGCGAGACGATGCGGGCGCTGATTCCCGGTCCCATGTTGGGCAGGATGTCGGGCAGCCGCCGTTCGAGTTCCGCGGAGGCGGGCAGTTCGGTGTGGCGGGCGAAGCCGGGCGAGACCCGCTCGGCGGTCTCGTCGTCGTGGCCTCGTTCGGCGCGCAGCCGGGTGGCGTCGGCGGCGAGCACGAGCAGCCGGGAGGGGCCCGGGCCGACCAGCGGGTAGGCCCACCACAGGACATCGAGCCGCTCGTCGCCGGAGGCCTGCGCGGGCGGGCAGAGGCGGGCGCGGCCGGCCGTGGCGTACCCGGTGTACCCGTCGAGCGAGGACTCCAGGTCGGGGCCGGGTCCGTCGTGCGCGGTGAAGGCGTCCGGTGCCGGGGCGTCGTCCGGGAGAGTGCCGGAGACCGGCAGCAGGTCGGCCGCGGGACGGCCCACGGCGTCCTCCCGGGCCACGCCGAACAGGCGCCGCGCGCCGCTGCTCCAGTGGGACACCAGCCCGGCCCGGTCGACAACGACCACCGCCAGCGGAATCCGGCCCGCCGCGAGCTCGCCGGCCCCGCGCCCGGGAGCTGTGTCCCGCTCGCTGCCACGGTCCATGGCCCAGGCCCTCTCTCCCCACGGCTGTCCGCAAACGATCTGTCCCGCCGCCCACTACGGTACGGCGGCGTCCGGTCGCGATGTGTGGCAATCCTGGAATTGCTCCGGCCGGATCGCTCCGGCGCGCGGCTCCGCGCCCCCGCTCAGTCCTCGTGGCCCAGTTGGAGATCGCGTTCCGTGCGGCCACCCCCCGCGACCTGCAACACCGTGGCGACCGGCGGGTAACCTGCGGCGATGACGGTGTACTCACCGGAGGACAGATCGACGAACCGGAACGTTCCGTCGGGTCCGGTGGTGAGGGTGTCGACGACATTGCCGGCCGCGTCGAGCAGGGTCACGCGCGCGTCCTCCACGGCCCGTCCGCCGCTCGCCCGGACGGTGCCCTTCAGCACGGCCCCGCCCGCGAGTTCGATGTCCTGCCGGGTCTCCCGGGACGCCTGCACGGTGACCGGGAGCGCGGCGGGCCGGAAGGCGGGGGCGCTGGCGGCGAGGGTGTACTCGCCGGCGACCAGCTCGGTGATGACGTAGCCGCCCTCGCGTCCGCTGCGGGTGGCGGCGACGACCTCGCCGTGCACGTTGGTGAGGGTGACGGTGGCGTCCCGTACGGGGCTGCCGTCGGCGGTGAGCACGCTGCCGGCGAGGCGTCCGGCGCCGCCGAGGACGACGTCGAGTTCGACGGGGCGTTCGCCGACGGTGACGGAGACGGCCTGTGGCTGGTGCCCGCCGGCGGCGGCGATCAGCACGTACGACCCGGAGCCGGGGGTGCTGAGCGCGTACCGCCCGTCCTCGCCGCTGGCGCCCCGGCCGATCTGCTGCCCGGCGACGTCGATGAGGGTGAGCGCCGCGCGGGGCACCACGGTGCCGTCGGGGTGCTGCACGGTGCCGCAGACGGGGACCCCGGCGGCGTAGGGCGCGCGGGCGCCGGGGATCGAGGCGGTCACGGTCTGCGGCTCCGTTTCGGCGGTGTTGTGGGACACCAGTGGTTTCTCCTTGAGGAAGAAGGCGATGAGCAGGCCGAGGGCGAGCACCGGGACGAGGTAGAGGAAGATCCGGGGCATCGCGTCGGCGTAGGCGCGGACGTAGGCGTCGCGCAGGTCCGGGGGCAGCGCGTGGACGAGCTGCGGGGTGATCGAGTCGGGGTCGGGCAGGCCGGTGCCCGCGCGCGGGGGCAGTTCCCGGCGCAGGGCGTCGGTGAGCCGGTCGGCGAAGAGGGTGCCGAAGACGGCGGCGCCGACGCTGCCGCCGATCTGCCGGAAGTAGTTGTTGGCGCTGGTGGCGCTGCCGAGGTCGGCGGGGCGCACGGAGTTCTGCACGGCGAGCACGAGCACGGGCATCACCAGGCCGATGCCGGCGCCGAGGACGGCCATCCAGATGCTGTAGTGCAGCCGGGGGGTGTCGGTCTGGAGCCGGGACAGCAGCCACATGCCGACGGTGGCGACGGCGCCGCCCAGCACGGGGAAGATCTTGTAGCGGCCGGTCTGGCTGATGAGCTGCCCGCCGATGACGGAGGCGCCGACGATCCCGGCCATCATCGGCAGCATCAGCAGCCCGGACTCGGTGGCGCTGGCCCCGTCGACCATCTGCAGGAAGGTGGGCAGATAGCTGGCGGCGCCGAACAGGGCGACGCCGATCACCAGGCCGACCAGGCCGCTGAGGGTGAACACGGAGTCGCGGAACAGCCGGAGCGGGATGAGGGGTTCGGCGGCGAAGCGCTCGGCGACGAGGAAGAGGACGGTGGCGGCGAGGGCGCCGGCGCCGAGGCCGAGGATCTGCCGGGAGTCCCAGGCGTAGTCGGTGCCGCCCCAGCTGGTGAGCAGCACCAGGCAGGTGGAGGCGGCGGCGAGCAGCAGCGCGCCGAGGACGTCGAGCCGGGCGCGCGCCCGTGGCCTGGGGAGCTTCAGGACGACGGCGACGACGGCGAGGGTGACCAGGCCGAAGGGGACGTTGACGTAGAAGCACCAGCGCCAGGACAGGTGATCGGTGAAGTAGCCGCCGAGCAGCGGCCCGGCGACGGAGGCGAGGCCGAAGACGGCGCCGATCAGTCCCATGTACCGGCCGCGCTCCCGGGGCGGCACGATGTCGGCGATGATCGCCTGGACACCGATCATGAGCCCGCCGGCGCCGACGCCCTGGAGCGCGCGGTAGGCGATCAGCTGG